>JBHHZP010000013.1:0-38474 GCA_046758085.1 Acidiferrobacterales bacterium
AATCACGGTGGTTGTGTCAATGGCGCTCACCATACGCACGGCCTGCAGGCTCCCCGACGAAGTACCCTGATAGACCATAAAACCCATCAAGTCGACCGGTGAGCCATCGGTATTTGAGACAGGCGGCAACCAGGACAGCACCGCCGCACCGGTGCCGGTTGGTGCCCGTCCTTCCGGGGTGAAAGGAGGTGGGCCCGATGCCGATTCGCCCTCCCCGCAACCGGTCAAGGCGAAGATGAAAAATGAGACAATTAAAAAGGCGACGAGGTTCCTTGGCCTTGCTTTACCCATCCTAATGGCCCGTTCAGTCGATGAAGGTAGTCAGACTCTGCCCATACTGGACATACGTAACCCACACCCACCCACGAACGCGGCATTGTGCCGCAATACTTGTGAAGAAATCACGCTATGGCGGATTAACGGAATGTTGGGGCAGATAAACAGGCAATTTTTACCCAGAGCAGTAAGTACATCCCTTTTAAGGCTCGCCGGTGTCAGCGACCGGTGACTGGTGGAGCCCCGCCGCGCCCCGGGCAAAGCCCCGCAGGGGGCGCGGACAGGGCGAGGCGGGAAAAGACGGCGGTCCGGTGGATCGCCGTCCCGCCGAGCGGGCGCGCCACGGACGGTGCGCCCCGGGCTTTCAAGCGCAGCAGGGAAAGCGCAGCGCTGAAAGCCGCGCCCGAGCGCTGAGACAGGGAATGTCTCGTCGCGAGGCTCCGGGGCGCGGCGGATACAGGCGAAACCCTGGATCCGGGGGCGGACACCGGCGAGACGCCGTGTGTGAACTATTTTATGCTCCGCGTAGTATGTGCCGTGACCACCGTATCGGAGGGCCTGCATCCATGAAGCAATAACGAAAGATCCCTTTTGCTGGCGGCAGCATTGTAAGAACTCGCTCCAGATCCATGCGCCTTTCCTCCGCTTGAACGCCTGGCTGGCGCCTGAGGATAAACAATAGGCGTGTACAGCGATTCGTCTAGACGGGATCATGCTTAATACTAGCCGCAGTGCTGGAGCTACCCCATGGTTCCGGTGGAGGAGAACAGGCTATGAGCAGAGTAACCGCGTACATTTGCACAACGATACAGCGTGGTGTCAATGGATCGGGTAAGCGCGAAGACTTTACCGCGCCGACCTTGCCAGAGCTGATAGACCATCTCGTTGAACTATGCTCGTCTAGCTGCGAGATCCAGGGTATATGGGAACTGCGTGAGGGGCCCGATGGTCACGACGAGAAAAGGGCGTTGAGTCTGGACGAACATTCTTACACGGATCCGATGCGCAAGTGGTGGTGGTACGACCGGGCTGCCATGCTGCAAGTCACTGACCGCCGGCACCGACGCAGGTATCTAAGCGATTCCGACCGGCTGGTCGCCCACTGGGGGATCGACGACACCTGTGCCCGGAGTGAATAGATTGTGATCGGTTGATGGGGTTGGCCTGATGCACGATGTCCCGCCTGATTCATCCAGTCCCGGTACTGGAAACCGCTCGCACAGGCGGCGTACCTGTTGGTCAAGGTGTTTCATCATTTCCATGTTGTCTTTCGAATCCAAAGCCGTGCAAATCCAATCCGCCAACTGCTCCA
Organism: Acidiferrobacterales bacterium; assembly: GCA_046758085.1. Taxonomy (GTDB): domain Bacteria; phylum Pseudomonadota; class Gammaproteobacteria; order Acidiferrobacterales; family SPGG2; genus VRUB01. The sequence goes on from JBHHZP010000013.1 coordinate 1,589, forward strand.
TCTCGGTTTCTGCCATCCCCCGCGTAGTCGCAGCGGGCGTGCCAAGGCGAACCCCACTAGGCCTCCATGGTGGGCGCAGATCATCAGGGATCAACTGCTTGTTGACCGTGATCGAGATCGTGCCCAGGACCTTCTCCGCGATGCTTCCATCGAAGTCAAAACTCTCTACGATGTTCACCACCATCATGTGATTTCTGGTACCACCCGTTACCAGCTTGCAGCCTTTCTCCTTCAGGGAGTTGGCGAGCGCAACCGCGTTTTTTAGTACCTGTCGTGCGTATGCCCGAAACTCCGGTTGCAACGCTTTGCCCAGGGCAATGGCAATACCGGCAATAGCGTTCATATGAGGGCCGCCTTGTAACCCCGGGAAGACTGCTTGATCGATTTTTTTCGCATATTCTCGCTTGCACAAGATCATGCCGCCGCGGGGGCCGCGTAATGATTTGTGCGTGGTAGTCGTAACGATGTCGAATCCTTCATGAAAGGGATTTCCCATAGCGCCGCCGGCAATCAAACCACCGATATGCGATACATCGGCCATAGCCAGAGCGCCGACTGTATCGGCGATCTTCCGGAACTCGGCATAGTCATAATCACCCGGGTAGGAGGAATAGCCACACAAAACAATCTTCGGTTTTGCCTCTCTCGCAAGCGCCATAACCCGGTCAAAATCGATTTCACCCGTACTTGCGTCAGTCTTGTAGGGTATAAATCTGAAGATTTTACCCATGTGTGAAACCGGAGCACCGTGGGTCAGATGACCGCCATGGCTTAGATCCATGGCCAATACCGCGTCGCCCGGGTCGAGAAATGCCATGTACACGGCTTGGTTCATAGGCGAGCCGCTCAATGGCTGGACGTTGGCATGCTCGCAACCAAACAGTTGCTTGGCTCGCTCGATGGCCAACGTCTCAATCCGGTCTGTGAATTCCTGGCCACCGTAATAGCGGCGGCCCGGATAGCCCTCCGAGTACTTGTTGGCAAAAACACTGCCGTTGGCGCAGTAGACCTCCGGGTAGGTATAATTCTCAGAGGGGATCAGCTCGATGCCGTTACGCTGGCGTGTTTCTTCACCGATGAGGGCATCAAAGACGTCAGGATCGTATTGTTGAAGCAGTGCGCGGTGGGTACTCATGACCGTCCTCCTGGAGCTGAGTTACTCACACCTCGATGTGAGTGCCCAGGCGAACGGCATGACGGTTGCGTGCTCCCCGGTGGTTATCCACCCGTTCTCGCCAGTTACACGCGCGATTAGATTATCCGATCTTGCGTGGCGATGCAAATGCCAAATCGCACGCGGCATGGAATGCAAAACGCCTGCGTGGGTTGCCGTCGGCATAAGAAACAAGTAGCTTCGCCTGTATGACGTGTACGCATAAGGCGGTGGGCACACAGATACCAGTGTGTGGCGAAAACCACAGGTGGGTGCCTGCGTGCGCTCGGTAGTATCGAGGCCGGGTGTCACAAGCCCGAGAAACCGCGCTATTGCCGCGTTGGAGGGGAAAAATCGTGATTAAGCACACCGGGGGCTGTCATTGTGGCAGAGTACGATTCGAGGTCGTGGCCCCCGACGAAATCGAGGTGTCAGAGTGTAACTGCTCGATCTGCAGCAAGTCAGGCTATCTCGGCCTTATTGTGCCGCGATCACGCTTCAGATTATTCAAGGGTTCGGAATGCCTCACAACCTACAAGTTCAACACGGGCACGGCGAGGCACCTATTCTGCCGGTATTGCGGCATCAAGTCGTTTTACGTCCCCCGCTCGCACCCCGAAGGGTATAACGTAAACGCCCGATGTCTGGACCCGGGGACGGTCAATAAAATGACCATCAGGCCCTCCGATGGCCGCGAGTGGGAAAAACAGTATCCACTGGGCAGAGGCGAGATCCTGCCGGAGTGAAACTCGCCTGCGTCTGTTACCTGTCGCCTGCGGCCTGCTCAATTGCCGCGACGACCTCGGCGTAGTGCTGCGGCGCGTTGTCGCCGAAGCGCGATTTGAGGCCGGCGCTCGCGGCCATCAAGATCCTTCGCGCCGCCGCATCCGCCATGATGGGCTCTATGCCCATGGCTCTCAGGGTCCGGGCGACCTCCTCCATCTCATGCGCGCGGCGCTCGCCGTGAATCGCGGTGCGCCCAATCAGATAGTGCGCGAGCTTGTTCCAGTCGATGCCCGGGTAGCCGGTCCCTACGTACTCCAGCACACGCTCGGCCACCCCATAGCGCGACGCCGCGAGCACGCACTCCAGAAACAACGCTTCGAGGCCTTTTACAACGATGCTGCGAAACATCTTGGTCGCCGTGGCGCGGCCGATCCCGGGCCCGAAGTTCTCCAGCGCCATGCCATAAGCAGACAGCCGCGCCATCAGCTCGGGTACGGCCTCGCCACAGAGCAGCATCGGCACCTTGTGGCCAAGCGGGGGCACACCGGCCATGACCGCCGCCTCGACGAAACGCGCGCCACAGGCGACGATGATGTCCGCGATCTGCTGCTTCACCTCCGGCGAGGTCGAATTGAGATCCATGTAGAAGTGCCGCCCGCCCAAGTGAGGAGCGGCCGCCTCAGCCACGGTTACGGCCGCAGAGGAAACCACGGTCGACATAACAATCTCGCTGCATCGGGCGAGCTCATCCAGGGACTCGACTAGTGCAACGTCTGCATCGCCGGCGCGCATCTCAATCGTGACGCGCCGTGTTGGATCACTACGTGCCACATCGTATGCGCAGATTGATGGCACTCCCGCCTCGCGAAGCCCTTTGGCAATGTGGTAACCCGCCTCGCCGAAACCAATGAATCCGATACTTATATCCACGCTACCCTTCCTGTCGAGCTACTTCGGCAACTTGCCCCGTACAAGTACTGGGCTTGGCTCATAGCTCGATCTCGACCCACAGTGGTTGATGATCCGAGCCCTGCGCCTCGACGTCGACGCGGGCAGCGCGCACGACGTCACCTAAGCCTGTGCTTACGAAAACGTAATCGATACGAACATCGCCGTCGGGGCGTAGCTCTGTCGCGCCACCCTGCGGATCATTGCCCGCTGCAAGCCAGGCATCCACAAAACCGTCAAGTGCTGTGAGGCGACCGTATTTTTCGTCGAACCCACCCACAATCATCTCATACTCGGGCGAATCGGGCCGGGCGTTGAAATCACCCAGCAGGATCGCCTCGCGCGGCATCGGTGGTGCCGGCAACTCGTCCGCCCAATCGCTGCGCCTGCTTCCGACTGACCAGACGCTGCCTGCGCCAGGGGCACGGCGGTGGATATCCAGCAGCTGCGCGACCTGATCCTGGCGCTCGCGACTGGAAACATGACCGGGGTGCACGGAGTACAGGCGAACGGCGCCGCGCGGGCAGTGAATAACACCTTCGAGCGCTGCACGTTGGAAAGTGAGCTGGTTAACCAGGCCGGCCTTCGGCAGCATGTGGTTGCGTGCCGACAGGATGGGGGTGCGTGACATGAGCAGATTGCCAAACTGCCATCGGCGGTTATGGAGCTGACCGCGCTCGTCCGTGAAGCTGGCATCGACATCGATCCCCGGCCCGTAAACCCGGTGATACCCCGGCAACAGCGCGACCAGCGCGGCCACCTGGTCGACGAGACCGGAGCGCTTGCCGTAACGCTCCACCTCTTGCATGGCAATGACGTCGGCGCCTTCGACCTCCCGGGCGATGCGCCCGAGATCGAAGCGGCCGTCTTTGCCCTGACCGAACTGGATATTGTAGGTAACCAGCCTCATGACGATAGGCACCCTCTGCTATTACATTGTCACGACCATAATGCGGCGGGTCAAATGGCGGCGCAGCACAGAGGGTATAAGCCGCCGGCACCACTGCTTCGGACCCACACTTAACACCGGGAGCGCGCGCAGCTGTCGACCAGGTAGACGATGGAACGATAGTACCGGCCGCTGTGCAGCGATAGCCCGATCTCACACGTACGGCTGGTCGAGTAACCCGATGCGCATTCAGCCGGCAACGATGCGCGCAGACTACGTAATGCGCTCGCGCTGAGCTCCGGTTGCGTGAAACCCTTGTCCCCGGCCCAACCACAACAGCCGACGTCGGCTGGAACGATCACCTCGCGCGCGCACGTCTCGGCAATTCTTTGCAGCTTGGCCCCAAGGGCCATGGTGCGCGCGCTACACGTAGCATGCACAGCGACGGTCTCGGGTATGCACTGCCATGTCATGCGCCCTAACAGGTGGTCATGAATAAACTCGGTGATGTCTAGCAATTTCACACGCTTTTCCAGCATCTGACGCAAGCGCAGCGTGCAAGGACTGGTGTCGCAGATCACCGGATCCTCACCGTTGCGGCTTGCCTCGCGCAACGCTGTCCCCAGCTCTCCGGCCTTGGCATTCGCTTGTGCCAGCAACCCCTTGCTCTCGAACGCCATACCACAGCAGAGGCGCTCGCAGTTATCCGGAAAGACCACATCGTATCCCGCCCTTTGCAGCAAGGCGTGGGTTTTGACCGGCAGCGAATCGCGCTCCGGATCGCCGCGCGCAGGGCCCATGGTGCGACTGACACAACTCGCAAAGTACACTACGCGCGGTCCATCTCCCGTGGCACGTGTGGTGCGCTTTGGCATTTTCGCCACCGTGGGCAGGTAGGGGTTCCATTGCGGTATACGATTACCCGAAATCCTGCGCGCACCGTGCGTGAAGCGCTGCATCAGCGATGTTCCCAAGACCGCGTGGGCCGCGTTGACGGTGCCGAGCGCAAAACGCACCCCCTGGGATGCGGCGGCAAAATGGTTGGCCAACCAGCCTGCGGTACGTGCCCGCGCCCGCCCCACCCCGGCACCACGCATGATCTTCACTATGCGGCCGGTGTCGATACCCACCGGACAGCTCAGTGCACACAGACCATCGGCTGCACACGTGTCGACACCCGCATACTGAAAAAGCGTGCGCAAACTCCGCAAGCGTGCGGCATCTTCGCCCGTGGCCTGCAAGCGTGCAAGCTCGCGCAAACCGACGATGCGTTGTCTCGGAGTCAAGCTCAGATCGCGCGACGGGCAGGTCAGCTCGCAGAATCCGCACTCGATACACTTGTCTACCGCCGGATCGACCGGGAACAGCGGCTTGAAATTCTTGACATGCACCTCACGGTCGTTGTTTAGGATGACCCCGGGATTGAGAATATTGTCGGGGTCGATAATCGATTTGAGCTCGCGCATCAGCGCGTACGCCTCATGGCCCCATTCGAGCTCCACATAAGGCGCCATGTTCCGGCCGGTGCCATGCTCACCTTTGAGCGAGCCGTCGTACTTGCGGACCACCAACCCGACGAACTCGTGCATAAAGCGCTGATAGCGCTCGATCTCCCCGGGCCGGGCGAAATCTTCCGTGAACACAAAATGCAGGTTACCTTCCATAGCGTGGCCGAGGATGATTGCCTGGTCGTAGCTATGTTTCCTAAGCAGTTTTTGCAGGTCCAACGTTGCGGACGCCAGCTGTTCCATCGGGAACACGACATCTTCGACGATGACGACCGTGCCGGGCTCACGCATGGCACCAACCGAGGGATACAGGCCTTTTCGTATGTTCCACAGTTGGGTGTACTCCTCTGATTTGTCAGTGAAACACACGGGTAACACGGTCTTCACAGCAGCAATCGATTGTTCGATTATGTTGATATTCCGCTTGAGTGCCGCAGTGTGGTGGGCCCGTGTTTCTATCAGCAATGCGGCCGCTTCATCCGCAAGCTGCTTGAGCGCACGCGGCATACCTGGTTGGTCTTGCACCGAGCGAAGCGAGGCGCGGTCCATGAGCTCTACTGCAACCACCGGCTGGCCTCTGAGCAAGGTCGCAGCCTCGCACGCGGTCTTAATGTCAGGAAACAGAACCAGGGCTGTTGCCTTGTGTGGAGGGTCATCGACCGTGCGGTAGGTGATGGCCGCGATAAAACCCAGTGTCCCCTCGGAGCCGATCATCAGGTGCTGCAGGATATCGATAGGATCTTCGAAATCGACCAGTGCGTTGAGGCTATAGCCGTTGGTGTTTCTGATCTTGAACTTGTGGCGGATGCGTTCGGCGAGCATCGTGTTGGTGCGCGTCTCACATGCCAGGCGATCGAGCCTGTCAAGCAGCCCGCGGTGGCTCCGCTTGAAGGCGCTGCGACTGCTCTGATCACTCGTATCGAGCACCGAGCCATCCGCGAGAATGATGCGTGCGCTGGCGAGCGTGTGGTAACTGTTTTGCGCTAACACGCAGCACATGCCACTGGCGTTGTTGGCGGCGATACCGCCGATCTTGGCGGCATTGATGGATGCCGGATCCGGTCCGATCTTTTTGTGAAACCGTGTCAGGTACTGGTTCGCCCGCCCACCGACAACGCCGGGCTGCAGCCGAATCTCGGATGCGTCGGGACTGATCTCATACCCCTGCCATTCGTCGCCCAAGACCATCAGGAGGGAATCCGTAACCGCCTGTCCGGACACACTGGTTCCCGCCGCGCGGAACGTGATGGGCGTGCCATGCGTGCGCGCCAGGCGCAATATACGCGACACTTCTTTCTCGGTTTCCACCTTGACGACCAGCTTCGGGATCAGCCGATAAAAACTCGCATCGGTACCATAGGCCAGCGTGCGAAGCGGGTCGTCGATGAGACGTGAGTTTGGAATAAATGCCAAAAGCTCCCGGGACAACCGTTCGTAGGGTTCAGGTAGCACGTAATTACCTTTTGTCGGCAAAGCTTGTGGCCCGTAATGCCATGTCAGCGACCCGTTTCTGTGATCAACCAGCCGGCACCTGCACGAGACAGGGCAATGACACAGTGTGTAGACGTAGAGTAAACTGAACTCACGACCAAATCTATCGCGTACCGAGAGAAATAATATGAAAACATACAAGATCGCCGTAATTCCCGGAGATGGTATTGGTAAAGAAGTGATTCCAGAAGGAATACGCGTGCTCGAAGCGGCGGGTCGACGTTTCGACATCGGCTTCACATGGGACAACTTTCCCTGGAGTTGCGAGACCTATGCCCAAAGCGGCCGCATGATGCCGGACGATGGTATTGAACAGCTGAAAAGCTACGACGCGATTTATCTCGGTGCCGTTGGTTTCCCCGGCGTCCCCGATCACGTGTCCCTGTGGGGCTTGTTGATTCCCATTCGCCGGGAGATGCAACAGTATGTCAATCTTCGGCCAGTGCGGTTACTCAAGGGCATCACCTCACCGCTGCGCGATCGCGGTCCGCAGGACATCGACTTTTTCGTTGTGCGTGAGAACAACGAGGGCGAGTACTCGGAGATTGGCGGCCGCCTTTATCGCGACTCTGAGGCGGAAATGGCGGTCCAGGAGAATATCTTCACGCGTAAAGGCGTTGACCGCATCATGCGCTACGCGTTCGAGCTGGCGCGCAAGCGCGATGCGAAACATCTCACCTCGGCAACGAAGTCCAACGGTATCATCCATACGATGCCCTTCTGGGACGAGCGCTTCAGCGCGATCTCGAAGGAGTACCCCGACATCCGCACCGACCAGTACCACATCGATATACTCACGGCCCACTTCGTGTTGCATCCGGACTGGTTCGACGTGGTCGTGGGCAGTAATCTGCTGGGAGACATTCTGTCCGATCTCGGTCCGGCGGTAGCAGGTACGATCGGTATTGCGCCCTCTGCCAATATCAACCCCGAACGTAAGCTGCCTAGTATGTTCGAACCTGTGCACGGTTCCGCGCCGGATATCGCGGGTCAGGGTATCGCCAACCCGATTGGACAAATCTGGTCCGGTGCGATGATGTTAGAGCATCTGGGCCACGCCGATGCGGCACGGTCGATCGAGGCGGCTATTGAGACTGTTATCGAGAACAACCGGCTGCGCACACCCGACATGGGAGGAACTGCAAAGACCGGCGAGCTCGGTAAGGCCATCGCCGAGGCAGTTTGAAACACGAGGGGTGCGGCGCAATAAATATAGTTGATACTACTGGTCCGCCGGTGTCACCGCGCGACGAGCGTCCACTGGACACTCGGCTTTGCCCGGCTCACCCCTTTCTCGACGCTCGGGCGCGAACATCCTGTATGCGCCCCCTAACGGGGCTCTATCCGGTCCGCAGGTGAGGCTCACCAGTCGCCTTGCTGTGCCACTGGCGCACCCCGCACAAGCTATGTGCCCAAGAATTTCCAGCCGTCCTTTGCGTCTTTGCGTTCAGTAGTACGAACATCTGATGGATCTTCAACTCAGTCTGCTGGTGCTGCTCGCCGCGTTCATGCACGCGGTCTGGAACACGCTCGTCAAATCGAGCGGTGACCGACTCATCCAGCTTGCGCTGTTAAATATGGTCAGCGCGGTGGTGGCGGTTTTCGCCATACCCTGGGTAGGCGTTCCGGATCCGGCGAGCTGGGGATATATCCTCGCCTCGATAATCATTCATACCGCTTATTACCTCTTTCTGCTGCAGGCCTACCGATTCGGAGATTTAAGTCATGTCTACCCGCTGGCCCGTGGCGTATCGCCGCTGGTTGTGGCGGTGCTCTCCATCGTGTTTGCAGCCGAAACGCTGAACACCGGTCAGCTAGCCAGTGTGCTGCTCGTGTCCGTGAGTGTCGCCAGCCTGGCGTGGAACGGACGCTGGTCGCAACGCGACGAGATGAAATCGATCCTGTTCGCGGTCGCCACTGGTTTCATGATTGGCGGTTACACCTTGACCGACGGTACCGGCGTCCGTCTGTCGGGCAATGCGCTTGGCTACATCGCCTGGCTGTTCGCGCTTGACTGGATCCCAATCGCCGTGATCGCAGCCGTACTGCGGCGTCGTTCTCTTGGTCAGGCCGTGCGCGACCAGTGGCGCAGCAGCGCGCTCGGGGGCATGCTGGCGATCGGTGCCTACGGGCTGGTGATCTGGGCGCTGAGCCTGGGGGCGATGGCTCCGGTGGCGGCCTTGCGTGAAACCAGCGTGGTGATGGCAGCACTCATCGGCACGACATTCCTGCGTGAACCGTTCGGGAAACGGCGCATCGCTGCGGCCATCGGCGTTGCTGGTGGAGTAATTGTGTTGCGCATGTCCGGGTAGCTCGTATTGGTTACAACATACTGTGTCATCATCGCCCTGCCCACTCACAAACACCAGCCGAGAAATTTTTCCTCAGCGCCTGTCACGAAGCTGTGCTAGCGGCCACGCGCCAAGCAGGGCTGGCCACAGCGCCCGGGGTTCCACTGTTGCGGCGGTGAACAGCGACATGTTGTGAGCAGCCAGTATGGCGACCTTTAGAAACTCAAAACAGCGGTCGTTCCTTTGCCTGGCGTGCTGTGCAAGGTGACCTTCCATTCATAGCGATCGCAGATGCTTTTTACGATATACAGGCCCAGTCCGCTGCCGCCAGTGCCGCCCGAGACATGACGATCAAATACGTGCTCGAGATCATCTGCTGCAATACCCGTACCGGTATCCTCGATCGATAGTGTGCCATCCTGCAGCATCACGCGTATGCTACCGTTTTCGGTACAGGTGATAGCATTGCGCAGCAGGTTACCGATCACAATTACGACCATCATAGGTGGTCCGCGAACAGCCAGGGCGCTGTCGCAGGTAAACGAAAGCGCTACTGGCTTATCGTTCAATAAATGGCGGTGCTCATCGAGGATAGTAGGAATAATTTCCGTCAGCTCACAAGCGCTCGCGCTGTGAGTCGATTGCAAATGGTCTTCGCGGGCGAGAAACAGCAGCGCTCCGATGAACTCCGACATTTCCGTGGCCGCGGTTTGAATGCGTGTAACAGCATTTCGCGTAGCAGGCGCCAAATCTGGCTGCGCCGCAAGGATCTCGGCTGCCCCACGAATCACCGCTAATGGGGTGCGCAGCTCGTGACTCGCTGTGGCGGTAAAGGACTGCTCGCGCTCTACGAAGCTATCGAGTCGCCGCAGATAGCGGTCAAAGGCCTTCGCGATGACCTGTACCTCGTGTCCGCTGAACTCGGTACTGAGTCGAACCTGGCGTCTGCGAGGATTCAGGGCTTGCACGCGATTGGCGAGTTGAGTAACCGGTGCAATGAGAGCGCGTGACAACCAGAAACCAAGCCCTGCCGCAGTACTGGAAACCACCAGGACTCCCAGCGCTAAGATCAGAATGAGTAACCACTCGCGCCGCTCCCAGTCGGTAATGTCATAGGTAAGATAAATTCGCTGTGCGCCTAGATCGCTAATCAACACGTGGTACACTCGCCCTCCGAGATCCATGTCTTCGTAAATGCCTGGTTTTAAGTTTGCTAGCTCGTCCGGGATCGTATTGGCTTGACCGCCCAGGTATATCTGAAGAGTCGCCGACTGCGGCGGTTTCGCATTGAGGTCCTGCCTGTACTTGTCGCTAAACTCTGCTAACTCGAATCGCAGAATACTGTTCAGCACGTTATGCTCGAGTTCTTCGCTTGCCAGGTAAACGATTACGGCAAAAACAATACTGCTCAGGCTAACCAGCACCAGCATGCCAATGGTGACGCGGACGCGAAGACTGTATTTAGAGCTCATCGGGAGATGCCAGTCGGTACCCGACACCGTGGATGGTTCGCAATAACTTCGTGGCAAACGGCTTGTCTATCGCGCGACGCAGCGCATAGACGTGCGCACGCAGAACATCGCTATCGGGCGGGTTGTCCCCCCAAATCTCGCGCTCAATCTCCTCACGAGTAACCACCCGGTGTGAGGCCTGCATAAGCAAAGAGAGTATTCTGCGATTCGTACGATTCAGATGAATAGGCTGGCCGGCGCGCTGGACTGACAGCGTGTCAGGATCGTATTGCAGATCCCCCACTACAATGACGCGCGACGTGCCCGATTCTCGGCCCCGCCGCTGCAACGCCTCAAGGCGCGCTTTCATTTCCAGCAGAGAGAATGGCTTAACCAAATAGTCATCGGTGCCTGCGCTGAACCCTTGCAACTTGTCTTCAACCGTATCTCTGGCAGTCAACATGAGCACGGGCGTGTTCTTTTTGCTTTCACTGCGAAATTTCTGGCATAGAGTGATGCCATCCATGGCGGGTAGCGTAAGGTCAAGCACAATAACATCGTAATCGTTTACCAGGGCGAGATGAAGTCCAGTTATTCCATCACCTGCATAATCGACCACGTGGCCCTCCGGCTCAAGAAACTCACAAATATTCTGTACCAGATCCCGATGGTCTTCGATAACCAGTATACGCATTAGTGCAGTTCACCCCCCGTTGGCACGGCTGTCTTGATGCGGACTGGGTTAATCCAGACCCAGGTGTACGGATGTTAAGATCAATATTGCTAATCGGCAGAACCTTGAGCACCCTTGTAGCGTCGCCGTGCGGTTGCCCCTCAAACCTTCAGGTGTCTTCGGGCGTGCGCGGTTCTAGCTTTCAGCGCAGAAAATCGGCGGGCATTGCTCATGTTGAGTCCTGCGTAGCGATCGTGGAACGATGCCAATTTTCCGTGGGATCATTATAACGCAAGCGACAAAGCCAAGGCCGGCAACAAGCGAAGTCCTGGATTTGACCCGTTTTCGTGGACACGTAATCGTTTGAGAAGGGGGTGTACACGATGGGAAAGACCCGTGGTCCAATTCCGCCGGCTTTTTGGCCGGCAAATGGTAGAGCGGGTCCGTGCGGGGCGCACGCCTGAGGAGCTTTCTCGTGAGTTTGAACCGACGGCACAGTCGATCCAAAACTGGGTCCGGCAGGCCGATCGCGGATGGGAGCCGGCGCGCCGATGGGCTCACCAGCGGTGAGCGTGAAGAGCTTCGGCGGTTGCGCCGTGAGAATCGCCAGCTGCGCTTGGGCGCTCAGTGCCGGCACCCCGTTTTTCCAAACTGAGCGATTCTAACGAATATTTCACAATTGTTTTACATTCTCTTTACGGCCGATGTGCCATCATTTGCCAATTGGGGCGTATTGTGCGACGCCGCCGAGCGTGCCTAGCAGGCGCGGATTCGGATGAACACAGACATGGCATTACGCGAGGAAATCCAGGACACAGGCAACTGGCTGTTTAGATGGCGAAGCTATCTACCCCTGGCGGCAATACCCATCCTTATTATTGGGCTCCGGGACTTTGCCTACCCGGGAGGTAACCATGCGCTGGATCAGGTCTGGGAATCCATCTACCTGCTGATCTCCTTCTTCGGGCTCGCTATTCGCTGCTATACGGTAGCCCACACCCCGAAAGGGACCTCGGGCCGGAACACTCGAAAACACGTAGCACGGGAACTCAATACTACCGGGATCTATTCCATTGTAAGGCATCCCCTTTACCTGGGAAATTTTTTCATCTGGTTGGGTATCTCGTTGTTTCCGCGCCTTTGGTGGGTCAGTGCAATTTACATGCTTATCTTCTGGCTATATTACGAAAGGATTATGTTTGCTGAGGAGGAGTTCTTGCGGAAAACATTTCGGACAGAATTCATTGACTGGGCAAGTAAGACCCCCGCTTTTCTGCCAAGATTTCGAAACTGGAAACCCAGTCGCCTGCCGTTTTCCCTCAAGAACGTTCTCAAGCGCGAATACTCAGGATTTTTCGCCATCATCGTTTCGTTCACGATCCTTGAGGTCCTCGGTGATGTATTCGCCCAGGGTAGACCGATACTGGATCTTATGTGGGTCATTATTTTTTCCGCAGGGTTGGTAGTTTATCTTGCCCTGAGAGCGCTCAAGAAGAAAAGCGGATTTTTGTCGGTCGAAGGTCGATGAAACAACCAAGACGCGCGCACCGTTCGCTCCGAGCAATAATGAAAGCTCGTTACCATTGTGCCAGGGGCTGAGGAGATGGAAACGCCCCAGGTACCGACAAGTCCGTTTGCGATCCGAGAGCCCGTGCGGCGCTTAACACATTCGAGGCCGCGCATAACCCCCTCCCACTCCCCGGACAGAAGCATAGATCTTTCGCTCGTCATACCGGTCCACAATGAGCAGGACAATATTCGCCCACTCCTCGAGGAGATCGTACGCGCGTTAGACGGGCGGTTGAACTACGAGATCATATACGCCGAAGACGGCAGCACGGACGAAACGCCAACGCGCCTCCAGGATTCAAGGCAGGAATTTCCCCATCTTCGTATTCTGCGTTTTGCCAGGCGCTGTGGTCAAAGCACTGCGATTCGGGCGGGCGTTGCTGCAGCCCGAGCGCGATGGATTGCCACCTTAGACGGCGATGGCCAGAACAATCCTGCCGACCTGCTGCGCCTGCTCGAGCATAGGCACAAGGCGGCCAATCGCCGGCTCGCCTTGATCACCGGCTGGCGCGCGAAGCGTCACGATACGTGGATCCGACGAGTATCATCACGCATCGCCAATGGGGTCCGTGCTCGCGTGCTCGGCGACCAAACGCTTGACACAGGCTGCGGCCTCAAGCTTTTCTTGCGGGACGTGTTTCTGGGTCTCCCTTATTTCGATCATATGCATCGCTTTCTTCCGGCACTGGTGCAACGCGCGGGATGGGAGGTCGTTGCCATCGAGGTTACCCACCGGCACCGCAAACATGGCCGCTCCAAGTATGGAGTCAATGATCGGCTCTGGGTGGGTATCGTCGACCTTTTGGGGGTTGCCTGGCTCAAGCGCCGCGCAAAGGTTCCACGAATTGTAGAGATACGGTGAAATATGGAAAACAATATTATCTGGCTTTCAATCGGGTTCGTAGGACAGGCCTTATTTTCGATGCGGTTCCTGGTGCAGTGGCTCTATAGCGAACGGCAGAAACGCAGCATCATTCCCATCGCCTTTTGGTACTTCAGCGTTGCCGGTGGTGTCACACTTCTTTCTTACGCTATCTATCGGCAGGATCCTGTGTTCATCCTGGGCCAGGCTACTGGCATTCTTATCTACTCCCGCAATCTGTATTTTATCTTTCACCGACACGCCAGACCGGACGAGAACATGCAAAAGGCATGAACGTGTCGCCGTGGCGGCAGCGCGGCTGGGTGCTCGCGTGGCTGGTGCTGGTGCTCGCAGCCTACGCTGTGCGCGGGCCGCTGCCTATCGACGAAACCCGTTATCTGAGTGTCGCGTGGGAGATGTGGCTGCGCGGAGACTTCCTGGTACCGTATCTGAACGGCGTGCCTTACCCCCATAAACCGCCCCTCCTGTTCTGGGTGTTTCACCTGGGTTGGAAGCTGTTCGGTGTAAACGAATGGTGGCCGCGTTTGGTGCCACCTATTTTTGCGCTCGTATCCCTGTTCTTGACCCAAAAGCTTGCTCGCCGGCTGTGGCCGCTACACCCGCAAGTAGCCGTGGCGGCGCCTTGGCTGCTGGTCGGCACCCTGTTGTGGGCAATCTGGGTTCCACCGACGACGTTCGACATGCTTCTGACCGCGCTGGTGATTGCAGCTGTCTTGGCCTTGGTGCTGGCGGCGCAGGGACGGCGCGTCCTGGGTTTCGGCGTGGTCGCACTCGCCTGCGGGCTGGGTATTCTCGCCAAAGGGCCGGTTATGCTGCTACATGTGCTGTTCCCAGCTATGCTGGCGCCGTGGTGGCACGAGCGGCCGCGGCGGCAACCGCTGGCGTGGTACGGTGGCCTGCTGTTGGCGCTCGTCATTGCTGCGGGCATCGCGCTGGCCTGGGCGCTTCCGGCGGCCGAAAGTGGTGGCCATGCCTACGAAAACGCGATCTTGTGGCGCCAGACCGCCGACCGTGTCTTCAACAGCTTCGCCCACCAGCAACCATGGTGGTGGTACCTGCCGTGGTTGCTGATCTTTCTGCTTCCGTGGACGTTATGGCCCCCGCTGTGGCGGGCCATCATTCGCATGCGGCATGATTTGGATAATAGCGTGCGGCTGTGCATTGCGTGGATCCTGCCCACCTTCTTGACCCTTTCTCTGATCAGCGGCAAGCAGGCGTATTACATTCTCCCGTTGCTTGCCCCGGGCGCCTTGCTTGCGGCGCGCGCGATTTGTGCCTTTGAAGGGCCGGCGCCCCGCAGGTCGCAGATGCTGGTGACACTTAGCCTGCTGTTGCCATTTGTCGTGTTCATTGCCTGGTCGATCGGATGGCGCAGTGCCGGACTGCCCGTTTGGGCAAGCAGCGTTCATCCATTGTGGGGTGCCGCCCTCGCCGTGGTTGGGCTTGCGCTGCTATTTCGCGCGTGGTCACGCGCCCGCGATGCCGTTGTTCCCGTCGCGCTGGCCAGTGTTGGTGCCATTGTGCTGATCCAAGTTGGCGTATTTCGGACTGTCACAGCGGCAATCGACGTCAAGCCAGCGGCCTCCTTTCTGGCGGCGCTGCAGCAAGACAACGTTCCCGTGGCCCACGTCAGCAAGTACGACGGTCAATATCAGTTTTTGGGGCGCCTGAGGAAACCACTGGATGTGATCGAAGGACCGGATTTGGCGGCCTGGATTAAAGACCACCCACGAGGGTATGTGCTGCTCTATGTGGACGACGCCGGATGGACTATCAGGCCGCAGCCCGAGTTTATCCAACCGTATCGAGGGCGGTGGCTCGCCATAGTGCCAGGGGAGCAAGCTTTGTCACTGCCGGGCTATCGGCAATACCGTGTTGAGCGGTCTCGCCACGCGCGCCTGGATCCCCAGGGAACGGCGTCGACAACCGATAAGACGAACCTAGTACGCCTTGGTTGCAGCTCAATATGACGCACAACAACGTCTTGGGACAGACGCTATATGGGGCAATCATAAGAGAATGACAGGATGCGGGCCGCTACAAGCGTATCCAAGTAGGCGCGATCGCGCGTCAGTGGACGCGCTCGTCATCCTCAGCGTTCGGAAAGTCCACTTCGACCTCGAGCCCGTTGTACACCGAAGTCTTAAGGCTAACCGTCCCCTTATGAAGTCCGGCAACACGCCGCACGATTGAGAGTCCAAGTCCACTTCCGGGCGCGTGGGACTCACGGCCACGATAAAAGCGCTCGAACACGGCGTAACGCCGCTCCGGCGGTATACCGGGGCCGTTGTCCACGACCCTCAACACAACCCGATCCTCCAAGGACTTAATCGATACAGTAACCAGCCCTTCATGGGGCGTATAGCGGATCGCGTTGTCGATCAGGTTGCGCACGAGGATGCGTAAGGCCTCTGCGTTGCCCTGGACCATACCGGCACAATTCTCCTCCAGACTCATGTCGATGTCCTTGGCGATGGCGTCGCCGGCCAACCCTGCCATCACGTCCGATGTGATCTCACACAGGTCAATCCGCGTGAACTCCTGCAGACCCACCTCCGGGTCAATCCGCGCCATCGTGAGCAACTGCTCCACCAGGTGGGTGCCCCGGTCGACGCCTTCGATCACCTGGTCGAGGGCCTTGTCTCTCTCGGCCTTGCTTGTTGCCCGCTGTGCCACCTCCGCCTGTGTGCGTAGTCCCGCCAGCGGCGTACGCAGCTCATGGGCGGCATCTGCCGTCAGTCGCTTTTCTCGCTCGAACGCCTGTCCGAGGCGCTCGAGTAGTCCATTCAAGGCGTCGACCAGCGGTCTGACCTCATCCGGGGTCGGGTTGTTCGGTACCGGGTGCAACTGCGAAGGGGCCCGCTTGGCGATGTCCCGAGCGATCTGGTTGAGCGGATCAAGAGACCGCGCCACCCCGACCCAGATCAGTATGGCGAGCAGCGGCAAGCCTAGCAGCATTGGCACCAACTGTTGCAGCGCAATTTGGTGAATCAGATCGTCGCGCACCTCACGTTGCTCGCCCACGTGAATGCGAATCAAGCCATTAGTTTTCGACAAAGTAATCACTCGCCAGGGAGTACCGTCGATGCTTTCATCGCTGAAACCCTGATCGACATCGGAGAAGGGTGTTACCGGCGCACCGGCGGAGCGGAAAACGGACCCATTGCGGCCGACCCAGATCTGGAAAGCGACCTTGTGTCGGTAGCGGTACTCCGCCAGATGCTCCTCAAGCTCGGTGATGAGCGGCTCTTGTTTTCCTTCACGCTGCTTCTCCTTTAACTCTTCTTCCAACTCATGGCTTACGAGAGACATGAGCACCGCGGCCGCCTGCGCAAGCTGTGCGTCAAAAAGATCATTTACCTCGGTGCGGGTATCGAAGTAACTGGTGACAGCGGTAATCCCCCACACGACCGCGGTCGCCGTGAGCAGCGTAATCAGTAAGCGGCGCCGGATAGAATAGCTCATCGATTCTTGTCGACGATATAGCCAACGCCGCGGATGGTGCGGATCAAGGAAGGGCCGAGTTTCTTGCGCAAGTGATGAATATGTACTTCGACGGCGTTGCTCTCTACCTCGTCGCCCCACGGGTAGAGGCTTTCTTCGATGCGAGCGCGCGACAAGACCCTGCCCTGGTTCTCCAGCAAGGTTTGCAGTACGGCAAACTCGCGGCCCGAAATGGTGACAGGCACGCCGGCGCGCGTAATTCGGTGCGCGGCCGGGTCCAGGACGATCTCTCCGTACTCGATCAACGGGGCGCTGCGCTCGCGCGAGCGCCCGTGCAGGGCGCGCACGCGGGCCAACAGCTCGTCCAGCGCAAACGGCTTCACCAGGTAGTCATCCGCACCGCTATCGAGCCCTAACACGCGGTCGGCTACGGTATCTCTGGCTGTAAGAATAAGCACGGGCACATCATCGCCGCGCGCACGTGCATCCTTGAGTAACTGAATCCCCGATATTTGCGGTAGACCCAAGTCCAGAATCACGAGCTCGTAGTCGATCGTCTGCAACGCCTGCTCCGCCGAGCGTCCGTCGGAGAGCCAGTCCACTGCATAGCCCTCCTGCGTGAGCCCGCTGCGAATTCCGTCACCAAGTATGCTATCGTCCTCAACCAACAGTAGGCGCATTTAGACTCACCCCCGGTCATCGAGCGTGGCGGGCATGTGGTTTTGTTGTCTCAGACTGTGATCGCTTGGGAAACTTTTCACAATCGGGAGACTAGCAACATCCGACAACAGTTCTGGTGGCGGCGAAGCAGCTAGCACGTTATGAGTCTGCCCGACTATCCGAAAATGTATAGTCACCATCATAATAGCGGCCCGCACGCGCAATGGGAATTCCTCCCATTGCTGTCCGACAAGGCCCGGCGTGAAACGCTCAAACTCGTCAACACCGAAATGCCTGGGTTACATAGTCTGCGCTCAAAGGACATGGATCGCGTCTGCTCCGGGCCCGCACGGATCTCATTGCGGCGCTCTGCATCGGCAATCGCCAGCAATCCACACGTGCTTTTTTGTATCCCTGCACGCCTGGGCGAAGGGGTGGCGTCATTTCGCCTGGGCGGCGAACTCGCTCACCTGTCGATGCTGCCGGCGCAGGGCGACATCGACCGCACCGGGTAAGAGTGCGTTGATCCGCACGAACAGGCTTTCCGGCCAACCGATGTAGACATCGCGCGCGTCTCGTTGAATCGCATCGACCACGCGCGCTGCGACCTTGTCTGGCGTGTCCATGCTCATGCCCAACGCCTCGCACATGCGGTATACCGCACCCGTGTTGAGGCCGGTGCGCGTGGCGCGGGGGGCAACGTAGGTAATGGTTATGCCACTGCCGGTGAGCTCGCGCCGCAGCGCTTGGGAGAACCCATGCATAGCGAACTTGCTGCTCGAATACACACTCATGTACGCGAAACCGATCGATCCGAAAACGGAGCCGATGTTGACAATGTGGCCCCTGCCCTGATCGAGCATGTTCGGCAACACCGCGCGCGTCAGCTGAACCGGGCCGATCACATTGATCGCGAAAAGCCGCTGGATGGCCTCGGACGATTGCGCGGCGAAGGGACCAAAATCCAGTACCCCTGCATTATTAATAAGCACGTCGATGCCGCCAAGAGCTGCTTGTGCTGCTTTCTGGATTTGCTGCGCGCCGCCTGGTTGGCTGATGTCTATCGTCATGGTCGAGGCGATCCCGCCCCCCTTGGCTTTCTGTGCCTGTAAGGTGTCCAGTATGCCCGCGTTGCGGCCCGCCAGTACCAGGCGCGCACCGGCAGCGGCCAACCGTAAGGCGGTCTCACGGCCAATGCCGCCGCACGCGCCGGTTAGCAGCACGCGTGCATCATTCAGCTGCATAGGCCACCCCCTTTGCTGCCACCTGCCAGGGAAGCGAGCGAAAAATGTCACCGTAGAGCTGGTACATGGCTTTGGCGCAATGAATCACCGCCGCCTTGTCCTCATTGCGATCCAATCGATTCATGAGATCCCGGAAGAACTCTACATGCCCGATGTCAAGCTCTCCGTGGGAACGCAGATAACTGAATGCCTGTTTCGGCAGTTTAAGGGAGTGCTGTAACGCCTTGGCGGCCCGCGTTGCGTGTTGAATGCTGGTGCCCTCCAGAACTTGCACCATGCCGAAGAACCCGATCGGGTTCCGCCGCTGGATGGTATCGTAGGCGTAGGCGACCATGAGCTCGGTGGCAAGACGTGGCTTTCCGTGACACACGGCGTCCACGTCTCCCCCACCGGCCTGGATGTCGCTAAGAATCCATTCCTCATGTCCCATTTCTTCCTCAATGTACTTGCCGATCGCGGTGCGCAGCCACGCAACTCTTTCGGGCACCCGCGCGCCGCAGGCCATCAGCAAGGGTATGGTGTGCTTAACATGATGATAGGCCTCGGTAAGAAAGGCGATATAAACAGGCAGATCAAGCCGGCCGGCCACCCCGTCTTGGATGAACGGGATCTGATAAAGCGCTTCGCGCTCGCGCGCGGTGGCTGCTTGCAGCTCGTCGAAAAACATCATAGCTGTTGTTCCTTCAAAGATTGTGCATACATCTGTTCAATGCGTGTGGCGTAGCACGTCCAGATCGCATCACGACGCAGGTGCCCGCTCGGCGTGAGCTGCCCGTTTGCTACGGAAAACGGCGCATCGGCCACCAGCCAGCTTGAGACACGCGCATAGTCGGGTAACGCTGTATTGGTCTGCGTAATCGCACTGGTGATCGCCGCCGCACCATCGCCGTTCGCCGCCGCCGGCACGATCACCGCCGTGTTCCAGGGTCGTCCCTCGCCAAAGACCGCGGCCTGCGCGATCCCCGGTTGCAGTGCAAGTTCCCGCTCCACCCATTCGGGCGCTACGTTGCGACCAAAAGAGGTCACGAACATGTTCTTCTTGCGGCCGGTGATGTGCAGGTAACTGTCTTTATCCAGATACCCGAGGTCACCGGTGCGCACAAAACGGTCGCTGGCGGCCGGCGCGTCGCCCAGATAACCACTGAACACCGCGCCGGAAACAAGGATTTCGCCGTCCCCGGCAAACCGCAGGCGAACGTGAGGAAGCGGTTTTCCGACACTGCCGGGTTGGCGCTCGCCCGGGCCGTTGACGGCCACCACGGACGCGCACTCGGAGAGCCCATAACCCTCGTAGACAGGCAGCCCGAATGTCAGCGCGCGGCGCACCAGCCGCTGCGACACGGGCGCGCCCCCCACCGCCAGGAAACGCAGCGCGGGCGGGGGCGCGGCACCACACTCGAGCTCCTTCACCAGCCTCTGCAGCATCTGCGGCACGAAAATCGCGCTGCTCGCCCGCCACTTGCTCAAGGCTGCGGCCATACGCGCGATATCTATGCCCGCGGCTCCAAGCACGCCAATAGAATGCAGTGACGGCACGCAACAGGTGCGACCGGCAAGCAAGGGCACATAGACGCCGCCGATGTTTTCAAGCAATGTCGTAAGCGGCAACACGCTGAGATGGCGCTCAACGGACCTCGCCGTGACGCGGATCAGCAGCGATTGTGCCACCGCGTCTATCACGCCCTGCTCCAGGCACACGCCCTTGGGCGCTCCCGTCGTTCCGGAGGTATAAGTGATTTTGGCAAAACTGTGTCGGTGCGGTTGCGCCGCCTGCCCGCCCACCTGGAGTACGTGTATCGTCCGGCCCGCGACAACGCGGCTGCCCCGTGAATGAAGCGCCAATCCGCCTTTGACCAGTACCGGACTCAAGGTCTCCGGCGTATCGGTCAACAGAACATCGACGCCCGCGTCCCGCACCGTATGCAGCAACTGGCTGGTGGAGAAGAACGCCGGGAGCGGAACAAGCACGATACGCGCCTGCTGCGCGGCGAGGTCGATGACCACCCACGCCGGGCCATTGTCCAGCAGCATCCCGACGCTGCGGTAGCCGCTGGCCGCCAGCCACTGATGCAAGCGCTTCACCTCGGTAACCAGATCCTGGTAGCGCAGCTCCACTTCATCGCCGACAAGCGCGGTTCGTCGCGGCGAGGCTCCGGCAGTACTGCCGATGGCGGCAAGCACGACACTCACAGGGCGTACTCTCGACCACTAGTTGGAAGGTCCGGTGGTGCCGCGCGCCCTTGGGCAGCACCCACGCGGTACGCACGACACCACAAGGCCTTCAGGGGGGATGAACTCTCCGCCACGAACAGCTTGCTGCGCAAATGGTGAAAGGTACGACGAACGTCAGTCGCCACGACCCACGGATGTACGTCGTAGTAAGAGCCCCAGCACGTATCCGCATCAGCAACGCGTTCCTTCACGGCGGGCGCCATCCGAACAAGATCGATGCCCAGCCTGGAAAAGGTGTTGAGCAGCGTTGGCGTGCCGGTAAAGATAACCCAGCGCAAACCCATGCCCTTGAGAAGCGCTGTCAGTACCATGATCAGCCTGCGCGCACCACCTGGCGACGTGGAAACGAGATTACCCACTTCAACGATGCGTGCGCGATGGATCTGGATGCCGAGTCGCTGACTCAGCATCGCGTCAGCCGGCCACTCAAGGTACGCCTCCAAAAACAGGGGTTCATCTGCGGCAAGGCGGTACCCCAGGGCGCCGATGAGAGTGTCGTCCAGTCTTCGCAGTGCCAGCAAGTGCGGCAGGAAGTCCTGCAGGTTGGCCCCATACACCCTGCGGTAGCGCTCATAAATGTATTGCTCGAGCTCGAGCCGGTCAGGCTCACTCGGCCCTACGACCTCAAGATCGATTACCCCGGGTGAACCGGATGTTGCGATGCCGGATTGCCTGGCGGCCGCGGTGCCATGACCGCGTCGTGAATGACTTGATAAAACTGGGTGATTCATTCCGTACTCCGTTGCGTGCGTTAACTCTGGGTTCAGAATAAGGAACGATTCTTAATGCAACCTTAAATCCGCCCGCACTGTTCCTGTTGCCGGGACAGCCGTCGGCAAGGGTTTCTCAACGGTGAACGGATTGTTCATGGTGCTGTGTCCCAGGCCACGCTCGCAACCTCGGGATCCAGCGGGGAACGTTGGCTTGATACACGAGGTAGTCTTCGCCAAACCTTTTCTTCAAGCCCTTTTCTTCTATCAGCGGAAAATAGATTGTGTGGACCGCGAAGAAAAACAGCGTCCATGCTGCAAGCGGCCAGGACTGCAAGAACATAGACTCTGCGAGCAGAATGACTACAACACTGGTGATCATGGGGTTTCTGACGTGACGGTAGGGGCCACATATCACGAGTTTCTTTGGAGGGTTCCATGGGGCAAACGTCCCATCGCCGAACTTCAGGAACAACGAGTCAGTCCAGATCCTCAAGCCCAATCCAACGACGCCTACCAATGACGCAGCCCAGAACATGACCTGACCGGTATCCGGCAAAGTAGCTGCATACTTGGTGCCGGCGCTCGCCCACAGGATCGCCGCTGGGATGAGCACAAGCACCATGCCCGGCAATACAATCAGCGCGCGTACGAATGGCCATTTCATCTTTGCAAACCTGGAACTGGCCCGCATTTCTCACCAGCTATCTACTGTGGGCGCGTATCTGCCCGCGTTTACGGCGTTGCGCTCGGAAAATGTGCTCAACGTAGTGTCAGCTACGCCTCCGCGCATTTTCGCTCGCACGCCTTGTAGCCACGGCCATCTCCGCGCCCTCGCTACGATACCCGGTGAGAAATGCAGGCTACGGCGTGTCTTGGAAATAAAGGCTCGTCATGTCGGCACCCGAGCCCAGTCGAAAAACACCTTCCAGCCGTAACGGGTTTTACGCGGTCAGCACGATGCGCACTCTGGATACAGCATAAGCCGCGATTCTTAACCCAAGCTTAAGACTTGCAAGAACCGCGCTTGACGATCAAAAACCGGGAGGAGGTGGCCAGGCGCTACTACTATTTCCGCATATCGGGAGACTGAAGGTGACCGCCGGGTTCCCAGGGTGAAGCGCGCTACGTGAGCCGGAAATGCGAGGGCAATCAATACACCGGCAATTGGAGATCAGCGAACAGTTGCTGGCGGTTTTCCTGCGAGCTCGCTTGGACCGCCGCATCCACAACCTCGCGCGTGAGATGGGGGGCAAACAGCTCGACAAAATCATACATGTAGCCGCGTAAGAAGGTGCCGCGCCGAAACGCGATCTTGGTCGTGCTCGCCTCGAACAGATGGCTCGCATCCAGCGCGCACAGATCATCGTCCGTCCTGGGATCGTATGCCATCTTGGCAACGATGCCGATCCCTAGCCCGATACGCACGTAGGTCTTGATCACGTCCGCATCCATGGCGGTAAACACGACGTTGGGCTCCAGCACGGGACTCTTGCACACTACATGCTGCGAGTCATTAGTAAAGTCGAAATCGCAGGTTACAATGGGATATCGTGTGAGGCGCTCGAGCGTCAGATTCTTGGCGCACAGCGGGTGACCGCGCGGTGTGACGATTGCGCGGTTCCAGAGATAGCAGGGCATCACGATCAGGTTGTCAAAACGATCCAGCGCCTCCGAGGCAATCGCAAAATCCGCTTCACCGGAGGTGGCCAGCTCCGCGATCTGTGCCGGGCTGCCCTGATGCATATGCAGCGCCACCTTGGGGTAACGCCCGACGAAGTCACGTATGATCGGCGGAAGCACGAAGCGCGCCTGCGTGTGCGTGGTGGCGATGGATAGGGTTCCACCCTGAGGATCGGTAAACTCCTTGGCTACCTCGGGAATGCTCTCCGCCTGGTTTAATATCCGCTCCGCCATCTCGATAATGGCCTCGCCGGCCGGCGTGATGCGGGTAAGTTGCTTGCCACTGCGCTCGAAGATTTGTACGCCCAACTCCTCCTCGAGGAGTTGGATCTGCTTGCTGACTCCCGGCTGTGAGGTATACAGACTGTCCGCCGTGGCCGACACGTTGAGCCCATTGCGGGCGACAGCAGAGATATAACGCAACTGGCGTAAGTTCATGATGTAGACCGGTGGGTCCTGGCTCGCTTAGCAGGGCTGCTGCAGCAGGTGGTCTAGCCACATGTTAGAGAGCGTCTCCTGGACCGAATTTTGCCGCAGCCGTGCGGCCAGATTGGGAAAGTCCACGCAATCCAGGGGCTG
This sequence comes from Acidiferrobacterales bacterium, assembly GCA_046758085.1. Lineage (GTDB taxonomy): Bacteria > Pseudomonadota > Gammaproteobacteria > Acidiferrobacterales > SPGG2 > VRUB01. The sequence goes on from JBHHZP010000013.1 coordinate 25,723, forward strand.
GTCCTGGTTGTAACACGAATACACGAAGTGCTCCTCCCCGGTCTCGGGGTCCACGTGTTTGCACAGGCACTGCGCGCACACGCCCTTCATCATGCACTGCATAGGCGAGTTGATCGATCCAATGGCGACGTGGTCACCCTTGAGATACGGTTTCAGCACGCCGTAACGCGCTTCTTTGACGGCCGCCATCATACGATCGGAGCCGATGGCGATTATATGGTCGACGTCTTCGAATCTCATCGGTGTATCACCCAGGTCCCCGCCAACGTACGCCACCATGGCCTGCACAATATTCCCGACGAACGATTTGTCCTGCGCCCGGGTAGTGGGTATCGGTTCGGCATCGGGCGCGGGGTCCACCGCCCATACGATGACGTCTGAGGCGGCCTCGATCTCCTCGACCTTGAATACGTCGTCGCGGCTCTTGTAACCCGTGAAGTAGATTACCCGGTTGCCCGCTGCGCGCAAGGCCTTACCGATTGAGAACAACACGGCGTTACCCAATCCGCCACCCGCGAGCAATACGGTCTTGTCATGCGGCATCGCCGTCGGTGTCCCCGTCACACCCATGACCACGATCGGATCGCCTGGTTTCCATGAGGCGCAAAGACGTGAGGACGTGCCCATCTCCAGCGCAATGAGCGAGATCAGTCCCCTTTCCTTGTCAACCCACGCCCCGGTGAGCGCCAGACCTTCCGCCGTAAGCGTTGTATCCTCCATTATCGGCGCGAACGTCTCGAAGTTCTGCACGCGGTAGAACTGCCCCGGGTGGAATTTTCTTGCCTGCATCGGTGCCTTGACCACGACCTCGATGATCTTCGGTGTCAGACGGTTGACCTCGACGACCGTGGCTACGAGTTCCCCGTCCAGTCGCCGCTTTAAGGCTTCAAGCGCGCGCTCCCGTTCAGGCTGGCCCGCCGGATCCAGATGCTTGAGCTCCGACTCGAACAGCTTCACCACATAGGGATAGCCGTCCCTGGCGCTGGCCATGGCTTTGACCACGTTGCCGGCATAGACCGGATGGTTGTCACCGTAAAAGCTGATGTACTTTCCGTCCTTGTGATAGGAGGTCAGCGGTGCCGGCTTGCCGATCTTGGGCCAGCGCGTGTCGTGCACCGGCTCGAGCCGGACCCCGCCGTTGGTCGACACCGGCTCAAAGCGCTGGAAGAAATTCTGGTCCAGCTCGAAGGTGCCGGGATGCTCGTGCTCATAGATGATATTGGGCGAGGTGCCCGCGGCGATCAGCAGGCTGCGCAGCGGTACCGCGATCTCTTCACCCGACGGGCTCCACCTGCTGTCCTCTTCCTGTCGCATCAGCTCGAACTTGACAGCCTGCAAGTGTCCATACTCATCCGGGACCGCCTCCAGGGGATTCATTCCCTCTGCCCACGCAATCCCTTCCTCCAGCGCCTTGATGATCTCTTCGTGGTTCTGGCGGTATGCCGGGGCATCCTTCAGTCCCTTGCGGTAGAATAGCGTCACCCCGCCCCACTTCGCCACCAGCGGCACCAAGTTCGGTATCTCGCCGTGTGCTTGCGCGCGCTCGCGCTCAGCGCGCACCTCCCGTCCGTGACCCAGGAGCTCGTCCAGTATCATTCGTTCCTCTTCGTCGTACTGCGCCAACACGGCGTCCTCACCGCATCGACCCACGAGCCGTTCGTAACGCGACAGCATCTTCTCGACCTGCACCGGGTAATAGGCCATCAGCTCGGTGGCCGTATCGATGGCAGTCAGGCCGCCGCCGATGACACCTGCGGGCAACCGCATTTGCAAGTTGGCCAAAGACGACCTCTTGGCCGCGCCGGTCAGCTGCAGGGCCATGAGAAAGTCCGAGGCCAGGCGGATACCGCGTATGAGGTTATTCTTGATGTTAATAATGGTCGGCTTGCCTGCGCCGCTGGCAATGGCGATATGGTCGATCCCGAGATTCCATGCGTCGTCGATAGTCAACGTGCCACCGAAGCGTACACCGCCGTAGCAAAGGAACGCCTTGCGCCGCACCAGCGTAAGGTGAATTACCTTGAGAAAATTCTTGTCCCAGCGCACGGTGATGCCGTACTCGGCGACGCCACCAAAACCGGCCATGATGCGTTTGTCGAGCTCCTCGTAAAGCTGCTCGAAATCCGCGATCGGCGCAGGCACGGACGCAGCGTCGCCGGTCAGCTCTGCCGGTAACGGTTCGATCTTGAGCGCGTCGATTCCAACCACCGCGAAGCCTTCGTTCAATAGGTAATGTGCGAGCGTATACCCTGCTGGACCCATACCCACGACAAGCACGTTCTTGCCGTTGTAGGGCAGCGCGTATGGGCGCTTCACATTTAAAGGATTCCAGCGGGTCAACAGGCTGTAGATCTCGAAACCATAGGGCATGAAGAGCACGTCGGTGAGCACATTCGTCTCGATCTGCGGGATGTCCACCGGTTCCGTCTTCTGATAGATGCAACCCTTCATGCAGTCGTTGCAAATTCGATGGCCGGTACCGGGGCACATGGGGTTGTCCACGATGATCAGGGCAAGCGCCCCAATGTTATCGCCCTGGCGCTTGACGAGGTGCATTTCCGAGATCTTCTCATCGAGCGGACAGCCGGTCTGATTAACACCCAGGGGATTGACCTTAAAGGTGCCCGTGGCCTTGTTGTGCATGCCTTGGGAGCAGTAATCGGTATCGGTCTCATGACAGTAGATGCAATGATCGACCTCGTACAGTACCTCGCGCTCGTTGTAACGCGAGTCGGTAAGAGCGAAACCGTCTCTGCGTCGGAGGGTCGCCTGCGGTCCGGTCAGTGCGGTGTAACCATCGGGGGATACGGTTTCACAAGGAACCAGGTGCTGGAAGTCGGTCTTCTCCGGCTTCTTGAAACTTACCCATCCGGCGACAGACTTCTTCATCTCCGCGTCATTGGCTGCCGCATAGCACCAGCGTTGTACGGTAGCGAGCAGCTGCTCGGCGAAAGGCAGTGGTGCTTGTTGTGCAAGTGCCTCAGAAAACGCGCGTTTCGCATCCGCATCGCGCATCAGCTTGTCCCGAAGTGCATCCAGGTCCCGATCGGCTTTGGCATAATCACTGCCCTTGCCCTTCTGCAAACGCCTGTAATGCTCGACTAGCCGGTAAAGCGTCGCACCGACAAGACCAACGGTGTGCTCTGCATCTGCATCGTCTGCGGTCTCCGGGAAGCCGGTACGCACGAGCAATGCAAGCTCCGTGCGAATCCGCGGCAGGTCCCACTGCGTCAGGTTTGCACCCTTGTACTTGGCGCCCGCGCGCATGACGACACCGTCGCGGAACGCAAATACGGTGTTAACTTGCTCCTGAATGGCCCTCGCCTGCGCTTCATGCACAGCCTCCACATCGAACAGACGCGCGATAAAGCGCCCAACGTGGGGCGCGACACGCACCAGCAGGTCGGAAATTTGCTTGGAGGGCAACCCCTCTCCCTTGGAGCTGCGGTAAGCCTCGTACTCGGCAAAGAGCGGCGGATCGTCTTTGCCTAACGACTCATCGAACGTGGCGAGAAGATCCTGCAGGCGGCCGGGGTCATACAGATCGCCGTATGTGAACCCCGGGATTCCGAGGATCAGCGCATCGGTGTCGTGACCCTGAGATGCCACTTTCGCTACGGTCTGTATTGAACTGTGATGTCTCTGCTCCATGGTTAACGACTGTCCTGAGCGCTCGTGCATTGCGCCCGATATTCTACCCTATATTAGGCCGGCGCTCGGCGGTTGGCGCCCACCGCTCAGATCGTTAAGCTGCCCTTCATGCGCCCCGCGTCGTCGCCGCGCGTGGCGGCTGCGCCCCCTGCTGACCCGCTCAATGCGCTGGCTCGCAACCCGTGAAACCCGGCAAACATGCGGAAGGGGCAGCGATGGCGCGATCCGTCCGCCGCTATCGCTCTCGAGCCGGCCCGGCGGACAACAGGGAGTTAGCGCCAGCTGGCTATTGTCTTGGCGCAGAGGATTGGGTTGGCCACATGCTTTGGCACAGATTAGACCGGCTTGGCGGCGCATAGCTTCCGACCACCGGCTGTATTATCCATGCCGTTGCCCGCGCAGCTTCTCCAGTAACATACGAACATCGACCGGCCCGGAAGCCCGCATGTTGACCGTGAGCCGCTCCCGTGGGTCCTGGTGGACGTACTCGGTGTGGAAATTGTCACTCCCATAAATGCCGGCGGCCGCGAGCGCCAGATCGTCACGCAGCTCATAGAAAGTGGCTTCGTCATTCGGAGCCAGCAGCCGGTCATTGGCGATGAACGCGCAGTGCTGCGGATCAAATTTCAAGGCACCGTGCAGGAGTTGCTCTCGCTCCAACAGCTGGCACGCTGTCAACGCCACCTCAGCGGCGGCCGAGATCCGCTGCGGCAGGGCACCCGGCTGCGCGGTCTTGCGCTGGTAGCTAAGGCTATGGCGATTTCCGTCCGGGGCCACGTAAAGGTTGGCCTCATGGCTCATGAGCATCACCCCCGGACCATCAGGCACGTGGCGATAGTCGGCGACGTCGATCAAGATACCGGGTAATGCCTGCCGTTGAATCCATGCGTGAAAGATGTCGATAAACCTGGCGTCATCGACGTTGGTTGACGCCAGCGTGGTGAATCTAATGCAAAAGCGCTGGAGCCCCCGACTCGCGCGGCCTTCCGTCTGTTGTGCCAGTGCCTTCACGACACCGCCGATTTCAGGATTGTATCTGGCGAAGCGGGACGCGGTTTTCGTTGAGCTTCAAGCATACGGCCGTGGCAGGCGTGTGCGGCTTCGATGAAAAGCTGCGCTTCTTCGACGCGTTGACGGGCCAGCTCCGAGGTCGGCTCTTTATTCCTGAACTCGTACGCCTGAAAGATCAAGCGGGCAAACTTGCTGCCGGCAAACGGATCGAAAAACAGCCCGGTGTCATTGAAACGCGTACGAAACTCTCGCAGGATAGTCTCAGGGTCATCGGCAATGTCAGGGTTTTGCAGCTTGATCAGTCCTTGCGCGGCCGTAAGCATGGCGCTCAGCGCCTTGCCCGTCGCACGTCGCGCGCTCGCGCCCTCATCGAGGAAAAGCTGTGCCTCAAACACCTCGTCCTCGGCCGCGGCAATGCCGAAGTCCGCCAGGCTTACGACTTCGCCCGCACATTCACCGACGCCTATGTCACCGATTGTGAACTGCCTGGCATCGCCCCAATCGGAGTAGAACGACGGGTCGACGTCATGCGCCGGCACGATCATAAGGTCCTGTAGCATGGCCTTGGCTTCTTTTTTCCCAATGCGCGCCATGAACTCGCTGAAGTGCTCGTGTGCCTGGCGCTCGCACAGGTATCGATCGATTAACCGTTCAACAGTCTCCGGAATCCGCTTCGACGGTACGGCGCCTATGCTCAGACCAAAGGCCTTGGCGTTTGCCTTCCAGCGGCCACCCAAAAGCACGCGAAAATGGGGTACCTTGTAACCATTAATGGTCCGCCCCACTCCGTAAAATCCGATCTCAGCGAGATGATGCTGGCCGCAGGAGTTGAAACAACCGCTGACCTTGATTCTCAGATCCTTTAGCGTTTCATCATACTGGAGCTGCTTGGCAGTAAGCCGTTGGCGTAGCGCCGCGGCCAAACCGCGCGACGAAGCGATTCCGAGCTTACAGGTATCCGTGCCAGGACAAGCCGTGACGTCGACGATGGATTGCGCTCCCGGTTCACCCAGGCCGATCTCTGACAGATCGCGGTGCAGAGCCGCAAGGTCTGACTGATGTACCCAGCGCAACAAAAAATTCTGCTCCACCGTGATACGAATGGTGTCTTTCACGTAACGCCGGCAGATCGTCGCCAACCTGCGCAGCTGATGCGACGTGATGTCACCGAGCGGCAAGGTCACGGATACCGCCGCAAATCCCGTTTGCCGTTGACCGTAGACATTGGTCTTCTCCCAACTCGTGAAGCCAGCTGTCGGACCAACCGGATCGCAGGTGGCAGGGTACGGCCGCGGTGACTCGCTGGCATCGTTTACCGAGCTGATCCAGCTTGTCCACTTTGGATCTTCTTGCAACGTTTCGCGCTCCTTTAACACCAACCGGCGAAACTCATCGATGCCGAGCTTCGCCACCAGGAACTTGATGCGCGCCCTGGCGCGGTTGCGCTTTTCCCCCAAGCGCGCAAACACCCGCGCGATTGCCTGCGCCGTGGGGAGCAACTCTTGTTCCGGGAGAAATTCGTCGAATAGCTTTGCCTGGTGAGGAATGGCGCCCAGGCCGCCGCCGACGTAGAGCTCGAACCCGCGTTTTTCCACGCCATCGACAATGCGCGTCCTGGCGATACCGCCCATATCATGCATGATTACAAGGCCACAGGCAGACGCGCTGCAACCCGAGAATGCAATCTTGAACTTGCGGCCGAAGTCCTGCGCATCGCGGTGACCGAGCAAGAACTCGGCGGTCGCCTTGCTGTAGGGAGTCACGTCAAAGACCTCGTCGCGGCACACGCCGGCTAGGGGACAGCCGGTCACATTGCGTACGACGTTTCCGCATGCCTCGCGGGTCGTGATGCCGAAAGCAGCGAGCCTGCGGTGCATATCGGGGGTGTCGTCGATCGAAATGAAGTGAAGTTGGATATCCTGCCGGGTAGTGAGGTGCAGGATCGCATCGGAGTATTCCTCCGCAATGTCGGCCAACACCTCCATCTGTGCCGTTGTCAGAGCGCCATACGGGATCTTGATCCGCTGCATGCCGGGCGCGTCCCACCTGGTATTCGGTCCCTTCAGCAGGTCACCGGACGGATACGGGATGTCCTGGGTCTTATCGCCGTCGTGGCGCTGGCCGTTGTCGTAGCGCTGGCCGTACGCGCCTCGGCGCAGTCTTATCTCCGCGAAGATCTTCTCGTCGATCTTGCCCTGCCGGCGTAGCCGGAGCTGGCGCTCGTAGTGATCGATCTCCTCGGAGAGCGCGGGACTAATGCGATCGGCAAGCATACTCTTCCAGCTTCGTTCCAATGTGAGCTCCTCGGGTACGTTCACAGCGTGGCCGCGTCGTGCTGCACGCGGTCCCGATGGCGCTGTGGTGAAGGCGCAAGATAAACGAAGCCGTTGGGCTCGAAAAATAATAAATTCGAATATCTATATTCGATTCGTTTATATCTTTCCCCGAATCCAGTGTGGATATTTCGTATGCGCCCGCACTTTGATCCCTCACCCGGGTCACGCGGCGACGCGCGTCCATCCGGTCACAATCAAACCGCAGCCCGTTGTCCCTCCAAGGCGTCCACACACCCGCTTGCGCGCCCCCGCGAATATCCGTAGTCTGGGTCTGGAAATAAGGAGAACTTGAAGGCGCAGATGAGTGAGCGGAACGCAAAACCACAACGCCAACATGCAATAATACGCGTCCTGATCGCGAAGGTCGGGCTCGACGGCCATGACCGCGGTGTCAAGATCGTCGCGCGCTGCCTGCGCGACGCCGGCATGGATGTGATCTACACGGGCCTGCACCGCACGCCCGAGGAGGTCGTGAACACGGCCATTCAGGAGGACGTAGACGTTCTCGGCGTCAGTCTGCTGTCCGGCGCCCACATGACCATTTTTCCGCGCCTCATCGAGCTGCTCAGGGAAAACGATGCCGCGGATATTCTGATTGTCGGCGGCGGGGTGATGCCCGATGAGGACGTGGCCGCCCTCAAAGAGCTGGGTGTGGCCGAGATCCTGCTGCAAGACACACCGCCCGATGCCATCGTCGAGACCGTCCGGCGCCTGGTCCGCGCGCGCGGTCCACGCTGGGCCCACTGACAGAACTACACATCGATTTACGTGCAAACATGGAGTTCTGGTCCTTTCCGCCCCGTTACGACCGCGACTACCTGCCCGACCCGACGAGCCGATACTGGTTCCGGGAACGCGAGACCATGGCACCCGGCGTGCGTGAGACGGCAATCGCCCGGCGCCTGCGCACGGTCATGCGCTATGCCTATGAAAACGCCCCCTTCTATCGCCAGAAATGGGATGACACGGGTATTCATCCCGACGACGTGCACTCGCTCGAGGACTTCGAGCGAGTGCCGGTCGTCACCAAGCGAGAGCTGCGCGCGGCACAAGCGCGCGCCGCGCCATTCGGCGATTACCTGTGCATCCCCGACGGGGAGGTTCACCACATCCACGGCACCGGCGGCACCACCGGCCGTCCTACCGCCTTCGCGATCGGACGCCACGACTGGGAAACGATCGCCGAAAACCATGCGCGGGTCATGTGGGGCATGGGCCTTCGACCCGGCGATATCGTGTTCATTGCCGCCATCTTCAGTCTGTACATGGGATCATGGGGGACCTTGCGCGGCGCCGAGCGTCTGGGTGCCAAGTGCTTTCCGTTCGGCGCCGGCGTAGCCGGCATGACCGCGCGCGCTGCTGGCTGGTTGCAGTCGATGCGGCCGACAGCGTTTTACAGTACGCCTTCTTACGCATTGCACCTGGCCGAGGTGGCACAGGCCGAAGGCATCGACCCGCACGAGTTCAACCTCAAGCTGATGTTCTTCTCCGGCGAGCCTGGCGCCTCCATTCCGGGCATTCGCGCCCGCATCGAACAGGCGTTCGGCGCGCGCGTAATCGACTGCGGCTCGATGGCCGAGATAACGCCCTGGATGAACGCCGCCGGCAGCTGGGAAACATGCGAAGGCATGCTGCTGTGGCAGGACATCGTCTACACCGAGGTGTGCGACCCGAAGACCCATCTCCGTGTTCCGTACGGCAACCGCGGCACGCCCGTGTACACGCATCTCGAACGTACGTCCCAGCCGATGATTCGGCTGCTCTCCGGTGACCTCACTCATTGGGTAAGCGAACCGACACCGTGCGGACGGACCTACCCTCGATTGCCCAAAGGCATATACGGGCGCATCGATGATATGTTCACGATCCGCGGTGAGAACATCTACCCGAGCGAGATCGATGCGGTGCTCAACAAGATCCCGGATTACGGTGGCGAGCACCGTATCATCATCACCCGCGAGCAGGCGATGGACGAGCTTGTGGTGCGTATGGAGGGGAGGCCCGAGGTCTACGCCGCCGGGGAGAACGGCATCGCCGCACTGCAGCGAACAACCGAGAATGATCTGCGGAACGCCCTGGGCATACGTGCCAAGGTACAGGTGGTACCCCTCAACTCGATCCCGCGAACCGATTTCAAGGCGCGGCGAGTGGTCGATGATCGTGATCTGTTCCGATCGCTTAATCAGGAGTTAGACTCTTAAGCCGATGGTCACAGCCAAGCCCTCGCTCGAACTGGTCGCGGAGGTGCTCAACGGGCATCCCCGCAGTATCTCCCGGCTGATCTCGCGGGTGGAGGCGCGTGATCCGGAGTGCCGCCCGGCGCTGGCGCAGATCTACGAACATACCGGCCGCGCCCATCTGGTCGGGATCACCGGTGTCCCCGGGAGCGGCAAGTCCACGCTGGTGCGCGAACTCGCGCTCGCCGCGCGCAAGACCGGCCGCACCATCGGCATTATCGCCATCGATCCGTCGAGCCCCTTTTCCGGCGGTGCGATTCTGGGCGATCGCATTCGCATGAACGAGCTCACCGGCGACCCGGGAATATTCATCCGCAGCATGGCGACGCGTGGTGCGCTCGGCGGGCTCGCACGCGCCAGCCTGGATGCGGTCGACCTGCTCGATGCCGCCGGGTTCGACATGATTCTGCTCGAGACCGTCGGCGTCGGCCAGGACGAGGTGGACATTGTGCAGGCGGCGCACACGACGGTGGTGGTCTCGGCACCGGGACTGGGCGATGACGTGCAGGCGATGAAGGCCGGCATCCTGGAGATCTCCGACATTCACGTCGTCAGCAAATGTGACCGCGCCGACGCGAACAAGACGGTCACCGATCTTAAGGCAATGCTCAGTCTCGGGCTGCGCATGAACTCGACTATTCGCTGGCGACCGCCGGTCGTGCGCACCAGCGCCGAAATCAAGGAAGGCATCGACGAACTACTCGCCGCTATCGATCGCCACCGCGAACATCTGCAGCAAAGCGGAGAGTTGGCGCAGCGGCGTCGACGCACGGCGGAGATGCGTATGTTGAAGACGGCAGAAGATATTCTACGCGCACGCTTCATCGGCCGTGACGACGACATCGTGGTCAATCTGGTAGAGCGCGTGATCACGCGCGCGCTTGACCCTTACACGGCAGCACTGAATCTTTTGACTATCCTTGACGAAGGTAAAAGCGATGACGGTGCAAAAAAACGACCTTGACGCATCGACACTCGAGCGGTTGACGCGCACCCTGACCGAGTGGGAGCAAAACGAGCTGGCATCGTTTCTTGCGCGCCAACCCGAGACCAAGGAGCGCTACGACACGGCGTCGGGGTTGCCGCTGAAACGAGTATACACCGCACTCGATATCAATGAGACGCCGCTCGGGGACATCGGTCTGCCGGGCCGCTATCCGTTCACGCGCGGTCCCTATCCGACCATGTACCGCGGTCGACTATGGACCATGCGGCAGATCGCCGGCTTCGGGACCGCGGCCGATACCAACCAGCGTTTCAAGTACCTGATTTCCCAAGGGCAGACCGGGCTCTCGGTCGATTTCGACATGCCGACCTTGATGGGCTACGACTCGGATCACGCTATGAGCGTGGGCGAGGTCGGACGCGAGGGGGTCGCTATCGACGTGCTCGATGACATGGAGGCGCTGTTCGACGGCATCGATCTCACCAAGATCTCCGTGTCCATGACCATCAACCCGAGCGCATGGATCTTGTTCGCCATGTACATCGCGCTTGCGCAAAGTCGCGGTTACGACTTGCACCAGCTTTCGGGGACCATACAGAACGACATTCTCAAAGAGTACATCGCCCAGAAAGAGTGGGTTTTTCCGGTGCGGCCGTCCGTGCGCATCGTGCGTGACTGCATTACCTACGGCGCGGCAAACATGCGCCGTTACAATCCGGTTAACATCTCCGGCTATCACATATCCGAGGCCGGTGCGACGGCGGTGCAGGAAGCGGCCTTCACCATGGCCAATGCGATCGCCTACGTCGAAGAAGTCGTCAAGGCCGGCGTCGATGTCGATGCATTCGCACCGCGTTTGTCCTATTACTTTGTCAGTCAGGCGGATTTTTTCGAGGAGATTGCCAAGTTCCGAGCGGTCCGGCGCGTCTACGCGAAGATAATGAAAAAGCGCTTCGGCGCGACTAAGCCCGAGTCCATGCGTCTGCGATTTCACTCACAAACCGCGGCCGCGACCTTGACCAAGCCACAATACACGGTCAATGTGGTGCGCACCGCGTTGCAGGCGCTGGCTGCCGTACTGGGCGGTGCCCAGAGCCTGCATACCAACGGGCTCGACGAGGCATTCGCCATCCCCACCGAGGAGGCCATGAAGCTTGCCCTGCGCACACAGCAGGTCATTGCCGATGAGAGCAACGTCACCTCTGTAATAGATCCCTTGGGCGGCTCGTATTACGTGGAGAGTCTGACCACCCGGATGGAGCAAGAGATCTTCAAAATACTCGAGCAGGTCGAGGCCATGGGGGGCACCCTGAACGCAATCGAGGACGGTTGGTTTCAGAAAGGGATCGCCGACTCCGCTTACGAGTTTGCCAGACGCAAGGCCAACGGAGAGCGAGTCGTAATTGGTGTAAACAAGTACGTCGAGCCAGACGAAAAACTTGAGGTTGAGATACATCCGTATGATCCCGCTACCGAGCGACGCCAGATCGTGAACCTCCAGCGCGTCAGGCAGGAACGCGATCAAGAGCGGGTAACGGCCTTGCTCGAACAGCTCAAGCAGGTCGCGCGAGACGAATCGGCGAATATCATGCCGATCACCATCGAGCTGGTGCAAGCGCGCGCCACCATGGGTGACATTATCGAAACGCTTAAAGCAGTCTGGGGTACATACCGTGAGACACCGGTGATTTGAGCGGATGCAGATCCATCCGCAGTCTCCGGCGCCAAACGATTTTGACCACCAACAGTTGGAGGGACTCTTATGCCTGACGTAATTATCAGCGGCAGTGAGGGGAATTTTTCCGCCTATCTCGCCACGCCGGCCAGCAGCGAGGGGCCCGGCATTGTCTTGATCCAGGAGATTTTCGGTGTCAATAAAGTGATGCGCGACATTGCTGGCCAACACACAGCCAATGGCTATTTAGCGTTGTGCCCGGATCTGTTCTGGCGCCAGGAACCCGGGATTCAGTTGACCGATCAGACCGACGAAGAATGGCAAAAGGCCTTTGCGTTGTATCAGGATTTTGATCCAGATAAGGGTGTCGACGACCTGATTGCGGCACTTGATCACCTCCGAGCACTCGATGGCTGCAGCGGAAGGGTGGGCACCGTAGGTTTCTGTCTTGGGGGAAAGCTCGCCTACATGATGGCGACACGCTCGAACGCGGACTGCAACGTCAGTTATTACGGCGTGGCTATCGAGACCCTACTCCACGAGGCAGCGAACATCACACGCCCGCTGTTGTTACACATTGCCGAAGAAGACGAGTTCGTACCGAAGGAAGCGCAGGCGCAAATCAAGGCAGCGCTGGCGACCAACCCGCATGTAACCATCCACAGCTATCCTGGTGTGGGCCACGCCTTCGCCCGGGTAGGCGGGAAACACTACGACAAGACCGCGGCCAATACCGCCAATCAACGCACAGCAGCATTTTTCGGACAACATCTGCGTTAACACAAGCAGCTCACCACAGAGAGCACAGAAACCACAGAACAAGAAGCGGTCTTGAAAGAGTTTTTAGCAATCGAGCGAAGTTGCAACGCATATAGCAATGCGAGTGTTGGCGACGG
>JBHHZP010000014.1:0-37370 GCA_046758085.1 Acidiferrobacterales bacterium
GTGCACGCGCACGCGCAATCGCCTTGCGCACCTGCGCCGGTGCCGTGCCACCGATATGGTCGCGCGCGTTAACCGCACCCTCCAACGTCAAGATTTCGAATACATCATGCTCTATCGCCTTGGATACGGCCTTGAGCTGCGCCAGCTCCATCTGCGCCAGGTCTTTGCCTGTCTCGAGCCCGTGGCGCACGATCTTACCGACGATTTCGTGGGCGTCACGGAACGCCACGCCCTTGCGGACGAGATAATCCGCGAGGTCGGTGGCAGTTGGAAATCCCTTTTGCGCGGCACTTCGCATTGCCTCGGGCCTTGGTTTCATGGTGCCAATCAGCCCGGTAAACACCTCGAGGCAGGCCAATGCCGTATCCAGGGCATCGAATAAAGGCTCTTTGTCTTCCTGGTTGTCCCTGTTGTACGCCAGCGGCTGGGCTTTCATAAGTGTCAACAAAGCGACGAGATCGCCGATCACGCGAGCGCTTTTCCCTCGTACCAGCTCTGCCACATCCGGGTTTTTTTTCTGCGGCATGATCGAGGAGCCGGTACAGAACGAATCACTCAGCTCGACAAATCCAAAGACGCTTGATGCCCACAGCACCAGCTCCTCAGAACAGCGGGACAGATGGCTCATCAGCAGCGCCGTGGCGGCAATAAACTCTACCGCGAAGTCCCGGTCTGAGACGGCATCAATCGAATTGTCAGCCACCGTGTCGAACCCCAACAGCCGCGCGGTATAAGCGCGGTCGATAGGATAGCTGGTCCCGGCCAGCGCAGCGGCGCCCAGTGGCAGCACATTGACCCGTTTGCGACAATCCTGAAGTCGCGCGTGGTCACGCGCGAGCATCTGCACCCAGGCCAGCATATGGTGGCCAAAGGTCACCGGCTGGGCCACTTGCAGGTGCGTGAAGCCTGGCATGATCGTAGCGGCCTCACGCTCCGCCACGTCCAGCAATACCCCCTGAAGATCGCTCAACGCGTGACACAAGCTGTCAATGCCATCGCGCAGATAAAGTCGAATGTCGGTAGCAACCTGGTCATTGCGTGATCGCGCGGTATGCAGCTTCTTCCCGACCTCGCCGATGCGGTCGACAAGACGTGCTTCGATGTTCATGTGCACGTCCTCGAGCTCCTCGCTCCACGCGAACTGCCCAGCATCGATCTCTGTCTTGATCGACTCCAGGCCCGCGACGATGGCTTTTGCCTCCTTGTCTGTAAGCACTTTGACGTGGGCCAGCATCCGCGCATGGGCGATGGATCCGGCAATGTCGCAGGCGAACAAACGCCGGTCAAAGCTAATCGAGGCGGTAAAAGCCTCGACCAGCGCGTCCGTCGACTCGGTGAAGCGCCCGCTCCAGGGTTTTTGCGTGGACATGATGTACGGTGAATGTCGGCTGCAATCGATCTCAATACACAAGGCGGTACCCGGCCGACACCGGCAGCACCCAATTGCGGGCGGGCGGCGGACGCTCGGGACCCGGCGCTCTCGCCACCGGCACCGCCCATCCGCAACCCCGCCCCGGCCGTCGGTAACTGCCCTCTGGTGGTTGTTGTCGACCCGCTATCGGGGTATTTTTACCTGACCTGGGCCGGTTTGTCCTTTTGTGCACCCCCACCCCGAATACCGGACCAGGCATTTGAACCCCCCATGTAAATGGGGGGTTTTTTATTCCCTACAGAGCTGAGAGTATAACCGCAGCGCGGCGGAAAAGTACCCTCCCTACCCGCTTCAGCGGGGTCGATGGCGGCTTGCCCCAATCCTTGGGGAGCGGGTTCGCCGAGGCCGGCGAGAGCCGAGGGGATGCGGAAGCGGGCGTAATCTCGTCTATTATTTACCCAGGGGGCTTTATGGGTTGTAGCGATGCCGCCAATGCTGGCGCAAGCGGCTTGCACGAGCGTCTTGTATGCGCCGGGCAAAAAGCTGACAACAAACCTTACCTTGCTAACGCACGGAACTTTGCGCAAAACTCATCCAACGAGTTTCTGGCGCCTCGAGCACGGGGAATCGCGCCGCCCGGGGCGTCCCTATATCCAGCACACGGACTAGCCATGCCTCCGCTTATAACGCGAGTAAGTCGACCCATCACCAAGGCCTCCGCTGTAAGCCGGCAACACCTACCTGACTTTGGGTCATTCGGCATTGCAATACGCATCGTCCTGCTCGCCGAGCTAATTGCGATCATCATTACGCTGGGGCGAAATCCTGGTTTTGACGACAGCGCGTGGCAGGAGTTCAAGTTGTTGTCGGCGTTTGCCTTGCTCGCCTCGTTTTGCGTTGTCATTGTACTGAAAATCACATCACCACTGATCCGGCGAATGCCGGCCTTCACCGGATCGGCCGTGGTGTTTGTACTGCTACTTGCTGCAACCGGCGTGGCAACCGAGCTGATGATCTTTATCCTTTTCGATCTCGACCTTATCCCGGAGCGCTGGCCTGTGTGGCGCGAGTCCTTGATGATACGCAGCCTGTTCATTACGGCGATCATAGGTATCCCGGGATTACGATATCTGTTCCTCCAGCACTGCGCTGAGAGCGATGCCCAGGAGCAGCAAGACGCGAAGCTGCAGGCACTGCAGTCGCGCATTCGCCCACACTTCCTGTTTAATAGCTTGAACAGCGTTGCCAGCCTGACGCGCAGCGACCCCGAGAGGGCGGAATCGGTACTGCAAGATCTTGCCGATCTATTCCGCGTGCTGCTTGCCGACGCGCGCAAGCTTGTACCAATCTCTGCAGAACGTGAGATATCACGCCAGTACCTGGAGATAGAGAAGATGCGACTGGGCGACCGGCTCCGGGTCAAATGGCATGTAAGCAACGTGCCGCGTTACGCCATGATTCCCGCGCTCACGCTGCAGCCACTGCTGGAAAATGCGATCTACCATGGTATCGAGCCGCGCTTCGCCGGCGGTACGCTCAGAGTGGAGCTCTGGTCCGAGGCCGACACGCTCAACGTGCTGATCAGCAACCCCCTGCCGGACGTTCCGGGCAGTGCGCACGGCCAGGGTAACAAGATCGCACAGGACAATATTCGGGAACGACTGACCACGCAGTTCGGCAACCGCGCCACCATGCAAGCGTTCGAGCAAGGTGGGCAGTATCATGTGAAGCTCGCTATGCCAATCGTAAGGAATTGATATGGAGCTTTCCAACAAAGGCGTGTTGCAAGGCTGGATAAGAAACGTAACCAGGCGCCTGGATGCCAGCGTGCCCGATGAGCCGGGGCTTGCGGTTGAGAGCGGCGAGATCCTTCCCGACTTCTGCCGAGGCTGGATCATTTTCAATGTCATCGTGATGGCGGAAATGCTGGCGATTGTGATCACGCTGGTCGTTCCACGATACATCGTTTCACCGTACCTTCTGCAAAACTTGCTGCTGATATCGCTTTATGTTCAGTGGGTCGCTCTCAGTGGTACGGCGGTTCTATGTGTGACGCGCAGGTACTTGAACAAGCTGCCAAAGCTGCATGCCATTGGCATGGCTTACGTACTGCTGCTGGGCACCAGCTGGCTGGTAACCGAGTGCACGATCTGGTTGCTTTGGCTCACGGGCGAGATCAGTTCGTTTCGGCCCGAGTGGTACAGTCACCTGCATATTGTCACCATCACCATCAGCGCATTTGTCTACGCGCTGTTGCTGCGCTACTTCGTTGCGAAGCACGAGCTCAAGCAAGCTACGCTTTCAGAGGAACGCACCCGTATGCAGGCGATGCTCTCGCGCATTCGCCCGCATTTTGTCTTCGGCAGTATGAACATCATCGCAAGTCTTATCCGCAGCGACCCCGTCAAGGCCGAGTCTGCGATAGTAGATATGGCAGACCTCTTCCGCATGATGCTCAACCAGGAGGAAACGCTGGTACCCGTTAAGAACGAGATCGACGTGGCAAAAAAATATCTGGCAATCGAAAGGCTACGCCTGGATGAGCGCCTGCGGATAGACTGGGACATTGGCAAGTTCCCCCGCAAGGCGGTGATGCCGGTGCTGACGCTGCAACCGTTGCTTGAGAATGCGATCCGGCACGGGATCGAGCCCATACCGGCCGGCGGTGCCATCACCGTCAGGCTTTGGGAGCAGGGAGACAAGATCTATATTAAGATTATGAACCCGATTCCGCGCGTGCGGGCGAAGCGGACCGAGGACAGCCACAGTATGTCGCTCGACGATATTCGCCTGCGGTTTCGCAACCACTATGGAGACGCCGCCAAGCTGGAGTTCGGCGAGGAAGGGGATCAGTTCATCGTTACCGTTGTTTTACCGACTCGCAGGGAGCAATCGTGAGGGTATTAATCGTAGACGACGAAAAACTCGCCCGTGACCGGCTGCGCGAATTGCTGTCGGACATCGGCGGGTATGACATTATCGGGGAAGCCATGAACGGCAATGAGGCCGTCGAGAAGACCAGCGAGCTCAACCCGGATGTGCTGCTCATGGACATTCGCATGCCTGGCATGGACGGGCTCGAGGCAGCCATGCACTTGCTGGGTATGGATGCCCCGCCGAGCGTGATCTTTACCACCGCCTACGACCAGCACGCGCTTGACGCGTTTGAAGTCAACGCTGTGGATTATCTGCTCAAGCCGATCAGAAAGGACCGCCTGGCCAATGCGCTGACCAAGGCACACAAGCTTACTGCCAGGCAGATACAGGAGATCACTCACGCACGGCAGGAATCCCCGTCGCGCACGCACATCAGCGTTCACCTGCGCGGTAATATTCGCCTGGTACCACTGCCCGAAATTGTCTATTTCCTGGCTGACAGCAAATACGTCGCGGTCCGCACCGCTTCCGAGGAGCACCTGATTGAGGACTCGCTGGTGAACCTCGAACGGGAGTTCTCCGACCGCTTCATTCGTATTCACCGAAATGCGCTGGTTTCTGCCTCACACATCAAGGGAATAGAAAAAAGCCCTTCCGGCACGTGGCAGGTTACCCTAAAGGACATTGACCGAAGGCTGGATGTCAGCCGGCGCCATGCGGCGGCCGTGCGCCGCTGGGCCCGCAACCGCCCGATGACCGCCTAGCTCCCGGCACACGCAACCGCCGCCCGACCACGCCGCGGCGGCGGGTGACCCCTGGGACTGCTCGCTCAACGCTCGCACCTTGCCATTTGCCATCGAATCAGTAACGTTAGCGCCTCGCCCGCGGATACGGACACGGCGTAACTCATAGTGACGGCAACGCTCCGCATTGCTACCCGCAAGAGTCAACTGGCCCTGTGGCAGGCCGGCTACGTGCGCGCACGGCTGCTGCAGCACCATCCAGCGCTGCAGATAGAGCTCGTGGAGATGACGACTCAGGGTGACAAGATCCTCGATACACCGCTGGCGAGCTTGGGCGGCAAGGGGCTTTTCATCAAGGAACTCGAGCAGGCGCTACTGGATGCACGCGCCGATATCGCCGTGCACTCGATGAAAGACCTGACGGTGAACCTGCCTGACGGGCTGTGCATCGCCGCTATCTGCGCACGTGAGGACCCACGCGACGCGTTCGTGTCGACGCGTTACGCGAGCCTGCGGGCCTTGCCCCAGGGTGCGCGCGTGGGCACATCGAGCTTGCGCCGGCAATGCCAGCTGCGCGCTGCGTTCCCCGGTCTTGCGATCGAAACCCTACGCGGCAACGTGAATACACGGCTGCACAAGCTTGATGCCGGGCAGTTCGATGCGGTCATCCTGGCCACGGCTGGGTTGAAACGCTTGCAGCTCGCGCAGCGCATACGCGCCTACATCGAGCCTGAGGAGATGCTGCCTGCGGTCGGCCAGGGCGCCATTGGCATCGAGTGCCGCCTCGATGACCCTGTCAATCACCTGCTTGCGCCATTGGAGGATCACGCGACGCGGCAATGCGTCACCGCCGAGCGCACTGTGAACGCGCGCCTGGAAGGCGGCTGCCAGGTGCCGCTGGCCGCATACGCGCGCCTGGCCGGGGGAACCATGCATCTGCGGGCGCTGGTGGGGTATCCGGACGGACACGCGATTGTGCGCGGCGAGGCTCATGGACCGGCGGCGGATGCCGTGCGCCTGGGCGAGCAGCTCGCTGCTGACCTGGTCGCGCAGGGCGCAAAGAAAATTCTCGAGTACGTGTATAGGCAAGCCGATCGTGCCCGCTGAGAACACGCTTGCCAATACCCGCGTGCTGGTGACGCGCCCCGCGCACCAGGCTGAGAGACTGGCACGCCTGATCAGATCCGACGGCGGGGAGCCTATCCGGTTTCCCACGGTCGAGATTCTCGATCCGCGCGACCGCGCTGCCCTATTCGCGCTGGTCGAGCGCTTGCACGAGTTCGACATGGCGATCTTTATCAGTGCCAATGCCGTCGACAAAGGCATGGGCGCGATCAAGTCGCGCCGAGTAGCATTGCCGGCTCAGTTGGCGATCGCGTGTGTGGGTCCTGGCAGCGCGCGGCAACTCGAACGCTTCGGGGTCGTGGCGCCGATCATGCCCAAGCACCGTTTCGACAGCGAAGGCCTACTTGCGTTGCCGGAGCTCATGCAGGTGCACGATAAGAACATTCTCATCTTCCGCGGTGAAAACGGCCGCGCGTTGCTCAGTGACACCCTTAAGGACCGCGGCGCCCAGGTCACGTACGCCCAATGTTACCGCCGCGCCAAACCCGAGGCCGATATCCCTGCGCTGCTACGCCGATGGTCGCAGCGGGGAATCGACATCGTGGTGGCAACCAGCGTGGACGGATTGCGAAACCTGTTCGACATGATCGGACCAAGTGGACACACATGGCTGATCAACACGCCAATCGTAGTTATTAGTCAACGCATGGCACAGGTCGCCGCCGAGCTCGGTTTGCAGCATATCCACGTGGCCCAGCAGGCGAGCGATGAGGCCATTGTCAAAGCGATCAAGGCCTGGCGCGGGTGACAAAATTCCCTATAATCGACGCTTGCCAACCACACCCCAGTGATCCATGGTCGACAAAGAACAGGACCAGGCGCCCGCGGCGCAGCAGCTGATGCCGCAGACAGAAGAAGGCTCGGCGGACAAGGCCGAAAACGCCAACGAGAAAAAGGTACCAAAGCCACACGGCGGCCGGGCCTGGGCCGGCCTTGCTATGGTGCTTTCGTTTGTTGCGCTCGCGGCGAGCGGCTACGTCGCATACACGCTGTACCAGAAACAGGCGCTATTAAACGCTGACGTGCTCGGTACATTGGAACAGCTCAAAGCCGGCGTTCAACAAATCGAGAAAAATGAATCCGAAGTAGGACGCGAAGTCGAGCGCATCAAAAAACAGTTCGCCGACGCGAAACACGTGCAGGATACGTTGGCGAGCGCCATAGAAAAGGTCACCAATGAGCTTGGGCGCAATCGCACGGGCTGGGCATTGGCGGAGATAGAACAACTTCTGCTCATCGCCAACTATCGCCTGCAGCTTGCACATGACCCGGATACCGCAATCGCGGCACTGCAAGCGGCCGATCGGCGCCTGCAGCAGCTGGCGGAACCCAGGCTATTGCCGATCAGAAAGCTTGTTGCCACCGAGATTACCCAGCTGCAATCACTGGAGCGTGCGGATGTGCCCGGTATCGCGCTCAAGCTCGGCAGTCTTGCCAATGGTCTCCAAGAGCTGCCGCTACATGTGGAAGACCGGTTCCGGCCACCGCCGCCGCCTGCGCAAGCCGAGTCAGAGACTGGCGCGGGATCGACTTTCTGGGGGGTGCTGCGTCAGATGTGGCTGGACGCTCTCGGGCTGGTGCGGATTCGCAAAACCACCGAGGCGCAAAAACCGTTACTGGCGCCTGAGCAGGATTATTTCCTGCGCGAGAACCTCCGCTTGATGTTGTACGGGGCACAGCTGGCAGTATTACAGGCCAATGTGACTACGTATGCGCAAAACATCGAGGCGGCGCAAAAATGGGTAAGCGACTACTTCGATACGGACGCCCAGTCCGTGATCAACGTCCGCCGAGAACTCAATGGTCTGCTTGATGCGAAGATCACGGTCGAGTTACCCGATATCTCGGGCTCGCTCACGGCACTGCGGGCGGTAGCCAGCGACAAGAATGAATCGTAATTCCGGGCGGACCTGTGAAGACACTAATCTTTATCGTTTTGGTGCTGCTGGTCTCTGTACTCGTAACCCTGTTTGCAATCGAAGATCCCGGCTACGTCCTCGTCACGCGCGCACCGTGGAGTATCGAGATGCCACTGACGCTGTTCTTGCTGATGCTCGCCGGGGGTTTTGTGGCATTACATGTCTTGTGGCGGCTATTTCGACGACTATGGGGCATCCCGCACGATGTCACGCGATGGCGCCTAAACCGTAATACCAGGAAAGCGCGCCTGGCACTGACGCAGGGGCTGGCGCGGCTGGCCGAAGGCAACTGGGCGAAGGCGCAAGCACAGCTCGTGTCCGGGTTGCCGCACAGCGAAAGCCCGCTGCTTAATTACCTCGGTGCGGCCTGCGCGAGCCAGGCCATGGGCGACACCGAGAAACGCGACGAGTATATCTCTCGCGCCCAGGAGGCCGCTCCCGGTAACAGCTTTGCCATCACCATGACGCAGGCACACCTTTACGCCTGGACTGAGCAATACGAGCAGGCGCTGGCGGCGCTTTCGGAGCTCAGATCACGGGAACCAAAAAACCCGCATATCCTAAGACTGCTGCTAAAAACCTATCTCGCCCTGCATGAGTGGAAAAGCCTGACCGAGCTGATACCGCAGTTACGCAGGCAAAAGGTGCTGAGCCCGGAGGCGATTGATGCACTGGAGTTGCAGGCGCAGCGCGAGATGCTGACGCAATCGCTTCCATCGGGCTCACGGGAAGCACTGCCGCGGGCGTGGCAGGCTGTACCTAAAGCGCTGCGGCGCGACCCCCGCCTCGTTGCCTTGTACGCCGGCCAACTAATCAAACAAAACCAGATGAACCATGCCGAATCATTGCTGCGCGAGGCGATCAACCGGGAATGGAACGATGAGCTGATCGAGCTGTACGGCCGCGTGCGCAGTGATGACGTTTCCCGCCAACTCGAGGTTGCCGAGCGCTGGCTCGAGAGCCAACCGGACAACGCTAGCCTGTTGCTGACCGTGGGCCGGCTGTCGCTCTACAATGAGCTGTGGGGTAAGGCGCGCAGCTATCTCGAGACATCCGTCAAACGTCGCCCAATGCTGCAGGCCTACCGCGAGCTCGCGGTGCTTATGGAGCGCCTGGGCGAATCGGACCACGCACTGGATTACTACCGCCGGGGCCTCGAGACTCTCGTGACCGAGCCGCCGGCCTTGCCCGCAACGACCTCGACCAAGCTGGCACCTCGCCAAAAGGCGGCGGGTTAGCCCGGAAATTGCATGAACTCACACCAGTGAGCGCAAAGATCACCGAGAAAACAAACAACCAGACACTGGCGGGTGACACCCGGGCGGGGGATCAAAGCTGTGAGCGCGTATGGGCTTTGATTCCAAGATCAAAAACTGTTTGAAATCAAAACCCTCTGCGTTCTTCGCGGTGAGCTCTTGCAATTTGCAAGCTAACCGTTTCCTCGCGGATCGGGCAGGGCGTTTAGGAAAAACGTTAAAGCCGTTCTTTGCGTCTTAGCGTCTTTCCATCGTTAGGTCCGCAAACGGTACATCCCTGTACCGCTCCTGCGTTGGAAGTTTTATTGCGAGAGTCTCTGCGCGCTCCGCGGTGACATTCGAGTCAGTGGTTGAACTCGAAGGAATCGAAATGGAAATGCTCCTCCGGCAGTCCATACTCGCGGAACGCGGCTTGCCCGGCCTCGATCATAGGCGGCGGCCCGCTGGCATAGACCTCGTAGCCGCTGAGATCTGGGTAATGCCGCACGACGGTCTCGTGCACCCAACCGGTAGCCCCCTCCCAGGCGTTCCCCGGCTCGACTTCCGACAGCACGGGGGTATAGCGGAAATGGCTATGCTTCCGCGCCCACGACCGTGCGCGCTCGTGCAGGTACAGGTCGGGCTCTCGCCGTGCGCCCCAGAACAGGTGCATCGGCCGATCGTCACCCTTCGCAAAGGCGTGTTCGAGGATACTTTTGACCGGCGCCAAGCCCGTACCCCCGGCCATGAGCACGATCGGCCGATCCGACTCCTCACGTAGAAAGAACGTCCCGTAGGGTCCCTGAAAACGCAACAGATCTCTTTCTTTCATGCGAACGAACACATGGTCAGTGAAATGGCCGTCGGGCACGTGGCGAATATGGAGCTGCAAGAACTCGTCATCGTGGGGTGGATTGGCAAGAGAGAAACTGCGGCGTTGCCCGTCGCGCAACAGAATGTCGATATACTGGCCGGCGAGAAACTGCAAGCGCTCCGACTTTGGCAGCTTGAGGTCGAGCGCCATGACGTCGTGCGCCAACTTCTGCATGCGCATAACGCGAACAGGCAGTGTCTTGATCGCGATACCCGCCGCGGCGGCGACTTCGTGCACCTCGACAATCAGGTCTTCGCGCGGCACCGCCTGGCAAAACAGCGCCTTGCCTGCCGCCTTTTCCTCCGGCGACAACGCCTTGTCCTCGTACTCACCGTAATCAACGCTGCCGCTCAGAATCTTGCCCTTGCACGCCCCACAGGCACCGTTGCGACAACTGTAAGGCAAAGCAAGCCCTTGCCGTAGTGCGGCCACCAGCACCGGCTCGCCATCTTCGGCAACGAACTCGTGACCGCTGGGTTCGATGTGTATGGTGAAACTCATGAGCTAGGCATGCAGGAAATATTGTCGTCAGAATGGCTGATGTCGAGAAACTGCCATTGTAAACTCGCGTGCGCCGCCGTACACCCCCGCCAACTGCGGGTGCCACCCGGACCATGGCGTGAATTGCTGTAAACCGCGGGTGTCGCGTGAATATGAGGCGCCTGCGGTGCGGGCAGCGATCGAATCCCATGTGCTCGCCGCGGCCATTGACAAACCTGCGGCACCCGCCTTTAATTGCCCACCGTGTACGTAGCTCTCGCGCAAGTCAACCGTCCCCTTCATGGCTAGTGAGACGCTCGTAGAAGTAAGGGGCCTTTCCCGTTTCTACGGCGACGTCCAGGCAATCAATAACATCAGCTTTGATATCTGCCAGGGGGATGTGCTCGGGTTCCTCGGCCCCAACGGTGCCGGCAAGACCACCACTATGCAGGTCATCAGCGGCAACCTTGCCCCGAGCGAGGGTAGCGTCACCATCGCCGGCCACGACCTGTTGGAGGAACCGCGAGCCGCCAAGGCCGCGATCGGTTACTTGCCCGAGCAATCGCCAATCTATCGTGAGCTCACGGTGGATGAGTACCTCAATTACTGCGCGGCGCTGAATCGTATTCCACGCACACAGCGCAAGGCCGCGCGCGAGACGGCAAAGGAGAAATGCGGGTTGCATGGCGTTGGCAGACGGCTGATCGGCAACCTCTCCAAGGGCTACCGGCAGCGCGTGGGGCTTGCACAGGCCATTATTCATTTACCGCCTGTGGTAATTCTGGACGAGCCCACGATCGGGCTCGATCCGATTCAGATTCGCGAGATACGCCACTTGATTCGCGAGCTCGGCAAGAATCACAGCGTCATCCTTTCCAGCCATATCCTGCCCGAAGTGCAGGCCAGCTGTAATCGGGTGCAGATCATCAACCAGGGGTCGCTCGTGCTTAATGACAGCATTGATGGCTTGTCGCGCCACATGAAATCAACATCGCTGTTCGTGGCGTTCCGCCAGCCACCGGAGCTGGCGTTGCTCGAGCAGCTCAAGGGTGTCGAGGCGGCGCGCCACAACGGCGAGAATCGCGTCCAGATCGTGCACGAACTCGAGGCGGATCCGACCGAGGAGATCATCAAGCTCGCTGCCGAAAAGCGATGGGGCCTTTATGAAATAAAGCCGCAGACTGTCTCGCTGGAGGAGATCTTCGTCGAGCTCACCACCGAGGAGCCTCCGCCGCCCGAGGAGACCGGGGCTTGATAGCGACTATCGCCATGCGCGAGCTCCGGGGGATGTTTCTCTCGCCGCTGGCATGGGCCATATTCGTGGTCGTGCAGCTCATCCTCGCATTCATGTTTCTCAGTAACATCGAGCAGTACCTGATCTTGCAGCCGCAACTGCTCGCGATCGACAACGCGCCGGGCGTCACCGAGCTGATTGTCGGGCGATTGTTCGGCAACGCTGCCATCGTATTGTTGTTAGTCGTGCCGCTTTTGACCATGCGCCTGATCAGCGAAGAGCGGCGTAACCGCACCTTGAGCCTGCTGTTCAGTGCCCCGATCTCCATGACGGAAATCGTGCTTGGCAAGTATCTCGGTGCGCTGGCGTTTGTAGGGCTGTTATTGGCCTTGATCGCACTGATGCCGTTGTCGTTGTTTACAGTCGCGAGCCTCGATGTGGGCATTCTCTTGTCCAGCTTGTTGGGGCTTGGCCTGCTGCTGGCTGGATTCGTCGCCGTCGGGTTGTTCATGTCAACGCTTACACAGTACCCGGCGGTTGCGTCAGTCAGCACGTTTGGGGTGTTGCTGCTGTTCTGGTTGCTTGATTGGTCCAGTGCCGGTAGCGCCGAGAAAGGAAACGTGCTCGCCTATTTGTCCTCCTTGAGCCATTACGAGCCGTTTCTGCGTGGGATCTTCGACAGCGCCGATGCCGTGTACCACCTGTTGTTCATCGCGACGTTTCTGCTGCTAAGCATACACCGCCTCGATGTGGATCGACGCAGGGGCTGAAAATGCGCAAGCTGCTGTCATCCAAAACGCACCTACGCCTGATTAGTGTCGTATTTGTGCTGTTGCTGTTGGTGGCGGTGGGGCTCTTGCAATGGCTCAGCCTCGAGTATGACATGCGCTTCGACTGGACACAGAACTCAAGGAACTCGTTATCCGAAGTGAGCGTCATCGCCATAGAGCGTTTGCAGGGACCCGTTAAGGTCACCGCCTTCGCCACGCAACGCAGGCAATTGCGCGAAGCGATCCGGGAGCTGTTTACACGCTACCGGCGCCACAAACCCGACATCGAGCTCGAGTTCGTCGATCCCGATAGCGAGCCGCAAAGAGCGCGGCAGGCCGGCGTGCGTTTTGATGGCGAGGTTGTATTGTCGTACGGCAACGCGAGAGAGACCCTCGCCCGGCTGGACGAACAAACCATCACCAACGCACTCATACGCCTTGGCCATCGTGGCGAGCGCTGGCTCGTGTTCCTTGCAGGCCACGGCGAGCGCAGCCCCGATCGACGCGCGAATTTTGATCTGTCCCTATGGTCTGCGCAGCTGCGAAAACGCGGGTTTAGAACCCGTGAGCTTAACCTCGCCGAGCACCCGCAGATCCCGCGCAACACGGCCGCGCTTGTGATAGCGGGGCCACGCGTCGACCTGCTGCCGGGCGAAGTCAAGATCATCGAGCAATACATCGACAGCGGCGGCAACCTGCTGTGGCTGGCTGACCCGGGGTCCTTACACGGTCTCGAACCCCTCGCCGAGATGCTGGGTATCGAGTTCCAGCCGGGAGTCATTGTCGACCCGGGATCGGAGGCGATAACCGGTAATGCGACTGTTGTCGTTGTCACGCGTTACGGTACGCACGCGATCGTGCGTAACTTCGGTAACGCGACCTTGTTTCCCGATGCCGTCGCAATCAGCTTGCTGGAGGCGGAGGGCTGGAACGCAGCGGTGTTGTTCGACACGCGAACCTCGGCATGGTCCGAGACCAGCGCACTGTCTGGTGCTGCCCGCATGGACAAGGGCGAAGATATTATCGGCCCGCTCAATCTCGCAGTGGTGCTGACACGCCTACGCGGCGACAGTGAGCAGCGTGTGATCGTTGTCGGGGACGGCGACTTTTTGTCGAACACCTTTCTCGGCAATGGCGTCAATCTCGAGCTCGGTATGAGCGTCGCCAACTGGGTCAGTCAGGACGACGACTATGTGAACATACCGGTGAGAGTCAACCCAGACCGCAGCATTCTGTTGACGCATACCTCGCGTGTGTTCATCGGTGCGGGATTCTTGTTCGTCCTGCCGCTGCTGCTCGCTGCCAGCGGTACGCTCATTTGGCTGCGCCGGCGCAGGCTCTGATTGCTGCGCCCTGAGGCCAATGCGCAATCGATGGCTGTTGAACCTGGGTCTGGTAGTGCTGGTGGGCGCGCTGGCGCTGCTTGCCGTATCCAAACGCCGGGTCGATAAAGAGCCGCCCGCCCCACCGCTGACGATGCTGGTGCCGGAACAGATCGAAAGCATACGAATAGAACGCCCCGACAACGAAAGGCTGGTGCTGCAGCGCCAAGGTGGAAACTGGCTCCTGATCACACCGTTGCAGGCACGCGCGAATCCATTCCGGGTGGAATCGCTGCTGCGCCTCGCCACCGCGCCCAGCGAGTTACGGCTGCGCGCCGACCCCGATGCTCTCAACAAGTACGGGCTCGATAGACCCAAGGCAAGTGTGTGGTTCGGGCATGCGGAAATCCAGGCGGGCCGGCAACACCCCTTCAAGAACGCCCGTTATGTGCGTTACGGTGAGACCATACACCTCATTCCAACGCAGTACTTCACGCCCGGAACTTATAGCTACGTCAATTTCATCAGCCCGCGGCTGTTCGCCAGGGACCGCGCAGCGGTTGCCTTCGAGTTACCGCAACTATCGTTACGCCGTATCGATCGGACGTGGGTGGTACAACCGCAGCACGGAAACCTCACCGCCGAGCGCATTAACGAGTTCGTTGACCGGTGGCGCCGGGCGCAGGCCTTGTACGTCGAGCGCTATACCGGCAAACCGGTACAAGCACGCATCCGTATCGCATTTCAGGCTGATTCTGGGAACGCGAAGGCGGGAGCAAACGTGCTGGAGCTCGGCATTCTAAGCTACAAGCCCGAGCTCGTCTTGTATCGTCAGGACGAAGGCCTTGAATATCACTTCACTGAGGACACGGGTAAAAAGTTGCTGCGTATCACTGCTGACGCTGAGGAGGCCGCCGGCAAATCTAGTAGCAAGTAAGCGCTCGGAAGTAGCAGAGGTTTTCCTTGCTACTTGCAACTTGTTACTTGCTACTAGATTCGCCACTTGCTTAAGTCATGCCCGAGTTGCCCGAAGTTGAAACCACCCGGCGCGGCATCGCGCCGCACCTGATCGGGCAGACCGTCCGCGCCGTGCACGTGCGCCAGCCGCAACTGCGCTGGCCGGTGCCAGAGGCACTGCGCCGGGAGCTGCCCGGCCATGTGATCGAGGATGTCGGCCGGCGCGGGAAGTATCTGCTGCTGCATACCGCCGGCGGTACCGTGCTCGTGCATCTGGGCATGTCGGGCAGCCTGCGAATCGTGCCCTGCGACGCGCCGGTAGGGAAGTACGATCACGTGGAGCTGGTGCTGGCCAACGGAGAATGTCTGCGCCTGCGCGACCCGCGGCGCTTCGGTGCGGTGTTGTGGACGCGTGCGGATATCGCCGGCCACAAGCTGTTGACGAACATGGGCATCGACCCGTTGGAAACCGGTTTTAGAGGCGACTATCTGTTTCGCGCATCCCGTGGCCGCACCCGCGCGATCAGGGATTTTCTGATCGACAGCCATATCGTCGCCGGAATCGGCAACATCTACGCCAATGAGGCGCTGTTTGCAGCCGGCATCCATCCCAAGCGCGCCGCCGGACGCATCAGTCGCAAGCGCTACCAGCGGCTCGCGTGCGCCATTCGGGCAACGCTCAAGCGTGCCATCGCCGCCGGCGGCACCACCCTGCGCGATTTCCGCAACGCCCGCGGCGAGCCCGGTTACTTCCAGCTCCACGCCCGGGTCTACGCCCGCGAGGGCGCGCCGTGCCCGCGCTGTGCGCGTCCCATCCGCGCCGCCGCGCTCGGTGGACGGCGGGTATTTTACTGCAGTTACTGCCAATTGTAAGCGGTAGTTAATGTGAGATGGAATTTTTCCATTTCAACTGTTTGATTATCTTGGATTTACTTTTTATGCTAAAGTTTAAACACTGTGACCCATGTATCCCGCCCGAAGCGGCCGGCGGTCGGGCATAATCCGCCGGTTGTCCTACTAATGCTCTACTTTTTCAGGTTTTTCGGCTAGAAAATCAGTTATCCGCGCCAATTAAGTAAAATCGATCTGCCAACAAGCTCGGGGTGCACAACACATGAAAAACGAGGGGATTGAACAACATTTTGCAGCGTACAGTGTGTGGCGCAAGGGACTGGCTGATTCCATCGCTGGCTTTCGGGACTGGCTCCAAGCGCAAAAGCTCGGCGACGCCCAGATTACCCAGCGGCTGGACCATATTCTCGCAACCCTGCGTGATGACAAGCTCTACATTGCTTTTGTCGCGGAGTTCGCGCGTGGCAAGTCCGAGCTGATTAACGCCATCTTTTTCTCCACATTCGGTCAGCGCATTCTGCCTTCGAGCGCTGGCCGCACAACCATGTGCCCGACCGAGCTCATGTACGATTCGGACATCGACCCGGCGCTGCGCTTGTTGCCGATCGACACCCGTGCAAGCGGTACCACCATTGCCGAGTACAAGGGGTTCAGTGACGAATGGACAACGATTCGCTTTAATCTGAAGTCGCCGAAGAAAATGGCCGAGGCATTGAAACACATTGCCGAGACTAAAGCGGTTGACCGGGAGCAGGCCCAGGCGCTAGGCCTGCACGTGGCCGAAGATGAGGCTGAAATCGGTATGCGTATGACCGAGGAAGGCAAGGTCGAGATCCCCAGATGGCGCTATGCGATGATCAATTTTCCGCACCCGCTGCTCGAACAGGGCCTGGTAATTCTTGATACCCCTGGATTGAACGCACTCGGGGCGGAACCGGAGCTCACCCTGAACCTGCTACCCAGCGCACATGCGGTTCTGTTCGTGCTGGCGGCCGATGCCGGCGTGACCAAGTCCGATATTGACGTCTGGCGCAATCATATCGGCACGCACAAGAACGGGGCCAACAAGGGCCGCCTGGTGGTGCTGAACAAGATCGACGGCCTGTGGGATGAGTTGCGCGATTGGGACGAGGTACAGCGCGAGATCGACCGCCAGATTCGCGAAACGGCCAGGCACCTGGCCGTCCCGGAACACAACATACATCCGGTGTCAGCGCAAAAGGCACTGTACGGAAAGATCAAAGGTGAGCGCAAGACGCTTGAGCGCAGCCGTATTACCGCATTGGAAGATGCACTCGGAAAGGAGCTGGTACCTGCCAAGCGCGACATCGTTCGAGGGAACATCCAGGACGACCTGGAAGAGATCATCACGAGCACGCGCATGCTTTCAACCCAGAGGCTCAAGGGGGTGCGTGAACATATGGACGAGCTTGCCGGGCTCAACGGTAAGAACATGGATGTGATCGAACACATGATGAAGAAAGTCAAGATCGACAAGGAAGTGTTCGAAAAGACCCTGCAGCGCTTTCAGGCGACGCGCAGCATTTTTGCCAAGCAGACAAACCAGCTATACACACACCTCAACTTGAAAGGCCTAAACACGGTCATCGCCGAAACCAAGAAAGACATGGGGATCAGCATGACCACCGCCGGGCTCAAGGCCTGCATGCAGAAGTTCTTCACCTACGCAACCGACACCATGGGGGAAGTAGCCAAGCAGACACAGGAGATCAAGGAGCTGATGGAGGGCGTGTACAAGAAGTTCCAGCAGGAACACGGATTGGCAAAAGTCAAACCCGGTAGCTTCTCGGTGATGCGTTATCTGCGCGAAATCAAGCGATTGCAGACAAAACATGTGCAATTTACCAAGAGCCTGTCGATGGTGGTTACCGAGCAGAAAGCAGTCACCAACAAGTTCTTTGAATCTTCCGTCGCCAAGGTACGGGCAATCTACAAGATGGCTAACCGCGACGCCGACAGCTGGCTACGCAATATCATGAACCCCATGGAGGCGCAGGTGCGCGAGCACCAGATCCAGCTGCGCCGTCGTCTCGAGAGCATCAAGCATATCCACCAGGCGAGCGATACGCTCGAGGACCGCCTGAGCGAGCTCGAGCACATCCGCCAGGGCATCGACGAGCAGGAAAAGGCCCTCGACCACCAGATCAACGCCATCCTCAACGCGCTTGACAACTACGAGACCCCGGGCCAAGCAGCCAAGAAATTGGCCTGAGCGGCCCCGCGAGCGCCGCTACGGCGCCTCACGCCTGCGCTCGATCCACACTGTCCCTTCACCGCGCGGATCGCTTGCCGCGTCTAATCGACCCGTTTCCTTGTCCCAGGCGACGATCTGCATGTTGCCGTATGGCCGGGTCCTGCGCTTGAGTCGATGGCCAAGTCTGCGCAGGGCCTCGATCTCCGCCTGATGGAAGGCACGCGGCTCGAACTGCACCACATCGGGCAAGTACTGGTTATGAAACCGCGGCAATGCGACCCAATCCCGCGCCCCGCCGCGGCCGCGCGCCACCTCCAGGGTTGCCAGTAATACCATGGTGATGATACGGCTGCCGCCCGGCGTGCCCAGGATGACAATGGCGTCGGGGCTTTCGAGGAAGGTTGGCGTCATACTCGACAGCGGACGCTTGCCCGGCGCGATCGCATTGGCCTTGTTGCCGACCAACCCATAGAGATTGGGCACGCCTGGCTTTAGGACAAAATCATCCATCTCGTTGTTGAGCAGCACGCCGGTACCGGGCGGCACGAAGCCGGAGCCAAAGGCGTAGTTGACCGTCAGTGTAGCGGCAACGCGATTGCCTTGGCGGTCGATCACAGAGAAGTGCGTGGTATTTGTACCGCGACCCGACGGCACCGTGCTCGGCAGGGCATCACTTGCGCTGGCTGCGCGCAGGTTTATGCTCGCGCGCAGCTTCGCCGCATGCGCCTGGCTCAACAGGCCACGCACATCCACGGGAACGAAGTCAGGGTCACCAAGAAAGCGGGCACGGTCATGATAGGCGCGCCGCATGGATTCGATAAGCAGATGGTCGCGGCTCGTGCGCGGCTGCGACGGGAGATCATAATCCGCCAGGATGTTGAGCATCTGCATCAACACGATGCCCCCGGAAGACGGCAATGACGCCGACGCGATCCGTAGCCGGCCGTAGCGCCCGGTGACAGGCGCGCGCTCGACGACGTGATAAGCCGCCAGGTCCTCCAGACTCCAGATCCCGCCGGCGGCGCGCACGCCGCCTACCAGTTCGTTGGCGGTTTCGCCGGCGTAAAAACCGGCGCGCCCCTGTCGTACGATACGCTCAAGCACCACCGCCAGGTCGGATTGCCGCACGACAAACCCCTGGTGCGGCACGGCACCGTGGCGCAGAAAAACCTCGGCCGCCGCCGGCGACGCGCGCAGCGCTTTGAGCCGCAGCTGCGCCAGCCGGCGGTAGCGCGGTGTCACCGGGAACCCGTTACGCGCCAGGCGTATTGCCGGCGCCAACGTTTGTGACAGCGGTAACCGCCCATAGCGCCGCGCCATGTGCGCGAGCGCCGCCGGCGTACCCGGAATAGCGGCTGCCAGCGGCCCGTCCAAGGACAGCTGCGGCACAGGGTTGCCGTCCTTGTCGAGATACATGTCGGCACGTGCCGCCAGCGGTGCACGTTCGCGTGCATCGATCATTACCTCAAAACCGTCGCGCGCGCGGTGCAGCAACCAGAACCCGCCCCCGCCGAGACCGGAGCTGGCCGGTTCCACCACCGCCAGCGCAGCGGCGATGCTGACGGCCGCATCAAAAGCGTTTCCTCCTGCAAGCAGCGTCGCGCGCGCCGCAGCGGTGGCCAGCGGGTGTGCCGTCGCTACCGCGGCAGCACCGGGCGCCGCGCCCGCAGTAATGCCCGGCAGCGGCCAACACAGTAACAACAATATCAACCCGGTGAGCTGCCGTATGCGTGCGCATGTGCGCATACCTCGATACGCGCAAGAGGAGTTTAGGCGGGCAGTCTCAACCACGTATGTGCTCTAGTTAGGATGCTGAAAAAGTCCGTCCCTGGCTTTTTGACTCGCCACATCCCAGTGGCTCGCGCCTGCGACGTCCCTTTGCGTTCCCTGCGCAATGGGTCAGCTCGCAGAGCAAAAAACGCGGTTTTTGCTCTGATCCACTTTTCAAACACTTACGTGGTTGAAAAATGCGCGGCGCATCCCTGCACCACTCTATCAGGCCGCTGAAAATACGTTTTCAGCGGCCTGATGGTAAATCTGCGCGACCGGCCGCGGCGGGCCGCGGGCGGCCACGTGTAACTCCTTTTCATCCGGGGATCGCGCTATGCGGCGATTCACGACGCCTTGCCGCTCAGCGCAAGAAACTTATGATGTAAGGCCTCCGTGGTCTCCTCGTTGTTTGAAGCCTTTATGATGCACGCCACCGGGCAGACCTCAACGCATTGCGGCGTGTCGAAATGACCGACACACTCGGTACACAGTTTGCCATCAATCTCATAGATTTCTTCGCCCAGGTAAATAGCACCGTTCGGGCATTCCGGCTCGCACACATCGCAATTGATGCATTCCTCCGTAATCAGCAATGATGCCAAGTTTATTGTGCGGCTGCGCACCCGCACGTTGCTCCGCCGGCGCGAGCGATTGCGTCTCTTAACCCTTTGCACTCTTGGAGATCTTCTCACTCAGCGCGCGCGCGACGTCGGGGGCGACAAACTCCGAGACATCACCGCCGAGGGTGGCGATCTCCTTCACCAGCGACGCCGAAATGAAGGTGTCGCGCTCCGACGCCGGTAAGAACGCCGTTTCAATCTCCGGTCCCAGGCGTTTGTTCATGCCGGCCATCTGGAACTCATACTCGAAGTCCGAGACAGCGCGCAGGCCACGCAGGATAACACGTGCGCCGTGGCGGCGGACGCAGTCGATCAACAGGTCATCGAAACCCTCGACGCTGACACCCTTGATGTCAGCCAGGACGGTGCGCGCCAGATCGATCCGTTCCTGCAGGCTGAACAGCGGTTGCTTTTCCGGGTTGGCCGCGATCGCCACCACCACCTGTTCGAACAGGCGCGCGGCCCGGCGAATCAGATCGGTGTGACCATTGGTGATTGGATCGAACGTACCGGGATAAAACGCGATGATCTTCATTCTGGCTCCTGGTTTACGGCCTACGGAAAGCTTACCTCCTGATCGGTTTACAGAAGTTGCGTCTCCGATGCAATGCCCAGGGCCGCCGCGCTTGAGCCGGGTGCACGGTCATGCCTGCTTTCTGGCCAGATGATACCCCACCTGCCCAGCCGTTTGGCTGCGGATCAGTTCCCAGGACGCCGTAATCGGCAACGCCGTCATGTCACTTGGGGCCTCGATGTACACCAGGCCGTGCGTGCTGAGCCAGCCACGCTCATCCAGCAGACGCGCGCACGAGGCGATAAGCTTGCTGCGAAAAGGCGGATCGAGGAACACGATGTCGAACTTCCGTACCGCGCCTTGCAGATACTGCTCGGCATCAGCCTGTACCACCGATGCGTTCGCCGCGCGCAGGCGCGCGACATTCTCTCGTAGCACCTCGACCACCTGCGGCGCCGCCTCCACCATGACCGCGCTCGCGGCACCGCGCGAAAGCGCCTCGAGACACAACGCACCGCTGCCTGCGAACAAGTCGATGCAATGTGCGCCCGGCAACCACGGTTGCAGCCAATTAAACAGGGTCTCCCGCACCCTGTCGGGCGTAGGGCGCAGCTCGGCGGCGGGCGGCACCACCAGTCGGCGCCGCCGCCAGGTGCCGCCAATGATACGTATCGAGCCCGGATAACCCGGCACGCTGCGGGCACGATGGCTTTTCCTAACCTTGCTCACCGACGATCACGGTGGCGAGCTTGCGCGGATGCACGCGCCGCCGACTCTCTGGTCTGCCCTTCGGGCTCGTGGCCGGCCCCGACCTTGTACCAGATCTGTGAAACCACCACCGGTGCGCGGTGGGCGCGCTTGACAATCACCTTGAGGCCGTTGACCAAGGTGGTTGCCTTGACCTCGTTACAGCCGGTGAGCCATAACGCAGCGAACGCCGTGCCGACAAGCACCCCGAGCAGCTGTTGTCCTTTAACCTCGTATGACATGGATGATAGGATAACTTCTGCCAAGCAACGTTGTAATAGTGTGACCCTCACCAGCAAAACGACCGCCACCGGCGAAACCGGGCCGCAAGGCTTGCTCGCACGCCTGAGTAACAGGCTTGGGGCCACGCGTCAATCGTTGACGCAAGGGCTCGCCAATCTGCTGTTAGGCGATCGCGTCCTCGACGAGGACCTACTGGAGGAATTGGAAACACAATTATTGATCGCCGACGTCGGTGTCGATGCCACACAGAACCTGATCGCTGACATCACCGGCAAGGTCGCCCGCAAGGAGCTTTCCGATGGGCCCGCGGTCTACGCCCAACTCAGATACAGCATCCTTGAGATCGTTCAGCCGTGCGCCCGGCCGCTGCTCATTCCGGGCGACGCAGGTCCGTTCGTCATCATGATCGTAGGGGTCAACGGCGTCGGCAAGACGACGACGATCGGCAAGCTGGCACAACGGCTGCTAAGTTCCAGCCTGCAGGTCATGATCGCCGCGGCCGACACGTTTCGTGCCGCTGCCATCGAGCAGCTTCAGACCTGGGGCGCACGCGCTGGTGTGCCCGTGATCGCCCAGCACACCGGCGCCGACGCTGCGGCCGTGGCGCATGACGCCATGAATGCAGCGCGCGCGCGCAAGCTAGATGTCCTCATCGTCGATACCGCCGGGCGCCAGCATACCAATGTCGGGCTCATGGACGAGCTCACAAAGATCAAGCGCGTCGTGAACAAGCTCGACCCACAGGCGCCGCATGAGGTGTTGATGATACTGGATGCCGTAACCGGCCAGAACGCGTTGTCCCAGCTGGAACATTTTCACAGGGCCGTTGGTGTTACCGGCCTTTGCACGACAAAGCTTGACGGAACCGCAAAGGGTGGCATTCTTATTGCGCTGGCCCAGAAGACGGGGCTGCCTATTCGCTACATAGGCATCGGGGAGGCGATCGAGGATCTGGTCGAATTCAACGCCGAGGATTTTGTGGACGCGATTATACCTGAACCCGAGTAACAAGTAACAAGTGTCAAGTACAAAGGGTAAAGAAGGGTGACATTTTTTCCTACTACTTCCTGCTTGTTACTTGCTACTTGAAGCTTGCAACTCGCAGTTAAAATTTATGATCCGATTCAGTA
The DNA here is from genome assembly GCA_046758085.1 of Acidiferrobacterales bacterium. Taxonomy (GTDB): domain Bacteria; phylum Pseudomonadota; class Gammaproteobacteria; order Acidiferrobacterales; family SPGG2; genus VRUB01. Next base: position 23,000 of record JBHHZP010000014.1, read on the forward strand.
GTGTCTCGAAGCGTTACCCCACCGGGCACGACGCCCTTAAGAACATAAGCTTCAGTCTCGCACGCGAGGAGATGGCGTTTCTCACCGGGCACTCCGGCGCGGGCAAAAGTACCTTGCTAAAGCTGATCACCTTGATAGAGCGGCCCACACGCGGCCAGGCTCTGGTCAACAACAAGAACCTCGCTCGCGTACCGCGTCGACGGGTCCCGTACTTCCGGCGCGAGGTCGGCATTGTGTTTCAGGACTACAAGCTGCTATACGACCGAACCGTGTTCGACAACGTCGCGCTGCCGCTGGTCGTAGCCGGGTTGTATCACCGCGAGATTGGCCGCCGCGTACGCGCAGCACTAGACAAGGTCGGCCTGTTAAAGAAAGAACGCGCCTATCCCATCACGTTGTCCGGTGGTGAGCAGCAACGGGTCGGCATCGCGCGCGCGGTCGTAAACAAGCCGCCGCTGTTGCTGGCGGACGAACCGACCGGCAACCTGGACGAGGGGCTCTCCGATGAGATCATGGACCTGTTTCACGAGTTCAACCAGGTCGGCGTAAGCGTGCTTATCGCCACCCACGATAAGCGTCAGATACGCCGCCTGCAAAAGCGTGTGCTGGAGCTGCGCGAAGGCGAGTTGATCCACGACGGCGGAGTCGCATCCGTGTGACGGCATATCTGCTGCGACACTTGCAGGTGTTTTTCTTCAGCCTGGGTCAGATGGTGCGCGCGCCGTTTGCCACGTTGATGACCATTGCCGTCATCGCCATCACCTTGGCCCTTCCGGCGGGCGCTTACGTCATGGTCGACAACGTTCAACGCGTGAGTGCCGGCTGGGACGGAAACGCCAAGATCTCGCTGTTCCTCAAGCGCGGCACCAGCGAGAAGGCTGCAACCCGGCTCGCAAAAAAAATCCGCGCGATGGCCTCGGTTGCGTCCGTAGACTACATATCGGCCAATGCGGCGCTCGCAGATTTCAAACGCCTGTCGGGTTTCGGCGAGGCGCTGGACGCGCTCGACTACAACCCGTTGCCGGCGGCGCTGATCGTGCACCCCAAGCGTAATTTCAACGAGCCCGTGCGGCTCCAGGGGCTCGTACGCCAGCTCGGTCGGCTTGGCGAGGTGGAGCTTGCGCAGTTGGATCTGGAGTGGGTCAAGCGTCTTCACGCCATGCTGCAGATCGCGCGCCGGGGCGTCTGGATTCTCGCCTCCGTGCTGGGGCTGGCGGTGGTGCTGATTATCGGCAACACCATCCGGCTCGCGGTGCTGAACCGGCGCGAGGAAATCGAGGTCATCAAGCTGGTGGGCGGAACCAACGCCTTCATTCGCCGTCCGTTCCTCTACACCGGCCTGCTACAGGGCGTCGCCGGTGGACTGACAGCCTGGTTTCTGGTGAGCCTGGGGTTCGGCCTGCTGGCGGGTCCCATCCGCGATCTGGCGAGTCTGTACGCGAGCCAGTTTCGCACGGCCGGCCTGGGCATGCAGGGGGCGGCGGCGCTGGTCGTACTGGGGGGGCTGCTCGGCTGGCTGGGCTCGCGGGTTGCCGTGGGCCGCCATTTGCAGGATATCGAACCTAGGTAAGCGGTTGATCGACGGGAACTTTTAGAGAGTTTGGCACTCTTAGTAGGTGAGTGCTAAAATAGCCTCAGATTCCGGGGTGTCGACTGCAATCAGGGAGGTTTTTCACGAGCATGACACAGAGCTTACCGATTTCCGTCCCGCTGAATGCCGATGGGGGATTGGCCGCCTATATCCAGGCCGTCAATGCACAGCCGGTGCTGAGCGCGGAGGAGGAACGCGGCCTGGCAGTGCGCTATCGCAGCGAGGGCGACCTCGAGGCCGCACGCCAGCTGGTGCTATCGCAGCTGCGTTATGTAGTGCGTGTCGCACGTGGGTTCACCGGCTACGGGTTGCCGCAGGCCGACCTGATCCAGGAAGGCAACATCGGCCTGATGAAGGCGGTGAAGCATTTCGATCCGAAGCGCGGCGTGCGGCTGGTGTCGTTTGCCGTTCACTGGATCCGCGCGCAGATTTATGACTATATCCTGCGCAACTGGCGCATGGTCAAGGTCGCCACGACTAAAGCGCAACGCAAGTTGTTCTTCAACCTGCGCAAGTCGCGCGCGCGTCTTGAGTGGATGAAACAAAAGGAAGTCGAGTCGCTGGCTGAGAACCTCGATGTCTCGCCAGAAGTCGTGCAGGAGATGGAGTCGCGCCTGAGCGGCAGCGATGTCCCGTTCGATGCGGACGACGACGGCGATGACGATGATCACCGCCCGGCACCGGCGGGATATCTGCACGACATGCGCTACAATCCGGAGGTGCTCGCGATCCGGGCCGACGATGACGCCACACGCAGCGATAGCCTGGACCAGGCCCTCACTGCTTTGGACGAGCGCAGCCGTGAAATCATCCGCCGTCGTTGGCTGGATGAAAACAAGCCAACCTTGCACGAGTTAGCCAAGGAGTACGGTGTCTCCGCCGAGCGAATCCGTCAAATCGAGAAGAAAGCGCTCGGTACCATGAAGAATACGCTTGCGGCCTGAGCTTCGATCACCTGCCGATAATGATAAGGGCTTCCGCGGGAAGCCCTTTTTCGTTTAGCCAACAGCCGCGTGCCACTCCAGGCCTGCCGTCAGGCCGAGCAGACGCTGGCGACGCCGATAGCGATGACGGAGCGCCCGACACCCGGCTATGCCAACCACGTGCCGTGCGCCTCGCTCAGCATTCAGGCCATGTTGTCAGCTACGCGCGGGCAGCGCGCGCAGCTCCGCCGTGTTCGACAGGAACCGGTCAAGTCCGTCCTCGTAGGCCTTGCCCGAAACAATAAAGGCGTCGTGGTGGCTCCCCCTGATTTCCAGGAACTCCTTCGGCGAGTTTGCCGCCGCGAACACCTGACGTCCGTGCGAGTACGGAACGATATCGTCTTCAAGACTGTGTACCACCAGTATCGGAGCGGCTACGCGCGGCACGTAGTCCACGGTCGCGTAACGGTAGCGTGACAGCCAGCGCACGGGCATGAAACGATAGAACCTGGCGGCCAGGTCAGGGACATTCGTAAATGCCGACTCCACAATCAGCGCACGCGGGGTATGCTGGCTTGCGAGGTAGCTCGCTATGGCGGCACCCAGGGAACGGCCGAAGATCACGATACCCGCCGGGTCGACCTTAAGTTCCGCGGTGAGGTAGCGCCAGGCGGCCTCGGCATCGCGATAGGTACCGATCTCGTCGGGGCTTCCCTGGCTTTCGCCGAAACCCCGATAATCGAAGATAAACGTACTCAAGCCGAGCCGGTTGAAGAGTTGCAACGAAAGCATACGATGCGAGATATTACCGGCGTTGCCGTGAACGAAGAGCAACACGCCGCGAGCGTCTTCTGCCGGCAGGAACCAACCAGACAGCGCTATACCATCACTTGTTTTGAAGGTGACGGCTTTATACTTAAGCCCGTACTCCGCCGGCGTGGCGACCAGCTCGCGCGCGGGATAATAGACAAAGCTGCCCTGGAAGGCATAGAGCAACCCGGCAAAGATCAGGTATGCGGCCCCGAGGGTCAGAACAATCGAAATCAGCCCATTCCACATCTGCCTACGGATCACCGCCATCGCCTGTAGTGGTTGGTGTGGCCGCGCTTTGGGAGCAGCGGGCGAGTATCCGGACAATATACCGTCGATCGGTCAAACCTGCATCCAGGCTATTGGCACCACTGACTTGGAGCGTGGTAAGGTAATAGCGTAGTACAGAGGGGCGCGTCGGTGCCTGAGGCGGGACCCGGGCCCCCATTACTTCATTCGCAGTAGGAAATCAGCATGGAGACATTCAAGGTTGGGCATGCCCGCGGGGCGGATTGGTATCATGCCAGTGAAGCCTGTCTAGCGCAGATCGATAATGTGCCAGCCGCCGGTGGCCTGGGTTTTCTCTATGCAACCGATGCGCTGGTGGCACAACTGCCCCAGATCCTCGAGCATTTCAAGCAGGCCACCGGGGTCGATCATTGGATCGGGACCGTCGGCCTCGGAATCTGCAGCAACGGTCAGGAGTACTTCGAGGAGCCTGCGATCGTAGTCATGGTCGCGACGTTGCCGGACGACTCGTTCCGGGTGTTTGCCCCGATCAAATCAGGACTTGAAGATTTTGTGCGCACGAACGCAAGCTGGTACACCAAAGCCGATGCGAATTTCGCCATCGTGCACGGCGATCCGCGCAATACGAACATCCCGGCCTTCATCTCGCAACTTGCGGACGAGATGGTGGGCGGTTTTCTGGTCGGCGGCCTGACATCTTCGCGGGGAGCCTATCCCCAGATTGCCGAAACCGTCACCGACGGCGGCATATCCGGTGTCCTATTCTCGGGCGAGGTGGCCGTGACCACCGCGCTCACGCAAGGGTGTACGCCGATTGGAAAGCAGCATGAGATCACCGAATGCCGGGGTAATGTAGCGGTAACGATCGATGGTCGTCTGGCGTTGGACGTTTTCGAGGAGGATGTCGGCGAGCTCGTTGCACGCGACCCGCGAAGGTCCGCCGGCTACATCTTTGCCGGGCTTCCGATCCGCGGATCCGACACCGGGGATTACCTGGTCAGACATCTGGTCGGTTTTGATCCGGAAGAAAAGCTCGTGGCCGTGGGGGAGACGCTGGCGCCGGGCGATTCGATCATGTTCTGCCGACGCGACACCAACAGCGCCTACCAGGACATGCTTCGCATGCTGAACGACATCAAGGGCCGCATACGCGGTTCTGCCAAAGGTGGCGTCTACTTTTCCTGTGTCGGGCGGGGCCCGAACCTGTTCGGGCAGAACTCGGAGGAGCTTAGTGTAATCCGTCAGGAGCTTGGCGACTTGCCGCTGGTCGGATTTTTCGGCAATGGGGAGGTCTCGCACAATCGCCTTTACGGTTATACTGGCGTCCTGACGCTGTTCCTGTGAGCGCTGAGCGCGCCACGGCACTTAAGTAGTTGCGAGTAGTTGCGAAAAACAGGGGTCGATGATGGAGCTGGTCATACCCTCCCTTTACTTCTTTGACAAGTACACCGAGTCGGACCGCGAGCGCCTGGCCGAGGAGAAGACCGGCGAGGCGCCCAAGGAAGAGCGGCGCTTGTTCTGCGCTAGCTGCCGGAATCTGATTACGAGTCAGGATGACCGCATCACGGTCCAGGGCAGCCAGGAGCACACGTTCGCCAATCCCCACGGGTACGTGTTTCACATCGGCTGTTTTGGTCATACCCGCGGGTGCATTCATATCGGAGAGCGCTACTCTGCCTGGAGCTGGTTTCGCGGTTTCACGTGGCGCATCGCGCTGTGCTCCGATTGCGATACCCATCTCGGTTGGTTGTTCCAGGCCCCGGGCGAGCAGTTCTACGGCCTGATCATGAACCGCCTCACCTCCGTTAACTGAGGCCCGCTTTCAGTCCCCCCCATCAGGGGTGAAACCTCGTTGATGCTCGTTACTCGCTGCCGCCTTTCTTATAAATTTCGCTCTCGGGGCGGAAGGCAAGCCACGCAAAGGCGAAGTGCACCCCGTTGTCCACTGCCTGCAAGCGCTCACCAGCGAGTGGTCCGGCGACGGCTTGCCCAAGCTGGTTCCATTGCGTGCCGGTCTCGCGGTCCACGATCTTGCCGTCGGAAAGCTCGAAGCTGAGCACTCGATTACCTACACGACGATCAAAGCCGGTGGCCGCATGGACCCTGCGGGAATCCTCGATGCGGGCACCGTCCAACGCCGACAGCGTCGAGCGCTTGTAAATAATTACAACAGGCAGGCCGGCGAGTTCATCATTGATCACGCCTTGCCCCTTGAACGCACTAAACGGATACACCCGGCTGCGACCCGCCTGCATGATACCCAGCACGCGCTCCATCGCCGGCAACCGCTTATCTAGCTGGCCATTAAATAGAAATGGGCTGTCACCCACACGATCATAACCGCGATAGGGATTGCTGCCGTAGCGGCGGAAATAGCCGGTGCTTCGGGAAAGCACCTCGCCCGTGGGATAGGCGCGCCTGAAATCCTCGTAGGCCACGATCTGGGAAGCGACCAGTCGCAACCTGGTGCCGGCATAGTGCCCGACGATACCGCTGCCGGTGAACTGCTGCCACCAGCTTTCCGTCTGGCGGTCGTACATCACGAGATCACTCTTGCGCAGCTTGCCGGTGGTGCCAAAGTCGAGGGTGCGGCCCCCAACCCGGCGATCGAACACCAGCGAGGCATTACACAACGGGCAGAAGGTGACCGAGATCGGTAAGCCGTCGAACATGTCGTTGACGATCTCGTGATAGATCAGGATCTGCAGCGGATAGGCCCGGGCGCGACCGTTTCTTTGCACCACAATGACGGGCTCACGCGCGCCCACCCAGGCGTCGGCCTCGGCGGGCAAGACGAACTGGGGGTGGTCGATAGCGGGGATACCGTCCTTCGGGGGACCGCCGGAGGCGATTTCCAGGAGATCCACGGTCTTGCGCGAGAAGTCAGTACGTGGCCACTCTTTCTCCCAGGGTATCTCCTCCCCGATCAAAAGGCCCGAGGACTTCAACGCCCACCAGCCGGCAGTCGCCAGCACGGCGATGCGCACCAGCCGGTATGGCCAGGCTTTCGAACGTAGGATTGCGTATAGGTGCCCCACGGGTAACCCTTTAGCAAGATATAGACCCCGCGGGCCACAAGAATATTTCGACCTTTGGTCAGCTCAGCGGCCCGGGGAAGACCGAGACACCATGGCCTCGGCCCGGGACGGTACCTACGGGCAACGCCTGCTCCAACCCACCCAATGCCCGTCATGGCCTTTGCCCCTGGTAGTTCAATGTCCTGCAGGATTGGCTTTCGATGCAGGCTCAGACCGCATGGGCTTATCATAACGGGCCATTATGTGGCTGGGTGAGGCACGACCTGAATCATGAAAGCTTGCGATTTTCTGGTTATCGGCGCGGGCATCGCCGGTGCATCCGCAGCCTATGAGCTAGGCGCCCACGGGCGCGTCGTGTTGCTCGAGCGCGAACAAGTGCCCGGGTATCACACCACCGGGCGATCGGCCGCGATGTTCGTCGAGACCTACGGCAATGAAACCATCCGGTGCCTGACGAAGGCCAGCCGTGCGTTTTTCGAGGCGCCTCCCCAGGGGTTTGCCGAGCACGCGTTGCTGGCCCCGCGCGGCGCAATGCATGTGGCGCGCGTGGACCAGCTTCCGGCCCTTTCCCGCGGCCTCGCCGAGCTGTGCCCGTTGACGCCATCGCTGCGCAGAATAGGCGCCGATGAAGCGGTTGCGATGGTGCCGGTCCTCAGGCGTGATTACGTCGCGGCCGCGATTCATGAGCCCGCCGCCATGGATATCGACGTGGCTGCCCTGCACCAAGGTTACCTGCGCGGGTTGCGAGCGCGCGGTGGCGAACTCATCACGGACGCCGAGGTAATACGGCTGTCCGGCGACGCCGGAACCTGGCGGGTGCAGACCCGAGCGGGCATGTTCGCGTCGTCTGTGTTAGTCAATGCTGCCGGGGCCTGGTGCGACGAAATCGCCAGGCTCGCCGGCGTACGAACGATCGGGCTGATCCCCAAGCGCCGCACGGTGATCACCTTTGACCCGCCGTCCGGTGTCAACCCGCGGACATGGCCGATCACCATCGACATCGATGAGGAGTTCTACTTCAGACCCGAGGGCGGGCGCATTCTCGCCACTCCTGCAGATGAAACGCCGATGCCACCGTGCGACGTGCAGCCGGAGGAGCTGGATGTGGCACTGACCGTCGAGCGCGTGGAAAAGGCAACAACGCTGCAGGTGCGGCGCATCCACAGTAAGTGGGCCGGGCTGCGCAGCTTCGTGCAGGACAAGTCCCCGGTTGTGGGGATGGATGAGGCGCAAGGCTTCTTCTGGCTTGCCGGCCAGGGCGGCTACGGCATTCAAACGTCCCCGGCGGTGGCCCGGAGCTTGACCGCTCTCGTGCTGACAGCCAGGTTCCCCGATGATCTCAGCGCGTTTGGCCTTAGGCCCGAGCATCTCGCACCCGGGCGGCTAACAGGCCGGGGCAAGCAACCAGGCTAGACTGCCCGCGCGATCGAGTCGCCAGTGCGCGAATCAGGCAGGGCGGCCCAAGACCATGAGGAACCGCCGGTCCTCGCTCTGGTACTCGTGCAGGATTTCCAGCCCGCCCGTCTCCCGCAGCAACCCAACGAAGCCCGCGTGGGAGTATTTGTATGACCGGCTCATCTCCAGCCGCTCGCCCCGCTGCAGGGGCAAGCGCTCACCGGAGATGACGATTTCGAGGTCGCGGCCTGGCTCGAAGTGCTTGCCAACATAGTTCAATCCGGGCAAGCGCTCGTCCATGTGGGTCTGGAAGCGCAGCGTGCCGTCGGCCTCTGCGATACCAACGCTTTTCAGCGGCGCGAAGGCGAACTGCCGGTTAGTCGGGTTGTCGTAGCCACCGATCGACTCAGGCGCAAAGATCTCACCATCAAGCAGTACCCGATCCTCCGGCTGCAGCAAGCTACGCAGCCGCGCAAGGAAGGCGGGCGGGTCAAACGCCCCCAGCGTATTGCCCAGCACGATGTAGAGGCGTGGTCGCTCGCGGCGCGCCAGTACCTTCCAATGCGTCGGGTTCTCCAGGTCCAGTTTCAGCCCCAGGCAGTCGATACGCGCCTCGAGGGCTGTGTGGCAGGCAATTTCGAGGAGTGCCTGGCTGGCATCAACCGGATGGTAGGTGATATCGCGTCCTACGGCACGGGCCGCCTGTAAAAGCTTGACATCCTTGTCGCCCTGGCCGCAGCCGAGGCTCATCAGCTCAACCGGCGACGATAACTGCTGCATCAGCTTTCGGGCGGTGTGTTCAATCAGGTTATAAGAGCGCACGAAATTACGGTACGCCCCGTCCTGACAAAGCTGGAGCCACGCCCGCACGGAAAGCGGAAACCAGTAAAAAAACCTTTCGGGGAGACGGTGCCGGCAGAGGTTGTGTATGAACTCCTCCGCCATCTGCTGCTCTGTCAAGACGACCTCAACACGAATCATCGCCACAAATATCCTGTCACTATGGCACCGGGGGAGAAGCACTCGATGCTACATGAAGTCGCCGAACGGGTGGAGGAGCAACTTGGGTTTTATCAAGATAGGCAACTCCGTTGCGTTTTCTCTTGTCGCTTGTCTACTCGCTCTTGTTTAACAACACATTATCTTCCGCAGTCTTCACGATCTTAATCGCTTCGCCCAAGGCCTTGGACGACTCTGCTTCTTTACCGACTTTAAGAAACCGCCTCCCAGCTGCGAGATACTTATCGAGATCTGTGCGTTGCTTCTCGGTAATCGGAAAGTTCTTTCCCATTAGCTCATCGATGGTCTCCAGCTGATCTTGTGGTGTGCCAGATCCGCAAGCAGCGAGCGACAGTGCGACAGACAGTCCGAGGATGCGTAGTAGTTCTTTTATACAGGTAGATCTCCTGTTTTGTTGGATTTCTGCTATTTTCCAAAATCTATAAACGGTACAGTAGACAAATAGATTACAGCTATGATTGCTGCCAAATACACGATAAATCGAACCGGGTTTTGCTTTATCACGTCAATAATGCTTTTGTTTTTTCCTTCCCTATTGAATCGCTCATATTCATCTCTTACCCTGGCGAGCCTCTCGCCTTGGTATTTTTGAATTAGTAGTTGTGCTTCGTGTAGCTGGCTCTCATCTTTTAACCATATCGCCGGCATCGATATCCCCCAATTACCACCCGGGGTTTCATAGTAATCAATCTTATTGGTCGATAACAATTCACGAATTTCCTCTGCCTCGTCATCGGGCACACCTCTGAGTCTGAATAGTTGAACCGGCATTATGCCCGTCCTTGCAGGGTAATTCTTAAACACATCGCTCGTGCGGCTTTTAACTGCCGCTCGAGCAGTCATATTGGAATCTAGCTGAAAATCAGCTGAATCTCAGCTGCCTATTGGGGACATGCAGCGATGAGATGCAGCGCGTGCGCTTTCACGCTGCGGCTCCAGCTCGGGCTGGTTTTGGCAGGTGTAATGTTGGCATTTCGCTCCGTTCGAAAATAAATCCATCATGTTTTGTTGTAACTTTTCTTTCAAGCTGCCTTCAAGGGGGCAATCAGCCGATCAGGAACTATAGCGGCTCCCGTTGTCTGATCTCCATTCCCCCGGGGATCATCTAACCGGTACGGCGTTTTGACGAATCTGAAAGACCCCATGACAGATTCTCACGGCGGCGATCCGTTCCCTCGCGCCGCTGGTACTGGTTCGAATCCCAACGCGCTGTATGGCGGCGATTGTTTCTCGACCGCCGTACCCGTTTGCGCCGTTCAGCCCCATTATAATCCCCGGGGACGGATACGTTTTGTTGCATCTCTACGCTGTCGTCCGTGTTGTCAGCAGTGGCTCTGTTGTTTTGCATAGAATCGGTAGTCACGCTCGAGCGTTTAGAGGCGGAATGCCGAGTGCAAGATGTGAGCTGCTCGTTCAGAAGATGCAGGGCGCGTTCCGTATCGTCCATGGCGAGGTTGGCCTTGGCAATGGCAAGCGCGAGTACGTTTCCGTCCTTACGTCTCCGCTGCGGCTCTTCAGGCTGGGTTGCGGTCTCGCGCGGCGTCGCGCGTGCCGCGTGCGTGGAGTCGTTAGATCCGGCCCTATTAGCTCGTGGGCCGGTGGAGGGTGCGCCGATGATCGGATTCACGCGCCGGTTCGTGGTCGCGCCACGGTGTCGGTCGTGTATGGTGTGCAAACTGGCCAGCAATACATGGTGCGCGGGTTCCGCGGCAACCCCGCCTTTAAGAACGTGCTCGGCGTCCCCATCTTGACCGTGGGCCAGGTAAACCCCCGCTTTGGCGAGCGGACCGATCTCTTCCGTAAGCAAACAGCCCATCCCGTCGCGGGGTAAGTCGCGGTCGCGACGAGGCATACCAGAGCGTCTTTCCTGGGTGACCGACTTGAACCCATGGCGGCGGGGTTGACCTTGGCGTTTCTCGGATTCGGCCTTCCCGTTGCCACGGGGCCAAACGTAAACAGAAAAGATTGCGCCGCCGGCAAAAAGCGCGAGTCCGGCAGCCAGGACGGGCGAGAAAATCCACGAGAAAAAAGCAGCGACGATTGCGATAACTGTTAGCCAGAACATCTGTCCACCCCCCCACCTCCAACAGAAGTGATAGCGCCTGGCCACGGACACAGATGCGAATCTAATACGCTTGCAGGACCGTGAGCGTCTTCCCTGGCAACACACGGGCCTGGGAATGCCCTCGGTAGAGCAGTGGATCGGCCGATAAGCTGTGCCGCCCTTTTCAGCCTCCCCCCACCTTGACTACCTAGAAAGGATTCTAGCGCCATTGCCAGTCTCAAGGCAATATTTTGGGCAAGGGTCTCATGAAATTGCCTACAAAAGCGCTCAGCAACTGCGTAACATCGCGTAATCTAAAACGAGGAATATGCCCGTATATAGCGGTATCCGAGGGACACTGCGGATTTCCTGTCGGGGAAACGCTTGCGTCCCACGCCTGTCGCCCAAATCCCGACGGGTGTTGAGGAGGCCAGTCTGCGGCCTGCGGAACAGCGGCAGATACCACCTTTCTACAAAGGTTTTATCAAAAAAAGGGATTGGGAACCTCTGCCGATCCGCCATGGAGCAAAGCACTGATCCTCGTTACCGCTCTTTTTGGCCTGCTTGCCGACGGATATCAGGCTAATCCAGATTTACAATGTCAAGCAGAATATTGTAGACGTCCTCCTCGAGACTGGCGAACATGAGCGCCGCGCCGCCACTCTTGGTTCGTACGACTTTAGCTGGCACACGACAGGCTGAAGTTTCTCCATCGCGCATAATCCTGAGCACTAGGTCCACTTTGCTGCCTTTAGCCAGGGCGAATTTCTTGGTTTCTATAAAGGCGCCGTCGACACTGATATCCCGCAGTCTGCACTTCTTGATTTCGACACCGTCACTTGCGAACACCTTGACATCGGTCACGCGGCGCGGGCCTAAACGACGGTTGGCTGACAATGGTTTGTTGGTCAAATTTACCTCCACACGATCGTCGATGCTCTCCTCAATCAGTATAGTCCAGTCCCTTATCGACTCAACGAGGAAGCGAGACGACGGGAGATCCACGGCCGCAGCGATGATATACAGCACGCGCAGTTTAACTCTGCGGTTCCAGTTCGCGCCGGTTCTGCCAGGGGCGATGTTGGTGTTTTCACCCCCCTTTGAAAAATCAATCCTTCCCACCGTCCTACACCCTCCGAGCATAGCCCGATACAGCGATCGAGCGTTTGTTTCCGAGACCGTCGCCGGCCCCGGGATGCCGGCGCCTAGCCTATAGGCAAGTCTTCACGGCGTGTCTGGGAAATAAATGCTTGATTCGTGTCTCCGCCTGAGCCAATTCGATGTGTATGCTCGATCTCAGGGGATCGCAGGGGCTCACGCCGAGACTTTTTCGACGGCACTGATATGGAAGGGCTTTTTCATCATTCAGCTGAATAGCCGAATCCACAGTGTTTTTTCTTAGGTTACGGGGGGCATAGGACAATTCAAAACATCCGAAAAGGCGCGCAATAACTCTACCTCAACAGGTGATACTCTCTGATCGTGCACGATACTGGCTACACAGGCCTTCAGTAATCGAGGTTTCGCCAAAGGTTTCAATACTGCCAATTTCGCCAGGGCTGCGTCCACACCTGCAAGCCTGATTTCACTTCTTGCCCGTAACGCCAGCTCGCTTAGCTCCAGCGCTTGTGCCGCTGAATCAAAGGCTTTTTCAGCATCGCTTTGATTCTGCTGACCGGCATAGGCCATGACCGAGAGTATCAGCTCGATCTCTTTCTTGACCTGCGCGGGACGGGAATAACGCGGTTGCGTGTGGGGCAGCTTGAAAAACTGCCCATCGAGATGGTTAAACAGGATTTTCTGTAACGACCACTCCAGTAGATCGACTTTGGAATCCATCTCGGTCAACGCGATCAGATTGAGCCTGAACGCTTTGTACTGATTGAACGATAACTGCTTGAGCGCCGGGATCGTGATATCGATCAGCGGCAATCGGTACTTGATATTCAACCCACTCATCTCCGGCATTAACGCGAGTGTTAGTGCATAAACGTCCGGGTCGGCATAGTCGTGCAATTGCTTTAATTGTTTAGCACGCACCTCTTGCCCCTTATCAAGGACCAGCGAATAGATGACTGCCCGGGCGCCGTAGGGCTCGCGGGCGGCCCCTTTAATGGCTATGGGTAACTCTGATATCAGCGCGCGGGCGTAATTGATTGTCTCCGGCTTGGGGTTGCCGATTTGATCAATCGCCTTCATGACATCGGCAACCGCTGCACCGACGGCAACGGCAGCGACTTTATTGGGAAGCCGCTCGTGCGTCGCGGTTTGCGTTTTAGCGGCCTCGTCCTTGCCCCGAGGCCGGTCGATCTTGTCAGAATAATCAAACTTGCCGTCCCAATGAGGATCGATGCGCAGGATACGTTTTGCGAGCGGCGGGTGTGTAGCCGCCAGCACCCGCATAAAACCCGAGATTCCCTGGGCGAAAAACGCATGGCTGACTTCCGGCGCGCCGGGGTTATCCACTTTTGAGCCATACTCCAGACCCCCAATTCTTTTGAGCGCGCCCGCGATCCCGTGCGAGTTGCGCGTAAACTGAACCGCCGAGGCGTCTGCCAGGTACTCCCGTTGCCGGCTTACCGAGGCCTTGATCAGGCCACCGAAGAATGTGCCTGCGAAACCAATGACCATCAGCCCAATTGCCAGCGCCAAGATGCCGGCGGCGCCTTTGTCACTACCGCGCCGGTGCCTCGAGTAGGAGGTGGAATACAAAATATAATAACCAATCATTCCGATAATCAGGACGCCATTCAGCACGCCCATCAAGCGAATGTTGAGCCGCATATCGCCATTGAAAATATGGCTGAACTCATGGGCGATTACGCCTTGTAGTTGTTCGCGGGTTAGATGACCGATGGTGCCCTGGGTAACCCCGATGACTGCATCGCGTGGCGAGAACCCCGCTGCGAATGCGTTGATCCCCGGCTCATCTGCGAGCAGATAAACGGGCGGCGCAGGCGTGCCGGACGCGATCGCCATTTCCTCCACCACGTTCAACAGTTTGCGCCGATGCAGATCTTCAGTATCCTGTGGGATCAATTGCCCGCCCAACGACTCGGCGACAGCCTTGCCACCGGCCGATAAGGCCATGATCTTGTAGAGACTGCCCACGAGTATCACAACACTAACGCCTGCGCCTACCGCAGCAAATGTTTGCCAATCCATTTGCCGGATCAGTGTCTCGCCATCACGCACCTGTTCACTGTCGATATAACCGAACACCATCATGACCAATAGGTTGGTCATGATGATTAATGTGATCACGGCAAGAGCAAACAGGAAGACAAGCTTGGCCGTGTTT
>JBHHZP010000015.1:0-36511 GCA_046758085.1 Acidiferrobacterales bacterium
CGGTGGCTGGATCGACGACTTACTATCGGGAATCGCCGACATCATCTTGTCGTTTCCGGTGCTGGTGCTTTATATCATCATTATCGCCACGTTCGGGGCGTCGCCCATCAACATCATCCTCGCCATTACCTTCGCGACCGGCCCGGTGGTCATGCGCATCGTGCGCGGGCTCGTTCTTGACCTGAAAAATCGTGATTACGTCGCTGCGGCACAAACGCGCGGCGAGTCATCGTGGCGGATCATGCTAGTGGAAATTTTGCCGAATGCCCGCGGGCCATTGATCGTCGATGCCTGCCTGCGGTTGGGCTATGTCATCATTACCATCGGCGTCCTCGGATTCTTGGGTCTCGGTCTGCCGCCGCCCGATCCGGACTGGGGCGGAATGATCAACGAGACCCGGCAGATGGCCATGTTTGCCCCACATATGACGTTGTTTCCATGCATAGCCATATCGTCGTTGATTCTCGGGTTTAATCTGCTCGCAGACGGGCTGCGCGAGATCTCGCTCCGAGACTAAGGGACTTATATGACAAGCAGCAGCGACATCCCGGTTCTCGAAATTCAAGATCTGAACATTTCCTATTATACGCGCGCGGGCGAGATCCCGGCCGTAATCGATTTTTCACTGACGGTCAACAAGGGCGAGACGGTAGGACTGGTGGGCGAGTCCGGCTGCGGCAAGTCAACGGTGGCCTGGGCCATTATGCAGTACATGGGTCACAACGGCCGTATCAAAAGTGGCACCATAAATTTCAAGGGGCGGAATTTGAACGAGCTCAGCGGCGAGAGCCTCCGCAGGATCAGGGGCTCAGAGATCTCGATGATCTACCAGGAGCCGTTCGCAGCCCTCAACCCCAGCCTGACTGTCGCCAGTCAGCTCATGGAAGTGCCGATTACCCACGAGCGCAGTTCCGAAAAGGAGGCCTGGGAGCGCTCCCTGCAAATACTGTCCGATGTGCGCCTCCCCGACCCGGAGCGGATCATGCGCGCCTATCCCCACCAGCTCTCCGGGGGGCAGCAGCAACGCGTAGTGATTGCCATGGCGTTGCTCTCGAATCCATCGCTGTTACTGCTTGATGAACCGACAACGGCGTTGGATGTCACGGTCGAGGCGGGGATTGTCAAACTGATCGCCGACATCAGCAGGAAGTTCGGAACCTCCCAGATCTATATCTCGCACAATCTCGGTCTGATCCTTGAGGTTTGTGACCGCGTGTTTGTGATGTACTCCGGCGAGGTGGTGGAGGAAGGAAGTATTCACTCGATCTTCACCTGGCCCAAGCATCCCTATACCCACGGGCTGTTCGGTTGTATCGCGCTGCCGACGGCGGACAAAAACGCGGCGCCCTTGAAGCCGATCAGGGGCCAGCTTCCGCTGCCGCACGAGCGACCTCGGGGCTGCAACTTCGGACCACGTTGCGATTATTTTCAGGCGGGAACATGCGATGTCGAAGCCATCATGATGGAACCGGTGTTCGGCAGCCAGGCCACCGATCACAGGGTACGTTGCGTGCGCTGGAACCAGATCGAGTTCGGCACGGAGGTTGCCCATGGTGACACGAAAGCGCCAATCGAGATTGGCGAACGCGTCCTCGAGGTCGAGCGCATGCAGAAGTATTACGAGGTGCATGATCGCTCCATTGCCGCATTGATCTCTGGCCGAAGGATTAAGCTGGTGAAGGCCAATGAGGCGCTCGACTTCGATGCGCGCCGGGGCGAAACCGTCGCCATCGTCGGCGAGTCGGGCTGCGGCAAGTCGACCTTCGCCAAGGTGCTCATGGGGCTTGAATGCTCAACCGGCGGTGTGCTGCGGCACGAGGGTCGAGACATCGGAGACTTGCCCGTGCAAAAGCGCTCGCCCCGCCAGCTGGGCTCGCTGCAAATGGTATTCCAGAACCCCAGTGACACACTGAATCCCAGTCACACGGTTGGCGGCCAGATCGGGCGCGTCATCAAGAAGTTCGGTGTGGAGTCCGACAAGGTGAAGATTCGTGAGCGGGTGCTGAAACTGCTCGACCTGGTAAAACTTCCGCAGGATTTCTATTTGCGGCGGCCACGCCAGCTATCGGGAGGCCAGAAGCAACGAGTCGGCATCGCCCGCGCCTTTGCTGGAAATCCGTCAATGGTGATTGCGGATGAGCCGGTGTCGGCGCTGGACGTGTCGGTGGCGGCAGCAGTGACCGAATTGCTCACCGACATCCAGTGCGAGCACAAGACCACACTATTGTTTATCAGCCACGATCTGAGCGTGGTTCGCTACCTCGCGGACCGGATCGTGGTCATGTACCTGGGGCAGATCATGGAACGCGGCACGACAGCACAGATCTTCGCACCCCCGTATCACCCTTACACGGAAGGGCTACTCTCGGCGGTACCGATCGCCGACCCAGAGGTCACGAAGCGCGAAATCGTGCTGGAAGGAAACCTGCCAAGCGTATTGAACCCGCCGCAGGGCTGTCCCTTCGTCACCCGCTGCCCGCGCAAACTCGGCGAGATCTGTGAGCGCGAACGTCCGCCGATGCAGATGGCGGCAGAGGGTCACGCGATTGCCTGCCACATCCCACTCGATGAGCTGCGCAAGGTTGAGCCGGTCATCAGCGTGCCGGAGGAAGCTGAACGCATCCACGCCCGACAGGCAGTGGGTGCAGGCGAGGATTAGCGACACGCCATTCGAGGCGAGGTAAATCTGTTTATAAATTTATCGTGCGGCAAAGGCCGCAGGTCAACTGTGGAAGGTTGTTGGCGCCAACTCGGTGTTGAACGTGATGCCATTCAGTTAAGCCTGAACGGCGGGGCTAGCACGCCGGTTGCAGATCGACCTCGAACCGATGTATGCCAGTAATGGGGTAATATTGTCACTCTGACTGGCCGGCAGATCCCAGGGGGAAAATCGGTACAACGGGGTGAACTAGTTCGGCTCTGGTGCGTCTGTAATTGATACAGGGTCCGCCAAAGAGCAGCCGCTGCCGCACCGTTTAAGAGGAGGTGAGCCATGAAACGTGATTTCGCGCCGCTTTCCCATATTCCGCTCAAACCGTCGACGGGCTTCGAGCATCCGCCCGAGCCACCGGAGCTCATACGCCTCGACAGCCCCGCCACTACCGTAATGACCGACTTCAGGTTTGTGCATCCGGTAACGGTAAGTCCCGCGGTGTCGATTGACGATGCCTTGCAGGGGATGAAAACCGCCGGTGTCCGTCTTTTGTTGGTGACCAACGAGGCGCATGAGATCATCGGGCTTATCACTGCCAAGGACATTCAGGGCGAGAAACCGATACGGATCATTGAGGAAACGCGCGTGCAGCGGTCCGAAATCACGGTCGCGACCATCATGACTCCGCAATCCGATATTACGGTGTTGAATATGCTGAGCGTGCGCAATGCCCAGGTAGGCCATATTATCGAGACCCTGCGACGGCTGGAGCGCCAGCACACCCTGGTCGTCGAAGTCGATGAGACGGACCAGACGCAGATTGTGGTTGGCCTGTTTTCCATGTCCCAGATCAGCAAGCATCTGGGCAAGGATGTCGCCGAGGAGGTGGTCCCTGCGCACTCGCTCGCCGAGATGGTGCATCAGATTCGTTAGTCGCGGTGATATCCGGGGCCATCGGCCGATAGGGCCCGCTAACAAAAGCCCAACGCAAAAGCGCCACGACGAAAAGGAAGTAAGAGCAAAAAACATGCAAGATGAGAGGTGCAGGACGAAAAATAGGAGGGACGTGTTCAGTTCGATTCGGGGCTATGATCTTGGTGGGCGCACACGCGAATAAAACACGCACACGAATGCTTCTCTCGTGTCCCGCTACCTAAGCATTATTTTCTGTAACTTTGCGCCTCTGCGCCTTTGCGTTGAGTAGTTTTGGAGCTTTGCCCAATGATTGACTTTTACACCTGGTCTACACCGAACGGCATCAAGATCTCCATCATGCTCGAGGAGATCGGTGAACGGTACCAGATTGTTCCCGTCGACATCGGTGCCGGCGACCAGTTCAAGCCGGATTTCCTCGAGATCAGCCCGAACAACAAGATCCCTGCCATCGTCGACCGCGATGGACCGGACGGCGAACCGTACGCCTTGTTCGAGTCAGGCGCGATCTTGATGTATCTGGCGGAGAAGAGTGGCACGCTCCTGCCTTCGGACATGACTGGGCGCTATGATGTCGTCAAGTGGCTCATGTTTCAGATGGGTCATGTGGGTCCTATGCTCGGGCAGGCGCATCACTTCCGCGGCTATGCGCGCGACAAGATCGCTTACGCGATCGATCGCTATACGAACGAGGCCCGGCGCCTTTACTGCGTGATCGACAAGCGGCTCGCTGAGGTGGCGTACCTGGCGGGGCCGGACTACTCGATCGCAGACATTGCGACCTTTCCCTGGCTGCGCTCGCACGAGCGGCAAGGCCAGAAGCTCGATGACTTTCCCAACCTGCAGCGCTGGTTCGAAGAGATAAATATGAAACCCGCGGTGCAACGCGGGATCGAGGTGCTCAGAAAGCTGCGGCACGAATTCGACACTAAAGCGCACGAGATCTTGTTTGGTGCCGCCCAGTATCAGCGCCGTTGAGTCAACATGCCATTTGCTTTACCACGTTTACCTTTAAAGCCACAGTTACCGGTGGAAATAAGAAGCTGAAGCGGCTGCAACCGGCGGCTGTGAGCCGAAGCTCGCTGCCGGTATGATCTGCGCTTCGGAGACATTCCAGTCCCGGTGGCGCTCGTGGTGTTGGGCGATGTGCTGCCGGGCACGAACACAAGAGCGCAGTTGGCCAAACCGGAGTTATTCCCGCGCCTCTCGGGGGGTTGTCAGAGATCGCTTTGCCCTTTGCTTACCGAACTTCCGTTCGATGTCCATTTTCCGGACGCTGAGAGCTTGCCATATTTGTATTTCGGGTGGAGAATGAACTGCGTGATGCCCTGATGCCGGCGGAGTATGGGCGTGACGCATATATATTCAAGTAGGGTGGTGTACGGCTCTGGGCCTCACGACGCAGTGGGCGAAAGGGGATCCCTATCCCTTCTTCACCCACCGATAACTCATTCACAAAGGAGGGACTGGAGATGGCGGACACGAAACGCAGTATCTCGTCTCGGCGTAAATTCATCAAGGTCGCCGGAATCGGGGCACTGGCAGCGGGGCTGGGACCCAGCATCATCATTCCTCGACGGGCCCGCGCAGCCAGGAAGACCCTGAAGATCCTGCAATGGAACCACTTTGTCCCCGGTTACGACAAGTGGTTCAACAACACCTATATAAAAGAGTGGGGGCAGAAAAACGACACCGAGGTGATCGTCGACAATGTCGGTATCGCCACCCTCAACTCGCGAGCCGCAGCCGAGGTTTCGGCGCAAAAGGGCCACGATCTGTTCATGTTCCTGTGGCCGCCGCCGGTGTACGAAGATCAGGTCATCGACCACCGCGAGATCTACGACGAGTGCGAGCGCAAGTACGGCAAGGCGATTGACCTCGCGATCAAGAGCACGTACAACCCCAAGACCAAGAAATTCTACGGGTTCTCAGACAGCTATGTGCCCGACCCGGTCAACTACCGCAAGGACCTGTGGGACGATGTGGGGATGTTTCCCAGCACCTGGGACGATATCCGCAACGGCGGGCGCAAGATTAAGAAAAAGCATGGCATTCCCGTAGGCATCGGGTTGTCGGCCGAGATCGACACGGGCATGGCGATGCGGGCGATCATGTACTCATTCGGCGCGTCGGTTCAGGATGCGAACGGCAATCTGGTTCTGAACTCCAGGCAGACCTTGGAGGCGGTCAAGTTCGTCAAGGCGCTGTTCCAGGAGACGATGACCCCCCAAGTCCTCGCCTGGGATCCTTCGTCAAACAATCGCTTCATGCTTGCCGGCAAGGGGTCGCTCGCGCTTAATGCGATCTCTATTACACGCACAGGCGAGAACAAGAAAATCCCGGTGACTGACAACATCTGGTTGGCGAAGGCTCCCAAGGGCCCGGTTCGGCGCATCGGCCTCGAGCACGTGATGGATGTCTACGTGATCTGGAAATTCGCTGATAACATCGAGGGCGCCAAGCAGTTCCTCGTGGACTACATCGGCAACTTCCGACAGGGGTTCAATGCCAGTGAGTATTACAATTTCCCCTGCTTCCCCAAACAGGTTCCTGATTTAAAGAAACTCGTCGCCAAAGATTCCAAAGCTAAACCTGCGACCAAGTACAAAGTGCTGGAGGATGTCCTCGATTGGGCGACCAATGTCGGCTATCCGGGCTATGCTAACGCCGCGATCGACGAGGTCTTTAGCACTTGGGTAGTCAACACCATGTTCGCCAAGGCGGCAGTCGGCGCGGAAACCCCTGAGAACGCCTTGAAGGCAGCCGACAAGGCCTGTAAGCGCATCTGGGCCAAGTGGAAAGACAAAGGGATGATCTGAACCTGCGCCGACCTCGGCCGTATTAGCGTCAACGCGCAGCAACCGGTGTCGGTGGTCAGAGAGGGGGCTCCGTGATGCCGGAGCCTTCTCTTTGTCAGCATTGATAAGGCTCTGCGGCCAGCGCGCTGGTGTCCCGGGAAGAGCGGATAGGTTTTCGGGATAAAGGGCAATGAGCACGGTAGAGACACGAGCGATCACGAAAATATTCGGCCAAGTGCGGGCAGTCGATGGGATCGACCTCGTGGCCCGTGAAGGGGAGTTCGTTGTCCTTCTTGGACCTTCAGGCTGTGGCAAGACGACGTTGATGCGGATGATCGCGGGCCTCGAGGCGCCGACCGCGGGCGATGTGTTGATCGACGGGCAAGTGGTGACGCCTCTGCCACCGCGGGCACGAAATGTTGCGATGGTGTTTCAAAGCTATGCGCTTTACCCCCACCTCACAGTCTTCAAAAATATCAGCTTCCCGCTTCGGGCACAGGGGATGGAGAAGGGCGTCATCCGCCGAAAGGTGAAATGGGCTGCCGGCATGTTCAGCATCGAGCACCTGCTTGAGCGTAAACCTCGCCAGCTTTCTGGCGGTGAGCGCCAGCGCGTCGCGCTGGCCCGCGCGTTGGTTCGTGAGCCCATCGTGTTTTTGCTCGATGAGCCTTTATCCAACCTTGATGCGAAACTGAGAGCCTCGGCCAGGGATGAGCTCCAGCAACTGCAGCGACGCATCGGCACCACGACGATCTACGTTACCCACGACCAAATCGAGGCGATGGGACTGGGCGACCGCGTCGCCGTGCTTAACCAAGGTAAGGTGCACCAGATCGGCACGCCACAAGACGTTTACCACCGTTCCGCCGACACCTTCGTCGCAACCTTCATCGGCTCACCGCCGATGAATCTGGTCGAGCAGGACAGTCAGATCATCGGCTTCCGCCCCGAGCACTTTCTTCCCCGCAACGTGTTGGACGGGGGCGACGATCTGATTCGCTTCCCTTTCCGGGTGACGCGGGTTGAATATCTGGGCGCCGATCGATTGCTCTACGGCATGCTGGAATCGCCTTTCCCGGATATCAAGGTCATCGCCGAATTGCCTTCGATGGTGACGGTCGCTATTGAACTTGGGAAACGCTACGAGTTCTTCGTCAAGGCAGCGAATATCAATCGCTTTGACCGGGCTAGTGGCCTGCGTATCGATGCCACCGGGGAGCCGTGATGGCGACGGATGAAAGACCCGCTGTCACCACCGCGCGACCGGGCGGCCAACTTCGGTCCAAGATTCTCGACGACGAGCGTTGGCTTGGTCGCATGATGGTTGCGCCGGCCATCCTCTACGTTGTTTTGCTGGTCGGGTTTCCTTTCTTTCTCGCTTTGTATTACAGCCTGACCAACGTTACCGTCGGGAGTGAAGAAATGCGCTTCGTCGGCCTTGAGAACTTCCGTCGTGTCGTGAACAATCCAACGTTTTGGAGTGCAGTCAAGAACACCTTTATCTTCGCCTTCGTCTCCCAGGTGGTGGTGGTAATTTTGGCGAAGGCGCTGGCCATGTCACTGATCAAGGACTTTCGCGGCAAGTGGCTGGTGCGGTTGTTGATCTTACTCCCCTGGGTCGCGGCGATTTCGCTCGGCAGCATCGGCTGGTTATGGATCTTCGATTCGATTTACAGCATCATTAACTGGACGGCGCAAGCGATTGGCGTTTTTGGTGCCGATACGTGGCCGATCTGGCTGGGTCAGCCTGACCTGGCCATGGCGTCGATCATCACGGTGCACGTCTGGCGCCTCCTTCCGCTTGCAACCGTTATCATCCTTGCCGGACTCACGTCGATTCCGCAGGATATTCTCGATGCTGCCGCTGTGGACGGCGCAGGGTTCTGGCGCACGCTCTTTGAGATCACCGTACCCCTGCTTTTGCCCATCCTTTTGGTTGCGTTTCTTTTCGGCATCGTCTTCGCGTTTACTGACATGATCGTGATCTTCGTACTGACACGGGGCGGCCCTTACGATAGTACGCAAGTGCTGGCAAGCCTTGCCTACTTTACCGGAATTGATGGAGGCGATCTGGCCGAGGGCGCGGCAATTTCGTTGTTCCTCTTCCCGCTTTTAGCCATCGTAGCAGCGGTGTTCTTGCGCATGGCCCGGCGTGCTGAGGTGACTTGAGATGAGCACGCAGACGGCGCATTTGAAGAGCTGGGTTGCACGGGGTGGACATTTGGGCATGCTCGCGGTATTTGTCGGCTTTGCCGCTTTTCCCTTCTACTGGATGCTCATCACCACCTTCAAGGAAACCCGCGACCTACTCAACACCGAGAACAACCCCTTCCTTTTCAACGACCCACCCACCGTTGAGCACCTACGGGTGCTATTTATGGACACGTTTTATGTACAGTGGCTCGTGAATACGGCCGCGGTTGGGGTCGCTGTTGTAATAATCACGCTTCTGGTCGCAGTGCCTGCGGGCTATAGCTTGGCGCGGTTGCCCGGGCGTTGGGCGCAGCACCTGGCGATTGGGATATTTCTCACATACCTGGTGCCGCCGACCATTCTGTTCATTCCTTTCTCGCGAGTGATTGCGGACCTTGGCCTGCAGGACTCGTTGTGGTCTCTGGTTTTGGTCTATCCAAGTTTTACAATCCCGTTCTGCACCTGGCTTTTAATGGGTTTCTTCAAGGCCATTCCGCGCGACATTGAGGAGGCAGCAATGGTCGACGGGCTTAGCCGGTTCGGCGCGTTTGTGAAGGTGGTGTTGCCGGTTTCCCACACCGCTACGCTGACGGTGATCATCTTTGCTTTCACCCTGGTGTCGCAGGAATTCGTCTATGCCCTGACCTTCATCACCTCGTCACGAGAATACACGGTGAGCGTAGGGGTGCCGACCTTCCTCGTGCGCGGGGATGTGTACTTCTGGGGCTCACTGATGGCTGCCTGCCTGATCGCCAGCGTACCCATTGCATTCATCTACAATTTTTTTGTTGACCGTTTCATCTCTGGCTTCACTGTCGGTGCGATCAAGTAACTTCCCCATTCCCCCGGAAGATTACGCGGGTGTCGTTGGCCGGCTGCTGGCCCCTTTGTAGTTTTCACCTAACCTGCAACCTCCAACGCGCTGGAAACGGATCGTAGCCGCCTCACCGAAAATTTTCTCCGCGGCGCGTATTGCATGGGTCAAAGGCTGTTCTGTCCTTAGTGTCTTCCGCTGAAACCCGCCGTGTAGGCTTGTGCTCGCTTCATTGGCCGTGTAAACGACGTCATCGGCGGCGGTCTCGTGTTTGAATGTTCCGATAGTGCTGGTTATTTTTGGAGGTATTTTGCGCTCGGTTGAGTCCAGGCGCAGGAGTGCTAACGCCCGCATCTGCCGTGTAGATCTTCTTTTCAAAGAGCGGCATGTGTTATTTAAGACGCTCATCGACGTGTGCGGCGTGATATTATCGCCGTGGTAAGCATTCGTCGTTCCTACAGGAGAAAAACATGTCAGCGCTTAAACCGCGTACGAAATCCCCAGAGCTCGACGTTGAAATACTGGATGCGGGGCGATGGCGTTTGTCCAAGCAGCGCCCTGAAAACTTCACCATGATCGTTGCCTATCGAGGCTACCATTGCCCGATATGCAGGCCGTATATCGGCGGGCTTGACCGTATGCTCGAGGAGTTTACCAAGCGTGGCGTCGAGGTGATCGCGCTCAGCACAGACACGCAGGAACGGGCGCGGCAGACGAAGGACGGGTGGAAGCTCGCAAACCTTCGCATCGGCTACGGTCTCAGCATCTCAAAAGCGCGTGAGTGGGGTCTGTACATCTCCAGGAGCCGCGGCAAGACCTCGGCCGGGGTGGTGGAGCCCGATGAGTTCAATGAACCCGGGGTGTTTCTTATTACGCCGGATCAAACTCTGTATGCATCATCGGTTGCAACCATGCCGTTTGCCCGCCCACATTTCAAGGAGATCCTGGCCGCAATCGATTTCATTGTCGAGAAGAATTATCCTGCTCGCGGCGAGGCCTAGATTACCCCCCGCCGGGGGGTGCGCGTCGACGCTGCCCCACGTGCGGCTGTTCAGGGGACAGCGCTTGTCAGCGACTGGTTTCGCGGGCAGAATCCGGACTCCCGATCATTAGCCATTGAGACTGCAAATGACCACCAAACCCGCTGTCCTGGTTACCCGCAAGTTGCCCCAGGCTGTCGAGGATCGGCTGCGCCGCGATTACGATCCCCGTTTCAACGACGAAGACCGGCTCTATACGACCAATGAGTTGATCGAGCGGGCCGAGGGTGCCGAGGTTATATTGCCCTGCCACACGGAGCACTTCTCCGCGGATGTCATCGCACGCCTCCCCGATAGTGTGCGCGCCATCGCCAATTTTTCCGTCGGTGTTGACCATGTCGATCTGGTCGCCGCCAAGGCGCGCGGCATTATCGTCACCAATACGCCGGATGTGCTCAGTGACGCCACCGCCGAGCTTACGATACTGCTTATGCTGGGAGCAGCTCGCCGAGCCAGCGAGGGCGAGCGGCTCGTGCGCACCGGAGAATGGGACACCTGGAGCCCCAGCTTTATGGTAGGTATTCAGGTGACGGGTAAGCGCCTCGGGATCATCGGCATGGGGCGCGTCGGACACGTTACGGCGCGGCGCGCACGCGGTTTTGACATGGAAATCCATTATTCCGATGTTCGCCGTCTTCCTCCTGATCGCGAGGCCGGCGCCATCTATCACGAAACGACGGAAGACCTTCTGCCACACTGCGATTTCCTGGCGCTGCACTGCCCGGCGATGCCAGAGACGCGGCACTTGCTTAACGCTGAACGCATTGCACTGCTTCCAGACGGGGCGATCGTTGTCAACGCGGCTCGCGGCAGCATTGTTGATGAGACGGCGTTAATCGACGCCCTCAATTCGGGCAAGCTGGCCGCCGCCGGCCTCGACGTTTACGAAAACGAACCCAACATCAACCCAGCGTTTCGCGACATCAGGAATACCTTTCTGCTACCGCATATTGGCAGTGCAACCCGCGAGACGCGCGACGCCATGGGCTACAGGGCGTTAGACAACCTCGATGCCATTTTTGCTGGGCACGAGCCGCGCGACCGGTTGGTCTAGACAACTCTTTTTGCTGCACTGCAGCGGAGGATGGGCAGCGGGTGCGCTGTAATGGGAACTCACATGTTGCGGTCTTAATTGTTGTGACGCAGGATTTGTCCTGTCCAGGCTATTGTGGTATACGAGATATCAGAACGGGCCCCGTTGGGGGTATCCGGAAAAAAGAGAACAACCGCGCTACACATCATTACAAGGAGGATCTCACTCAGGCCCCCATGAGGTCGTGGAATAGGTCGCGGAAAGTCGGGGCAGGCTGCATTTTCCTGGTACTCGCTCGCATTGAATCAGGCAGGCGAAGGAGAGAAATATGGCCAACCGAAGACGCAGTGTGCAACGCAAGCCGACAATACCGCTTTTCCGCGCACCACCGTTCGACGCTTGATGAACCACTGATTAACTGCTGATGCATTAAACCGAGGAGGGTGAAACACATGAAAAAGCCTCAGAGCACTACCAAAAACGTAAAGACGGAGGTCGGCCGGCGTAAGTTTCTGAAAGCCGGTGCCGCTACCGCGGCCGGCGTCGCCGGGGCGGGAGCATTGGGTTTCCCGATGGTCTCCCGGGCGCAGACAGTCACCTTGAAGATGCAAGGTGCCTGGGGCGCAAAGGATATCTTCAACGATATGGCCATGCAGTACGTTGACTCGGTCAACGCCATGGGGGGTGGCCGCCTGAAGATCAACTATCTAGTCTCCGGCGCGGTGGTGAAGTCATTCCGCGTGCAAGACGCCGTGCACAAGGGCGTGCTCGACGGTGGGCACGGGGTGACCGTGTACTGGTACGGTAAGAGCAAGGTGGCCTCGCTGTTCGGCACGGGACCCGTCTTCGGCCAGGATGCCCATCTCGGGCTGGCCTGGATTCATAACGGTGGTGGCCAGCAACTCTATGACGAGCTGATCGCCAAGCTGGGGATCAACACGGTCGGGTTCTTCGCCATGCCCATGCCGACCCAGCCGCTCGGGTGGTTCAGGAAGCCGATCAAGAGCGCCGAGGACATGGTGGGCCTGAAGTACCGCACCGTCGGTTTGGCGGCCGACCTGATGCAGGAAATGGGCCTCAAGGTAACCCAGCTTCCCGGCGGCGAGATCGTGCCGGCGCTTGAGCGCGGCGTAATCGAGGCGTTCGAGTTCAATAATCCGACGTCCGACAAAAGCTTTGGCGCGCAGGACGTGAGCAAGGTCTACATGTTGGGCAGCTACCACCAGGCGGCAGAGTTCTTCGAGATCATCTTCAACAAGACGAAGTACAACAAGCTGGCGAAGGAGCAGCAGGCGATGTTGAAGCACGCGGCAGCCGCGGCGTCCTCGAGCAACTTCTGGCTGGGGATCGACAGCTACTCGAATGACCTGCAGTGGCTGATCAAGAAGGCGGGCGTCAAGGTCTACCGCACGCCGCAGTCGATCATGTCCAAGCAGCTCGCTGCCTGGGACGTGATGATCGCCAAGCTCGAGGCCGAGGATCCGTTCTTCGCCAAAGTCTTGAGGTCGCAGAAGAATTTTGCCCACCGGGCATCTTTCTATTACCTTCTCAACCAGTGCGACTATAAGCTTGCCTACGAGCATTATTTCCCGAACGAGCTCGGCTTCTAACGGAACGGTCCGTAGTTAACTGAAGCAACTGGGTTCGGGGCGGCGCAGCGAGCGCCGCCCCGAACATCTTAAGGGTTCTTCGGCATCCCTGTTCGAGAGCGATGCATTGAATCAATTTGTGTTGGTCATCGACCGCTTGAGTGCGTGGGTGGGAAAGGCCTTCGCCTGGTGCATCCTGGTGCTCACTTTTGCCTACGTGTACGAGGTGTTCGTCCGCAAGGCGCTGAGAGATCCGACCGCATGGGCGTTTGACATAAGCTACACGATGTACGGGGCCCTGTTCATGATGGCGGGGGCCTATGCCCTTTCCCGGGACGCGCACGTACGCGGGGACGTGATCTATCGGCTCTGGCCTGCGCGCGTCCAGGCGGTGATCGAGCTTACGCTGATTATCCTTTTTCTGTTCCCTGGGATGGCGGCGTTAATTTATGCCGGCTTCGATTATGCCTCCGAGTCCTGGAGCTACCGGCCGTGGGGTCCGGGTGGACCTCGGGGGGAGATCAGCATCAACAGCCCTGCAGGCGTACCGGTGTCTCCATTGAAGACGATTCTTCCGATCGCCGCATTCCTTGTGCTGCTGCAGGGAATTGCGGAAGCGGTGCGCTGCGTGTTGTGCTTGAAGCATGGTAAATGGCCGCAACGGTTGCACGACGTGGAGGAGACCGAGATCGCGATACTTCAGGAGCGAGAGCGCGAGATCGAGCACGAACTGCGTCTAGATCGCGACCGCGAAGGGGGCGCAAAATGACCGACCCGCAAGTCGCCCTGTTCATGCTGGGGATACTACTGCTTACAATTATGCTCGGTTTCCCCATCGCTTTCACGCTGGTCGCGATGGGTGTCGGTTTCGGCTTCTATGCGTACTTCAACGCGGACCTGCCTTGGTACCAGAACAACATCTTCGACCTGCTGGTGAATCAGACGTACTCGGTGATGATCAACGACGTACTGGTCGCGGTGCCGTTGTTCCTGTTCATGGGTTACATCGTCGAGCGCGCCAACATTGTCGATCGGCTGTTTTTCAGTCTCAATATTGCGGCCCGTGTCGTGCCCGCATCCATGGCCGTCGCGGCGCTCGCGACCTGCGCGCTGTTCGCCACCGCCGTCGGCATCATCGGTGCTGTCGTGACGCTGATGGGACTGCTGGCTTTGCCGGCGTTGCTGAAAGCCGGTTATGACCGCAAGTTCGCCACCGGTGTCATTTGCGCCGGTGGCTGCCTTGGGATTCTGATTCCGCCGAGTATCATGCTGATCGTCTATGCCGCGACGACCGCCATCTCTGTGGTCCAGGCGTATGCTGCCGCCATGTTTCCGGGCATGATGCTGGCGGGGCTTTACATGATCTACGTGGTAGGACGGGCGTTGCTCAACCCCAGCTTGGCACCCAAGCCGCCCAAGGAACAGACAGATATTCCCACGCGGGCGCTGCTCATGATGATACTGACGTCCTTTCTCCCGCTCGCCCTTTTGATCATGTCCGTGCTGGGCGCCATCTTGTTTGGCTTTGCCTCGCCGACGGAGGCGGCCGCAGTGGGTGCCTTTGGTGGCCTGGTGCTGGCCGCGGGTTATCACATCGGCGCGATTCTCAGCGGAAAAGATACCCCTGATTGGGTCGAAAAATACGGTCGGGCGGAAAACGGCTGGTTGGGAGCCATTGCGGTCGGCGGCCTGATCGTGCTGGTGCTGTATGTTTCCCCATATTTCTTACTGCGGCTGATGGAAGACATAGACATCATCGGCGCGACGCTGCCGAAAAACCGGGCGTTGCCGGGGGGGCCGGGTGTTAGCATCATCATCAGCCTTGCCGCTGCCGCTGGCCTTCGTTTTTTCGGTGGGGGGTCATCGATGCTTGCGTGGCTTCAGCCAAAGACGACAGCCGGTCGCGCCTTGATGCGCTCTACAGGGCTCGGTGCCGTTGCCGGCCTGGCGCTCGGCGCGCTCTATCTGATTGTCGCGTATCTCCTGCTCGAGCAAAAGGAGATAACCAAATATGCGCTCGAGATCGGTTTCTTCGTCGGTTTGCTGGGCGGCCTTGGCTGGCGCGGCTTACAAAAGGAGACCCTCACGGAATCCGTCTATCTTACGGTGCGCACTTCGGCCATGGTGTGTTGGCTGTTTGTCGGTTCCTGGACGTTCTCCTCGGTGTTTTCCTACCTCGGTGGCCATGAAGTCATCAAGGAATTCGTGACCGGCGTGGATCTGTCGTTCGGCGGCTTGATGAACCCGACGGTGACGTTCCTTATCATCGCGCAGCTCATTATTTTTCTGCTCGGCTGGCCGTTGGAGTGGAGTGAGATCATCATCATCTTCGTACCGATCTTCCTGCCGCTGCTGGAGCCCTTTGGCATTGACCCGCTGTTCTTCGGGATACTGGTGGCCCTCAATCTGCAGACCTCGTTCATGACGCCGCCGATGGCGATGGCGGCGTACTACCTCAAAGGGGTAGCTCCGCCCGAAGTTCAGCTCATGGAGATCTTCAAGGGGTGCTTCCCGTTCCTCATAGTGGTGCTGATCGCCATGGTGATCCTGTATAATTTTCCGGCCATCGCGCTGTGGTTGCCTGAACAGATCTACGCGGTCAGGTAGTGACGGGCGCTGGTTTTGTGGCGTTATATCCCAACCTATTTTGGAAGAGCGAGCGCCATACGTGCTGTGGCGTTTGCAGACCGCTAGAAATAACATCGAATAGCCGATGGAGCTGATTCGCTTAAACGCCGCCAGGGCGGGCGAGGCAATTCGCGCCGGCGAGATTACGTCCGAGGAGCTGGTGCAGGCTTGCCTTGACCACATTGCCGACGTTGAGGATACGGTCCGCGCCTGGGCCTTCCTGGACCCGGAGCATGCCTTGAAGCAGGCACGCGATGCCGACCTCGCATTGCGCAAAGGCGAAGCCCTAGGTCCGCTGCACGGTATTCCCGTCGGCGTCAAGGATATCTTTGACACCGACGACATGCCAACCGAAGACGGCACGGTCCTGCACGCTGGGCGCAAGCCTGACATCGATGCGACCGTGGTTTCACTGCTGCGCGCGGCGGGCGCGGTGATCATGGGCAAGACGGTCACCACGGAGCTGGCGGTCTACGAGCCGGGCAAGACGACCAATCCGCACGATCCGGAGCGTACCCCGGGGGGCTCCTCCAGCGGCTCGGCGGCTGCGGTGGCAGCGCATATGGTACCGCTCAGCGTAGGTACCCAGACCAATGGATCGGTCATACGGCCCGCCTCGTATTGCGGTGTCTGCGGATACAAACCAACCCACGGCCTCATTTCGCGGCATCTTGTACTGCAGCAGTCGCGCCCGTTGGACCAGGTCGGAGTATTCGGGCGCACCATTGAGGATGTGGCGCTGATTACAGAGCAGCTCATGGCCTTCGACGAACACGATCCCGATACCCGGCCGCAGGCACGACTGCAGCTCATCGAGACCATGGCACAGGAGCCCCCGGTCCCACCGGAGCTGGCCTTTGTCAAGACACCGGTGTGGGACCACGCCGATAAGGACACACAGGAAGCGTTTGCGGATCTTGTCGAGCACCTTGGCGAGAATATCGCGGAGGTCGTGCTACCGACTATCTTCAATGATGCAATATCGTGGCATCGGACAATCATGGAAGCGGACCTTGCCAGGAGCTTCAAGCGTGAATACGAGAACGGCAAGAATAAGTTGAGTGCCATTCTGTGCGAGATGATAGAGCGTGGGCAGAGCTGCCTGGCTGTGGATTACAACGACGCGGTGGGCCAGGTTGGTGTTCTAAACGGCGTACTTGCTCAGATCTTCGAGAAGTATGACGCTATCGTAGCGCCGGCGACCACCGGCGAGGCGCCCATCGGTCTGGATTCGACGGGCAGTCCGATTTTCTGCACGATATGGACTCTGTGCGGGACACCCGCGATTACGCTCCCACTCCTGCAAGGGACAAGCGGTATGCCAATAGGCGTGCAACTGGTGGGACCACGGGGCGATGACGCACGGCTGTTGCGAACGGCCCGCTGGCTCACAAAAGTCATTGAAAACTGACGGAGGCATCGACGTTTCATGGTTACACTAATCACCGGGGTAATTGCCGCAGTGATGGTCGTTGTTTTCTTGGCGTATTACGCCTTGATGATACATTCTATTCCTCTGTGGCTCATCATTATTGGCGTTCTCGGCATGGTAATTGCCGACTTTGTGGAGACTTTGAGAAAAGGCGAGAACAACACGAGCAATCACGGGTAATTGATCTGCTTTTTATGTGAGCGCTGGATCTGCACCGCGTTGCCACTGCGGAGTACTTGATGTCGAGTATACGTTCTGCCTCTACCGTTGAGGTTTTGTGTTCACTGCCGATCTTCGCGCCACCGGCCCGCTTTTCGATTGCATGGCGACTCTCCGTGCCGACGGCGCGATCAGGCCACGTTCTTTAATCCGATCCCCGCACTTTCTTCGCCCATAATCTTATCAAGCAGCTTCGTACACGCGTAGATCGCGTCGATATGGGGCGTCGGCGTATGCGTGAGCCTTCCCAACTCTACCACGGTGCCCACCAGCGCCTCGATCTCCAGCGCACGCCCGGCCTCGACATCCTGTAGCATCGAAGTCTTGTGCTTGCCAACGCTTTCGGCTCCGGCAATCCGTTTTTCAATCGTGTGACGGAACTGGATACCGAGCTTATTTGCGATCACCTGAGCCTCTTCCATCATTCTCGCCGCCAGCTCACGGGTGGGTGTGAATTGACAGATGTCGATCAGGGTGGCCTGCGTTAAAGCGCTGATCGGGTTGAAAGACAAATTGCCCCAGGCCTTCAGCCAGATCTCAGCGCGGATATCATCCAGAACGAAGGACTTGAAGCCCGCCTTGGTGAATGTTTGCGAGATCACCTCCGCGCGCTCGCTGTGGGAGCCGTCGAGCTCACCCAGCGGGAAGCGGTTGCCTTCGACATGTTTGATTACGCCGGGCGCGACCACTTCCGCCGCCGGGTAAACGACACAACCGATAATCCGCTCGGGCTCGATGTTGGCGTCGATCTCGCCGTCCGGGTCCACGGCCTCGATACGCCGGCCATCGAACTCGCCGCCGTGCTTGTGGAAGTACCACCACGGGATCCCATTCTGGATCGTTAACACCACCGTCTCTGGCCCGAAAAGTGCCCGCATCGCAGGTGCAATCGACGGGATGTGGTACGCTTTGACAGCGATAATGACAAGATCTTGCGTACCGGCCTTATCCATCGAGGGGACTGCCTCGACCTCGCTGGCCACAAGCTCCTCGCCGTCTTGCATCAGTAGCTTCAGACCCTTGCTGTTGATTGCATCCAAATGTGCCGTATTACGTTCGATAAACGTGATCTGCTCGCCGGCGAGGGCGAATCTGGCACCTATTAACCCGCCGATCGCACCGGCTCCGATGATGCAAGTTTTCATGGTTATCTCCTGCTTCCAGTCCGAGGGCTCAAACGCTCACTATTATAATAGACTGGGTGACGCCGTGCTCGCTTCCCGCCGCCTATGTTGCGCGACCCTTATTCGAAAGAGTTTATCAGTCGGCCAACGCCGTCGATGACCACCTCGATGGTGTTTCCCGGTTTCATCGAGCCGGCCCCAAGCGACGTCCCACAGGTTATGACATCGCCGGGGAAAAGCGTCAAATCCCGCGAGATCAGGCTGACCAGACGCGCCGGGGCGAAGATCATGTCGCTCACAGGGTAATTTTGCCGCTCTTCGCCATTGACGAGTGTCTTGATCGTGAGCCCGGTGGGATCCAATCCGGTCGTAATCACCGGACCGAACGGGCCGAAAGTGTCGAAGCTCTTGGCGCGCGTCCACTGTGCGAATGACTTGTCCTTGTTGATCAGCTCGAACGCCGTGACATCGTTGACACAGGTATAGCCGAAGATATATTGCTCGGCATTCGTCTCAGAGACCTCCCTGCACCGATTGCCTATTACGATCCCGAGCTCGCCTTCGAAAATCACCCGACCGTCGTAGGATCGTGGACGCTGTATGGTCTCACCGGGCGCCAGGAACGAGCTCGTAGATTTCAGGAAATAAAGCGGCTCCTCGGGTACGGCGAGATCGAACTTGCTGGCGAGGGCATGGAAGTTGTTCCACAGTGCGACCATCTTTGACGCGGCAGTGGGTGTCAGGACCTTGACCTCGCGAAGCGCAACGGTCTCCGAGGTAGGTCTGGGACCACTAAGCATGTTGCCCTCGTGTACAGTTATAGTGTTATCTTCCAGGGTGCCAAACTTGGTTTGCCCTGCCTGCTCAAAGCGGATCCAGTAGGTCATGATGCTCTCCTGCGCGGTGTGATACGACGGTGGGCCGTCGGTTTATTGCTGTATGTATCCTCCAGAGATCTTGTGATGCGTGCGACCCGCGTGCAGGTTGACCGGTGCCCGGAGCTGTGCGCCAACATCACGCTGGCTCGCATTCGCACCCATGGTCGGTCTGCCGCGTGTCCGTGCTCTTGCAACAGCGACCGGATGGACTCGCGTACAGCCGACCGCGCCACATACCGGTACGGCTGTTGGGCCGGTGGGCGGCGGCCGCCGTGGCCAAATATGGATCGGCAAATGCCAACCATGTGCCTCGTGCAACGTACGCCATCCCGGCGTCCCGCCGCTCGACCTGGGTCGGTTGGCCTCGCAACAAGCGGGGCGAGAGGGCGCCAAGGCACGAAAAAACCGGCGCGCGCAACCGGACACAGACCCCCGTCGGTCCGGCGCGCAGCGCTGGTCAAGTGAGCTAACACCCACATCACTTCTACGGAGGATTACTGCAAAATAGAATAACATAGTTGATATTGTATACAATATACCAAATATGCATGGCGTTAGAACAAAAAGTTATAAGGACGTCACGGTATGGTCGCTGACGCTATAGGCTAGGGTCATTTGGCAGACGACATCATTTCCTGTTAGTGGGCAGGAGTCGCAAAGGGGGCTGTCCCGCGGGTTGTGAGCACCCCTGTACGGGGGGCGCGAGCGGCTGTGCCCTCGAGCTTGGGACGTGATTACGCCCCGGCAACTGCGGAGCCTACCGTGGACGCGAACCATCGGTACCGTTTATGCGTACGGAAGCCGCCTGTCAGGGTAATCGCGGGTGAAGAATTCGTGATCAGGGCGGCGCACCTGCACTGAGAGGCAGCATGCCATGCAACTCTGTCTGGCTACCGCCAGCAGGTGGGCGCGCAGGCTGGTTGCCAACAATTGGCGAGCTAATCTCAAACCCCTTTCCATCTCGAATCGTTCCCTCCCTTGGTCCGTTAACGCATAATGACGGTTGTATCGGGTTTGTACGTAAATCACAGGGTCGAGTACGCACTCACCCCGTTTTTCTGTCTAGCGACTGCCCACAAGCTGGGTTAGAACAGTACGAGCACTAATCTGATGTATTGTATTTGCAGGGACTTTGGACGCTTCAAACTTCATGCAGTAGTGGCCTTCCACCCCATGAACCACAAGGCGAAATGACGGCATGAATATTAAGAGACGAAAGCAAGAACGACATGGCTGCAAATAGGCGCAAGTTCCTGAAGACCGGTGCTGCCGTGACGGCTGCGGTCAGTGGCGCGGCAACTTTAGGTTTGCCAATGGTTAGCCGGGCACAGACGATTACTCTGAAGATGCAAGGTGCGTGGGGCGCCAAAGACATTTTCAACCGGTACGCCCAGGACTATGTGAAGCGCGTCAACGAGATGGGCGGCGGCCGGCTGAAGATCACCTATCTGACAGCGGGCTCGGTGGTGAAGCCGTGGCAAATCCAGGACGCCGTCCACAAGGGCGTGCTCGACGCTGGTCATCAGGTAACGGCTTACTGGTACGGCAAAAACAAGGCCGCATCCTTGTTCGGTACAGGACCCGTCTTTGGGCAGAACGCTCATCACACGCTGGCCTGGATTCAGTACGGTGGGGGTCAGGCACTTTACGAAGAACTCGTCCAGCAGATCCTTGGCCTTAACCTGGTCGGATTCTTCTGCATGCCCATGCCGGCCCAGCCACTTGGATGGTTCAAGAAGCGAATCAAGAGCCCCAAGCAATTGAGGGGCCTCAAGTACCGTACCGTGGGTCTGGCGGCCGACATCATGCAGACGGCGGGCCTCAAAGTTAACCAGCTTCCCAGTGGGGATATCACCTCGGCGCTGGAAGGCGGCGTAATCGAGGCCTTTGAGTACAACAACCCGACGTCCGATAAGAGCTTTGGCGCTCAGGACGTCAGCAAGGTCTACATGATGGGTAGCTACCATCAGGCTATGGACTTTTTCGAAGTTATCTTTAACAAGAGCAAGTACGAGTCCCTGGCGAAAGAACAGCAAGCGATCCTGAAGTATGCGGCGGAGGCTGCGAGTACCGCTAACTTTGGCCTGGCAATGGACAGCTACTCTAGGGATCTCCAGCGGCTCATAAATTTGTATGGCGTCAAGGTTTATCGGACGCCGGAGTCGGTGATGAGTGCGCAGCTCAAAGCCTGGGACAAGGTATTGCGCCGGAAGCTGATGAAGGATCCATACGTCGTGAAGGTCCTGGAATCGCAGAGAGCCTGGGCGATGCGGGTGGCGTTTTACGAGCTCCTCAACTCGCCCGACTACAAGCTTGCCTACGAGCATTACTTCGGCAAATTGTTCTGATGCATTAGCTAGGACATCCTTAAGAAATGACTTCTCGCCATCACCGAATCAGGGCTGACTGCAGCACCCAGGCGACGTGCATCGCCTTGCGCTGAGCACCATGCTGGATCTGCTGGCGACAGCTGGTGCCGTCGGCAACAATCACGATGTCTTCACCTGCCGCGCGCACGGCCGGCAACAGTCCGAGCTCGCCCATCTTCATTGACAGCTCATAGTGTTCAGTCTCGTAGCCGAAGGCACCGGCCATACCGCAACAGCTCGATTCGATCTCGTCCACCGCGAGCTCGGGCACCAGCCGCAACGCCTGCTCGACTGCCGGCATAGCGCCCAACGCCTTTTGATGACAGTGGCCATGCAATAACGCCCGCCGCCAGGACACGGGCCCGAGCGGCAGCTTCAATGTACCGGCATCCTGTTCGTTGACGAGGAACTCCTCAAGCAGCAGCGCGCGCGCAGCCAGTGCCTGGGTGTCGGTACCGGGGAGCATGACCGTGAACTCATCGCGCAAAGTGAGCAGGCACGACGGCTCGAGTCCTACAATCGGAATTCCCTTGTCCACATAGGGCCGTAGTGTTTCGATTGTGCGCTGCGCTTCATGCCTTGCCTCGTCGACCAGGCCAGCAGTGAGGAAGGTTCGCCCGCAGCACAGCGGCCGGCCGTCCACCGGGCGTGGCGTGTGCACCTGGTAACCCGCCGCCGTCAACACGGCGTGCGCAGCGTACGCGTTCTCCGGCTCAAAATAGGTGTTGAACGTATCGGCAAACAGCACTACCGCGCGCCCATCGTTCGTACCCGCTGCCACCGGTGGGCGAAAGACATCACGCCGCCAACGCGGCAGTTCCCGCCGCGCGCTCAGGCCGAACATGCGTTCGCTCATGCGACCCAGCCCCGGCAGGCGGTCGCGCAAGTTGAGCAGCGGCGCGAATCGCGCAGCATGCGGCGCGTAGCGTGGCATGTAAGCGATCGCCCGATCCCTGGATCGAAGACCATGGCGTTTGCGGTAGTGATAGAGAAACTCGATCTTCATGCGTGCCATGTCAACACCGGTCGGGCATTCGCGCTTGCAGGCCTTACACGAGACGCAAAGTGCCATCGTTTCCGCCATGGCGTCGGAGGCCAGCGCGTCGGCGCCGAGTTGACCGGTGATGGCCAGGCGCAGTGTGTTGGCGCGGCCACGAGTCACGTGCTGCTCATCGCCGGTCGCGCGGTAGGATGGGCACATGACGCCGGGATCGGACTTGCGGCACGCACCGTTGTTATTACACATCTCGACGGCACCAGAAAAACCGCCCCATTCACTCCAGTCAAAGGCGGTGTCGAGCTGCTGCGGCGCGTAATCGGGGCGGTAGCGGAACAGCCGGCGATCGTCCATGCGTGGGGGGCGCACGATCCGGCCCGGATTAAACAGCCCGTCCGGATCAAAGCTGTCCTTGATTTCCTCGAGCGCGCGCACGATGCGTGGCCCGAACATCGGGCCGTGAAACTCCGAGCGCACGATGCCATCGCCGTGCTCACCAGAGTGCGACCCCTTGTACTCGCGCACCATCGCGAATGCCTCCTCGGCAATCGCCCGCATCTTGTGCACGTCGGCTTCGTCTTTCATGTTCAGCACCGGGCGCACATGTAGACAACCCACCGAGGCGTGGGCGTACCATGTGCCGGTGGTGCCGTGTCTGGCAAAGACCTGGTTCAGGCGATCGGTGTACTCGGCGAGATCGTCCAAGCCGACAGCGCAGTCTTCGATGAAGGACACGGGTTTGCCGTCCCCCTTCATCGACATCATGATGTTGAGGCCGGCCTTGCGCACCTCCCACACGGCGCGCTGGAAGGCGGAGTCGGTGATCTTTATTAGCGCGTCGGCAAAGCCTAGTGTGCCCATCAGCTGCTCCAGCTCTGCGAGGCGCCGAATCTGCTCGGTGTGATCGTCGCCGGCGAACTCCACCAGCAGCAAGGCCTCCGGCTTGCCGCGGACGAACCGCTCTACGGTCGGGCGGAAGGCGGCAATATCGCGTGCCAGCTCGATCATCGTGCGATCGACAAGCTCGACGGCCGCCGGCGCGAACTTAACGATGTGGCGGGTGGCGTCCATTGCCTGGCAGAACGTCGGAAAAAGGCAGACACCGAGCACCTTGTGCGCCGGTATGGTCTGCAGCTCGAGCTCTATGGCGGTAAAAAAGGCGAGCGTCCCTTCGGAGCCGACCAGCATGTGTGCCATGTTGTGACCGCCCGGCGCGATGCTATCGATGTTGTAACCGCCCACGCGACGCAGCAGCTTGGGAATACGCGCCTCGATCTCAGCGGCTTCGCGGTTCGCAATCGCTCGAAGCCGCTCGACCAGTTTCCGGTAGCCGGGATCGTCGCGCAGGCCGTCGAGATCCGCGGCCACCGGCCCAAAATGCCACGTCTGCCCGTTCACCATCACGGCGTTGATCGCGCGCACATTATGCACCATGTTGCCGTAACATATGGAACGTGCGCCGCAACTGTTATTACCGGCCATACCACCTATGGTGGCGCGGCTCGCGGTGGAGGGGTCGATGGGAAAGAACAGACCGTGTGGCTTGAGAAATTTGTTCAGTTGCTCGAGTACAATGCCGGGCTGCACGCGCACCGTGCGCGCCTCGGTATCGAGGGAAAGCACCTTGTTCAGGTACTTGCTGACATCGGCCACAATACCATTGCCGACGGTTTGTCCGCACTGCGAGGTGCCGCCACCGCGCGCGAGAACCGGCACGCCTTCTTCGGCCGCGATCTGGACCATGCGTACGATGTCCTGTTCGCTGCGCGGTACGATCACCCCCACGGGTTCGGCTTGGTAGATGGAGGCATCCGTGCTGTAGCGCCCTCGAGTGAAGGTATCAAACAGCACCTCGCCCTCCAGCTCGCGACCAAAACGCGCGGCGAGCACGGGATCTCCAGGCATGTGCTTGAAGAGCGGCGTGGACATTACCGGCCAATCATAACATCTCGGCGAGGTGATACGGTTTTTGTCGCCGGCGTCGCATATTTGGTATTACGCATCGTAGTAGGCATAATGGAAAGTCTCAAACAACCGGCGGCGCTGCGAGCGTGACGCCGACTACCTTGGACGATCGCCTCATGCCTAGCCCAAGCGGACGACACTTTCTGCAGATACCCGGCCCCACCAATGTACCGGATCGCGTCTTGCGCGCCATGGCAGCGCCGACCATCGATCATCGCGGGCCGGCATTCGCGCACCTTACCGAGGAAGTACTCGTCGGCCTCGGCACCATTTTCAAGACCCAAGGCCACATCGTGATCTATCCCAGCTCCGGCACCGGGGCGTGGGAGGCCGCACTGAGCAACACGCTTACGCCGGGCGACAAGGTGCTCATGTTCGAGACCGGACACTTCGCCACGCTGTGGCGCAGCATGGCTGCGCGTCTCGGTCTGGACGTGGATTTTGTGCCGGGTGACTGGCGCAGCGGCGTTGACCCGGCGACGGTGGAGGCGAAGCTTGCCGGGGACGGCGCGCGCAATATCAAGGCGGTGTGTGTGGTACACAACGAGACCTCGACCGGGGTGAGCAGCCGTATCGCCGAGATCCGCGCAGCCATGAATCGCGCCGATCACCCGGCGTTGCTGCTGGTCGATACCATCTCCTCGCTTGCGTCGATCGATTTTCGCATGGACGAGTGGCAGGTGGATGTCACCATCGGCTGCTCGCAGAAAGGACTCATGCTGCCACCGGGTCTGGGGATCAACGCCGTGAGCGCAAAGGCGCTGGCGGCGAGCAAGTCTGCCACGCTCGAGCGATCTTACTGGGACTGGCAAGAGATGCTGGCTGCCAACAAGAGCGGATACTTTCCGTATACACCGGCGACCAATTTGTTGTACGGTCTGCGCGAGGCTATCCAGATGCTGCTCGACGAAGGCCTCGAGCGCGTGTTCGCGCGCCATGACCGCCATGCGGAGGCCACGCGGCGGGCGGTGCAGGCCTGGGGTCTGGAGCTGCTGTGTACCAACCCGGCGGAGTACAGTAGCTCGCTGACCGCGGTGCTGGTGCCGGGGGGGCACGACGCCGATGCGCTGCGCGAGCTTATCCTCGAGCGCTTCGATATGTCGCTCGGTACCGGTCTGGGCAAGCTCAAAGGGAAGGTCTTCCGTATAGGCCATCTCGGTGACTTCAACGATTTGACGCTGGCCGGGACGCTCAGCGGCGTGGAGATGGGGCTTGCGCTATGCAGCATCCCGTTCAAGGCGGGCGGCGTGGCCGCCGCTCTCGACTATCTGACCGAGTCTGCGCGGCACGCTGATGGTAGCAGGTCGAGTGTATCGGCGGCCTGAATTCAGGACGTAAACCCGCGCTCAGTTTTTCTCGAGCACCTTGATCAGAGCGCTGTGATCGAGCTCGCCGCCGCCCTGCTCGATGAGACGCTCGTAGAGACGTAGGTTTAACGCTGTCGCGGGCAGCTCGACGCCGAGTTGTTTTGCCAGCTCGAGTGCCTGTGCGAGATCCTTGCGTTGTGTGGTGACCTTGCCGCCGGGTTTGAAGCTGTCCTCGATCATACGCTTGCCATGCACTTCCAGAATGCGTGAGGCCGCGAACCCGCCGGCCAAGGCCTTGCGCACCCTGGCCGGATCGGTACCGGCGCGCTTCGCTAGCGTGAGCGCCTCGGCAACGGCACCGATGTTGAGTCCGACGATAATTTGATTGGCGGCCTTGGCGACCTGCCCAGCACCCACATCGCCCACATGGGTAATGTTTTCTCCCAGCGCCTCGAAGATGGGCCTGGCGCGAGCGAACGCCGCCTCGCTGCCGCCGACCATGATGGCGAGACTCCCAGCCTCGGCCCCGACAGTGCCGCCGGAAACCGGGGCATCAAGATACTCTACGCCTTGGGCACTGATCCTTTCGGCGAAGGATCGCGTGGCCATTACCTCGGTCGTTCCCATATCGATGACAAGGCCCCCTTTCTGCACACCATGAACGACACCGTTTTCGCCCAGCAGCACCTGCTCCACGGCAGGGGTGTCGGCTACCATGATGAGTACGATTGGCGCCTGTCGTGCGAGCGCGCGTGGGGAGTCCGCGGATGTCATACCGAGCGCGGCCAGCTCATCGACTACGCGGCGATTGCGATTAAAGATCACGAGCTGCGCCCCGGCGCGCTTGAGGTTCAGGCTCATCGGGCGGCCCATGAGGCCGAGGCCGATAAAGCCGATCGTGGTAGCGCTCAGTGTTCTCATTTCTGGCTCCTCTGCTTTCCGCGTCGTCAGCGCGCCGCCAAATCATCGGCTAAAATCGCACTGGAGAGTACATATCGGGCCTAATATGATGATACCCTAGCGATCTTTGAGGCAGAGGTCACGAAGTACGTAACTAGACTGATCGCGGTGGAACGATACAAGGCAGGTGCGGTTCCATCGCTTAATCTCGCTGGACTGTCGGCGCCTCGCTGTCCAGCTTCGATTGACAGCCCAGGGCAGACCGCCCGTGGCCTGCCCGCTCGCCGGGACGAACGTCCCCTGGACCTTCGTCTTTTTCCGGCTCGCCCTTGTTGCGCACGCCACCGACGACAGTTTGCAAGCACACCTGCCCCGTACCTCGTAGGACTTAGAAAGGGGGGACCATGCCAGATACCATATTGCTCCAGCGCGACGGCCCAATCGCAACTGTAGTGCTCAACCGCCCGGAAAAGCACAACGCGCTGACGAAACCCATGTGGCAGCGCCTAGGTGAGACCCTTGAGGTACTCTCGTCCGAGGACGAAATCCGCTGCATCGTCTTACGCGGGGCCGGCGAGAAGTCGTTCGCGCCGGGCAATGATATATCCGAGTTCGAGAACGAGCGCTCGAACGTCGAACAGGCGCGCGCCTACGGCACTATTATGCGCCGCACCTTGCAGGCCTTCGAGTATTGCCAGCATCCCATGGTGGCGTTGATCAAGGGGATTTGTGTCGGTGGCGGCCTGGAGCTTGCGGCAAACTGTGACCTGCGCATTTGCGGCGAGTCCAGCCGCTTCGGCGTACCTATTAATAAGCTCGGGCTGGTCATGGCCCACGCCGAGCTTCGCGGCTTGCTGACGCTTGTGGGCCGCGCGACGGCACTTGAAATGCTGCTGGAGGGCCAGATTTTCGGCGCGCAGGAGGCGAAGGAGAAAGGACTGGTCACGCGCGTCGTGCCCGATGATCGGGTCGAGCAAGAAGCTTACGCCGCGGCGCAGCGCATTGCCGAAGGCGCGCCGCTGGTTGCGCGCTGGCACAAAAAGTTCGCCAACCGCTTGGCCGATCCGACGCCGCTGACGGATGAAGAACTCGACGAAGGTTTCGCTTGCTTCGGAACGGAGGATTTCCAGATCGGCTACCACGCCTTTCTGAACAAGCAGAAACCAGAGTTTAAGGGCAAGTAATATGGGGCCGCTCCATGGTGTAAAAGTCATCGAGTTCGCGCACATCATGGCCGGACCTACGTGCGGTCTAATGCTGGCGGACATGGGTGCAGACGTGATCAAGGTGGAGAAGGTGCCGGGAGGCGATGATACGCGTCGCTCGGTACCGCCTGCGATAGATGGGGAATCCGCGGCCTTCCTGATCATGAATCGCAACAAGCGCGGCATCGCGGTGGATTTGAAGCGCGACGCGGGGCGCGAGCTTGGGCGCAGGCTCATAGCCGACGCCAATATCGTGATCGAAAACTTCCGCAAAGGCACCATGGACCGGCTCGGGCTCGGCTATGATGCGCTGCGCGCGACGAATCCAGGCGTTGTCTACTGCGAGGTGTCCGGCTTTGGCCGTACCGGACCGTACTCGGATCGGGGCGGTTTCGATCTGATCGCCCAGGGGATGTCGGGTCTGATGAGCATCACCGGAGAAGGCCCGGGCCGGCCGCCGGTAAAGTGTGGCGCGCCCATGACCGACATCACCGCCGGCATCCTGGCGGCCATGGCGGTGCTGGCGGCCTACGTTCATCGCCTCAAGACCGGCGAGGGGCAGCGCGTCGACACCTCGTTGTTTGAGGCCGGGATCGTGCATACCTATTGGCAGTCGGCGATCACCTTTGCCACTGGCCATCCACCCCGACCGATGGGCTCGGCGCATCCGCTGAACGCCCCGTATCAGGCGTTTCAAACCATGGACGGATGGATCACGGTGGGTGCGGCGAACCAGGCGAACTGGCTCAAGTTCGTGGATGCATTGGACGCCGGCGCGTTAAGAGAAGATACTCGGTTCGACACCAACGATGCACGCATGCGCAACCTGGAGGCGCTGGCGGCGCTGCTGACACCCATTTTCAAGAAGCGGACGACACAGGAATGGCTCTCGCGCCTGGAGGCCGCGGGAGTACCGGGTGGGCCGGTGCTGGACATCGCCCAGATGCATACCGACCCGCAGGTGCTGGCGCGCGAGATGGTCCAGTCGGTC
Organism: Acidiferrobacterales bacterium; assembly: GCA_046758085.1. Classification (GTDB taxonomy): domain Bacteria; phylum Pseudomonadota; class Gammaproteobacteria; order Acidiferrobacterales; family SPGG2; genus VRUB01. The sequence continues at coordinate 29,069 of JBHHZP010000015.1, forward strand.
CCGCACACGCGACTGGGCGAGACCAAGACCATCGGCCCACCGGTCAAGTTCTCCGCCACCGCCGGGGGAATCATGCGTGGTGCACCGATTCTGGGCGAGCACACGCGCGAGGTGATGCGGGAGTATGGCTATACTGACGGGGAAATCGAGGCGTTGGCTGCCGATGGCACGGTGATCGCAGTCTGAGCGCCAGCAATTGCTTTCCAACGCTGAGAGCGGGTGCCCAGCGAGACGCCCGAGGGTGTCAGCTACCGTTTTTTACGCTTAGTAATGACAACCGGTCCGATATGAACAAGCCACAGTCTTTCTCCGGCGTGCTGTCGCCGGTGCTGACACCCTTCAATGAAGACTTGAGCCCCGATACCGAGCGCTTCGTCGCGCACTGCCGCTGGTTGCTCGAGCAGGGCGCGACCGGACTGGCCGTGTTCGGCACAACCAGCGAAGCGAACTCGCTTTCTGTCGAAGAACGCCTGGAGTTACTGGATGCCCTGATTGCCGACGGCATCGCGCCGGCACAGCTCATGCCCGGCACCGGCTGCTGTGCGTTGACCGACACCGTGCGGCTCACCCGCCACGCCGTGAGCAAAGGCTGCGCTGGCGTGCTGCTGTTGCCGCCGTTCTATTACAAGGGGGTCAGCGACGACGGCTTGTACGCCAACGTCGCCGAGGTCATCGAGCGCGTCGGCGACGATCGCCTGCGTATCTACCTCTATCACTTTCCAGCTATGGCTGTGATCGGCTACAGCCTCGATCTGATCGGGAGATTGATCAAGGACTACCCCTCTGTGGTGATTGGCCTCAAGGACAGCTCCGGCGACTGGAGCAACACCGAGGCGATCCTCGAACGTTTTCCCGGTTTTGGTGTGTTCCCCGGCTCGGAGGTGTTTCTGCTACAGGGTCTGCGCGCGGGCGCTGCCGGGTGCATCACGGCGACGGCCAACGTAAACGTGTCAATGGTGCGCAACCTCTACGATCGCTGGCAGACGCCGGCGGCCGATGCGCTGCAAGACGAGATCACGGCGTTGAGGAACACGATCCACGCCTACCCGATGATCCCGGCGCTGAAGCAGATTATCGCGCACTATCGCAACGACGCGGCCTGGCGCGCGGTGCGACCGCCGCTGGTGCGTTTGTCCGCGGCGCAAGCGCGATCACTTATAGCGGATCTGGAGCAGAAAAAGTTCGCACTGGCGGCATGATATCTATGTAGAGCGGCAGCGACCCTGTAGCGGAGCAAGCGCACGATGCAGTGGTCCTCGGTCCTTTTTTCTACAAAACCTCGTCATGGCGCAGCTCATCGATCTCTGTTGCGCTCATGTGTAGCCAATCGGATAGGACTGCGGCCGTGTGTGCGCCGAGCACAGGGGGCGCGGCGTCGACGGCCCCGGGTGTATCGGAGAGCTTGATCGGGTTGCCGGTCACACTGATGGTGCCGGCCTTTGTGTGCTGGAGCTCGACTACCATGTCGCGCGCCAACACCTGCGGGTCCTTGAAGACCTCCTCGACCGTTTGAATCGGCCCGCAGGGCACCCCCTGTGGCCGCAGCGTGTCGATCCACTCCCGCGTCGTCTTTTGCATAATGAGCGGCTGCAGCAAGGCGCGCAGCTGCCGGTTATGCTTCACGCGATCGGGGTTGGTGCGAAAGCGCTCGTCATCGGCCAATGATTCCAGCTCCACGGCCGCGCAGAAGCGCCGCCACATCGAGTCATTGCCGCAGCCGAGATTGATATAACCATCGCGGCACTGGAAGGTCTCGTAAGGCGCGATGGTGGGGTGCCGGTTACCGGTGCGGGTCGGGCTTTCACCGGTAGCGAAGTAGATGCCGGCCTGGTAAGCGAGCAGGGCGACCTGGCAGTCGAGCATGCCGATATCGACCTTCTGTCCCTGCCCGCTGTGGGTACGGGCAAGCAGGGCCAACAATATGCCCTGGAATGCCATCATGCCGGCAATGATATCGGCCTGCGAGGTGCCGACCTTGTACGGCGGTCCATCGGTTTCACCGGTCAGGCTCGCGATGCCCCCTTCTCCCTGGACGATCAGGTCATAGCCCGGCAGCTTCGCTTTCGGACCGGTGTGGCCATATCCGGATATGGAGCAGTAAACCAGGCGCGGATTGATTGCTTTCACGCTCTCGTAATCATACCCAAAGGCCTCCATTTGCCCGGGGCGGAAGTTCTCCACCATGATATCCGCGGTCTCCAGCATGCGGCCGAGGATGCGTAGACCTTGCGCGTGCTTGAGATTTAAGGTCATGCTGCGCTTGTTGCGATTGATGCTCATAAAGTAGGCGCTCTCGCCGTTGATGAACGGCGGACCGTAACCGCGGGTGTCGTCGCCCGACCCGGGCCGCTCGACCTTCACCACATCGGCACCCATGTCGGCGAGCAGCATCGAGCAGTACGGTCCGGCAAGGACACGGGTGAGATCCAGAATCTTGAGCCCCTCCAACGGTTTCCGCATGACTTGGTTCTCCTGCAAGCAAGGTTGCGTCGGGCCTGGGCGTTAGCGCCCGTCGGTCGGCTAGCGCCGATCGGGATAATACCATTGGAGCGGATTCACCGTGCGGCGGCTGCTACACCAGCCGGGGTGAGATGGAAACGATGCGCAGCGGCGCCCGTGATGACGGGTGCCCACGCTGCGCTCAGGAGGCGACCGCGTGTCTTTGGCCGTTGCCGGAGACCGCAAGGCGCTCGAGTTCGCGCCCAAGATACTGCGCCACTGCCCGCATTCCGTACACTCCAGCCGTGGCTTCGGCCTCGGCATTGTAGTTCGTGTTGGTGTTGATGTCGTAGGTATAGAGCTGCCCCTTCTTGTCGAGGATGAACTCGATGCCGGCAATATGGATGCCGTTGGCCGCGATGAAGCGCTGATAACGCTCGAGGATCGGGTGGTTAAAACCCTTCACGATTCGAAACTTCGACGTCGGTGCCTCGGTCGTCGGGCAAAAGGCGTCCCCTGTCTGGCACTCGTCCGCCGGACACAGCAGGAACCCCTGCGAGGTATCCGCGCGCACCGCATAGAGAAACTCGCGACCGACAAACTCGCAGCGTGTAATAAACGGCTCCGGTGACTCGATATACTCTTGCACCAGCGTGATGCCGTCTATGGGTTGCTCAAATTCGGGACTGCTGGCGTACTCCTTCAATGCATCGGTGCTGTCAAAGAGCCGCACACCCAGGCCCTTGCCGCCACGGTTGTGTTTCGTGATGAAGGGCCCGTCGAAGCCGCGTGCCGCCTCGATAATCTCGTCGTGGCCGATGGCCGCGACCGTGCGCGGCGTGCGAATACCGTATGTATTCAACGCCGCATACTGCGCGACCTTGCTGATCTCGAGCTGCAGCGCCCGGCTGGTGTTGAGCACGCGCCGGCCATGACCCTCGAGCCAGGCGAGCACCGCCGCGGTGTACTCGGCGGCGTAACGGTGATCGCGCGTGTGTGACGACGCGCTCATGCGATTGTAGAACACGCCCTCCGGCGGCGGTGCGCTCAGATCAAGCTTGCCGCGGTCGAGAAACCATTCCTGGTAAGGCAGCCCCAAATGCTCCAGCTGTGCGCGCAACGGCGCAGTCCAATCGCCGTTTTCGTGAATTATGTATATTTCATGCATGGTCGTATCGCCGGTGTAAGAAATCAAAATTCTAGAGTTTGATCGCGCTCCACGTGGGAGCAGGGGGTCGGGGGAACGTCGTGGGTGCTTCGAGAAACTTGGTGCGATTAGCTACTGGCTGAAAACCATGCACGCGCGCTCCCCCTTGTACAGCCGCATGTACAGGGGTCGCACATCATCATGCTGCAAAAGCGCGCGTTGGTGTTGGCCGAGTGCATGCCGGAATGCTAACAACGCCCGGCGCTGCCCGCAACGCACAGGGGGACTCATCGCCGGGTGTGGCAATACTTTTTCGTTATATGTTTATAACTGTTCGTTCTAACTGGCGCTGCGTGCCGGCTGCGAACCGGCCCATCCGATGTCCCTTACACTTGGTGGGGTTTGCCTAACCGACCGTGGTTGGCCAGCAGCTGCGGCACCCGCAGCAGGGTGGAGTGGTCCATGCCGGCCCATCCGCAAACTAGTCGTTGTATTTGTCTGGTTGTGACAATTGCCACAAGCGAGCCGACCCGATACCGCGTGCATTCCTATACTGGAATTGAAAGTTCAGGGGCTGAGCGTCCAAGGGAGTGCGTGGCAATACTCAAAATGTCACAATGCGGCTGCCGGCCGGGTTCGTGTGTAACAACTCGCATTCATGAGCACCCAGGCTCATAATGAAATCCTGCATTCAGGTGGTACTGGTCATCACCGGATTCAGGGCGAACCTGAGGAACCGGGCAGGGGGGTGATCTCATGACACGGTCGTCCAACACAATTTCTTTCTCCCGCCAGACGGTGGGCTCTCCGACGACTCCCCAAGAAAGGAGCTACGACTATGCGAAGTAGACTTCGCTTGATGCTGTTACTCGTTGGCGCCGTGTTCACCCTTGGGGCGAGCTTTGCCAGACAACCGGTTGAGGACATCAAGGACATCGTCGGTACCTGGAAAGGCGTCTACACCGATGGTAGTAAGGATCACGTTATCCTGGTCATAAACGAGGGCGGCGCGTACGGAGGTCGAGCGGGCAAGGCGCCCCTTAAGGGCACACTTCGCATCTTCAGTGGCAACCTCGAATATCAGGAGGCAGGCGCCCCCCGCATCACGTTTGGCTTATACCAGCGCGGCAAGGAACGTCTCCTGCGTGGCTTCGATGAGGCGGGTGAGTTCAAGCTCTCGCTGAAGTTCGTGAACAAAAGCGCCAAGCTCTCCCTCGAAGACGCCAGCAGATTTATCACGATTGGTTTCGAAGGCGAGACCTTCGCGCAACCACCGCGCACGATCGATGACATTCGGGAGTTAGTCGGCACCCCCCCTCGGGTACCGGATACCTGCGCGCAAATTCAGGCCAAGCGGCGCGAAGCGCTTGATGTTGCATTCGAGCGTATTGGAGAAGGCCCCAATACGTTTGCAAACTTGGCGCGAGTGAGCCCCTTCATCGTGGCAACGGAATGGGAGCTGGCGCGCGGCAATTTCAAACGGACCATCGACTTGATTAATCAGGCGATTCAGAGACTTCGCGGGCAGTGGCTGGCGTGGGGCAGGGCTAGCCTGTATGTGTTGCTTGTGCGGATTGAAGCTACAGTTGGCGATGTTGAGGCGGCGGGCGCTGACTTCGCCCGCGCTCGAAAGCAGTGGCGCAAGGCGGTCAGACTCGCCCGAAGCAGTGTCGGCGCATGGACGGATCCGTGGAAATGGGAGACAAGAATCTATTGGCAGGGAGGTGGCCGCGGCACTTACATCGTTCAGAGACAGCATGAGTTGTCCATTGCCATCGGCCACGCCGCCCTCGCGCAGGCCCGTGGTGAGCTTCCTTTAGCTGAAAATCGCTATCGAGAGGCCCTAGCAGGACAGCGCTACGCGGGGGGCGTAGGGGGGGGAGGTTATAATTCGCCCGATATGATCGTTTACGGCGATCCGGACCAACTCAGCGCCGAGCTTGCCGCGAACCTGCTGCATCAGGGCCGCCTCGCCGAGGCCGAACGCCACGCCCGCGACGCAGTGAAGGAAGCCTTTACCTACCGGCCCGACTCACGAAAGTTCACGGCGCGCACCGCACAACTGCTTATCCAACTCTCTGCGGTCTATCTGGAACAAGACCGGCTCGATGATGCCGAGTACTTGGCGCGCCTCGCCATCACCATGCACGCGATCGACTGTGCACTTCCTGATTCCCTGACCTTCATTCGGGCACGGCAAGTTTTAGCGCGCGTGCTCGCTGCCAAGAGTGAGTGGCAGGGGGTGCTGGGACAAGTCGATCAGGCACGCTCAGCGCTTGCCCAGGATCCCGCTGCGTTCGAGCGCTTGTTCGGCACCAACGTCGAGTGGGCGCTGGCGCTGGTCCACACCGGCGATACAGCGGAAGGGTTGCGGCGCCTGCAAGCTGCGTTGGTGCAAACAGTTAAGCGCAGCGGCGCGGACAGTTACGAGGCCGCCGAAGTACGCGGGCTACTTGCCACAGGACGTGTTGCCGTCGGCGATAAGGCAGGTGCATTACGCGAGTTCTCGCAAGCGTTGTCCGCACTTGTCGCCCGTCGCGATGAGTTGACGGGATTGGGGGATCAAACGACACGCAGCGCGCGGGTGAATGCCATCATCGACAGTTACATGAAGCTCCTGACCGATGTTCATGGTACGCCGATTGCCGCGCGGCTAGAGATTAATACAGCAGCGGAACTGCTGCGAGCAGCGAGTGTCCGCTACGCAGGCACCGTACAATCTGCGCTGATGGCCTCTGCCGCGCGCGCCGCCGCCCGGGATCCGAAGCTCGCCAACCTGGTACGCCGCGATCAGGGTCTCGCCCAGCAGATTACCACCACCCTGGATACGCTCGCCTATCTTGATCTGGCACCACCTGAGCAGATCGATGCGTCGGTCGTGTCAGGACTTCGTCAACGGATCGTTCCGATGCGCGCACAGAGGGTTGAGTTAGCAAAGAGAATTCGCAAGCACTTTCCCGAGTACGCAGAGCTTATGAATCCCACCCTGCCGGGTATCAATTCGATCAAAGCAACACTAAGGGCCGACGAGGCCCTGGTTATCTTTCACGTGGTGGTTGATCGCACGTACGTTTGGGCGATCCGGAAGTCGGGTAGGATAGTTTTATCCGTCGTAAATGTAGGTGGCGAGCAGTTGCTAGCGAAGATCGACGACCTGCGCCAAGCCCTCGAGCCCAAAGCCGAAACCTTAGGGGATATTCCCACCTTTGATGTGGCCGTCGCCTATGAACTCTATGCCGCCTTACTCAAGCCTGTCGAGAAGGGCTGGAAAAATGCCAAGTATTTATTAATGGTCGCCCACGGCCCCTTGGGCCAGCTGCCTTTATCGGTTTTGCCAACCGCCCCGGTTACACTAGGTAAGAAAGATACACCGCCGTTCGCCCGCTACCGTGCTGTCCCCTGGCTTGCCCGCACCCACACGGTGACGGTGTTACCTTCCATCTCATCTTTAATTACATTGCGTACCCTTCCGGCGGGGGACGCCACCCGCCGCCCCTTCGCCGGCTTTGGCGATCCCTACTTCAGTGAAGCCCAAGCCCAACAAGCCCGGGTCGAAGCACAACAACTGGCACAGTTGAGCGAACGCAGCTTCGCGGTCAGAAGCCTGCCCTTAACGCGGCGTAGTGTGCCGGAGACACGCCGGGTTTCTAGTGCCGATCTGGCGAAGCTCCCGCGGCTTCCCGATACGGCCGAGGAGGTCCGCTCGATTGCGTTGGCACTTAATGCGGATCTGACGACAGACGTCTTTGTCGGTCAGGAGGCATCTGAGAAGACGGTAAAGTCGATGAACCTCGCAGACCGAAAGGTCATTGCCTTCGCCACCCACGGTCTGGTGCCCGGGGATCTCGACGGCCTGA
>JBHHZP010000016.1:0-36408 GCA_046758085.1 Acidiferrobacterales bacterium
GAGACATAGCAATGGCTAGAATGAAATTCCTCTGTGACGCGGAGCGCTGCATCGAATGTAATGCATGTGTTACCGCGTGTAAGAACGCCAACGATGTGCCTTGGGGCGTGAACCGGCGCCGGGTCGTTGTGCTTGACGACGGCGTGCCTGGCGAGAAGTCCATATCAGTGGCGTGTATGCACTGTACGGACGCGCCGTGTGCCGCCGTCTGTCCGGTGGATTGCTTCTACACCACCGACGACGGAATCGTCTTGCACGACAAGGATCTGTGCATCGGCTGCGGCTACTGCTTCTACGCCTGTCCGTTTGGCGCGCCGCAGTACCCGCAGCAGTCTGCCTTTGGTGTTCGCGGCAAGATGGACAAGTGCACTTTCTGCGCCGGCGGACCGCTGCCCGACACCTCCGATGCGGAGTTCGCGAAGTACGGGAGCAACCGCATAGCCGAGGGCAAGTTGCCGCTGTGTGCGGAGATGTGCTCCACCAAGGCCCTGCTTGCCGGCGATGGCGATCTGGTCGCCGATATTTACCGCCAGCGGGTAATCCGGCGCGGTGGTCGACCCAAGACGTGGGGCTGGGAGACCGCCTACCCGGCGTAAAGCGATATCGGGGAGGGCAAGGTACGGAAATAGCTTGCCCTCCCCGCTCGTTCATTTGCGCTTGAACTGACAAGCAGAAAGGAGGCCCTATGTATGCCAGAGCTGCGGCAGTGCTGGTGTTGGTTGTTGGCCTGACAGGGCTGGCAGGTTGTTATGAATCGCCGAATGTGGTGATTCACGAACCTGGTGTTTATAAAGGCACCAGAGATCCACTTGTTGCGAAGCTGCGCGCCCCGAAGCTGCAGCAAGATCTGCGCGAGCGCTTTGCACGGGTTCAGCCTGACCGGTAGGTCGTGAATACGAACTCAAGTACGCTGGAAACGTGGCGCATTTTCCAGCCGCGGGCCCTATGACAGAATGTACCAGGAGCTAGAGAGCGTCATGAAGAGCAGATTAGTTTGCCTGTCACTTGCCGCAAGCGGCATGATTGCGCTGGCAAACTGCGCCAAGATCGAAGAACCCTGGGTACGCAGCAAAGATCAGCTCAAAGACGAGCGCTCCCGCAGTGTTGAACAGCAGCAAGCGTTGCGTCAACGTTTATTTCTGGCTGCGGGGTATCGCCACATCGATGTGGACGATTGACGATTGACGATTAAGGATCTGGCAGATTAACCGATAACGAGATAACTACTGGAGACCTGGCCATGTGCATATTTGCTAGAGACAAGGCACGAAGCGGCGCCCCGCGCTCTAAAAGTGTTTTCGCGTGGAGTTTCTTGATCATAGTAGGCGGCGCGATCCTGTTGCCGCTGGGAAGCTATGTCTATTCGGGCCTATCGGCGCAGGCCGCGGCCGAGGAGCAGAGCAACCCCCGGGCCAACTACTGGCGCGCCGTGCGCGATGGCAACGCAGGCTACACCGCTGTCACAGGCCCGGAAACGGGCGTACTGATCCAGAATGGCGGCCAGAATTGGCGCGAAGTGCGCAACGGGCCGGTGGCAAACATCATGCCGTGGGTGCTCGCCGTCGTTGTGGCAGCGCTTCTTCTCTTTCTCGTCATCCGCGGACAGGTCAAGTTGGAGCAAAGGCCCTCCGGCAGGACGCTTCGGCGCTGGAGCCTGGCGGAGCGAGTGCTGCACTGGTACACGGCCGTTTTGTTCATATTGCTCGCTGTCACCGGTCTGAGCTTGCTGTTCGGCCGTGCCGTGCTGATCCCGGTGTTAGGGGCGAGCGGCTTCAGTGCGTGGGCACAGTTTTCCATCTACGTGCACAACTACTTGGGCCCGTTCTTTGTCGTGGGCGTTGTGTTGGAAATCCTTGCCTGGATTCGATTCAATTTGCCGGACAAGACGGATTGGGACTGGCTAAAGCAAGGCGGCGGAATGATTGGCAAGGGCAAGCATCCGCATGCGGGGCGCATTAACGCCGGTGAAAAGTTATTCACATTCTGGATTGGCATGGTGGTTCTCGGTATTGCCGTGTCGATTACCGGGCTCTACCTGCTCGGATGGATCGGTAGTGGCATGCGCGAGACCATGCAAATCGCGAACGTCGTTCACTCGATAGCCTCCGTTATTTACGTAGCGATTATGCTGGGCCACATTTACCTCGGTGCCTGGGGCGTGCAAGGCGCATTCGAGGCCATATGGAAAGGTGAAGTCAGCGAAGAGTGGGCCAAGCAGCACCATGACAAGTGGTATGACGAGGCCCGGAAAGGCTAAGTCGCGCAGCTCACACTCGACGAATGATTTTTGTGTTGGGAGTCTCAGGCCTGCATGGATGCAGGCCTGTTCTTTTGTTGGGGCGCGCTTTTACGACGTGCCTAATGGGGCCACGCCTTTGTGCCGAGCGAAATTAGTGAGGGAAAACGCAAATCCAATTTTGTCATTGATGTGGCTGTTCCTTGGCAAAAACGCTTGAGAAGGCCAAAGCGCAAAGAGCGCTCGCAGGACCAGAGATATCCCTCCCAACAGCCCAGGTGAACCAAGCGTGGCACAGCCAGGCGGCGCCCGCCAGGTGAGGAACAGAATACACAACGTGCTGCCCGTTCCTCCGCGAGTTAGTGCCTGTGCTGCGTACCCGTGTCAATCCTGGACGCGTTGATAAGGCCTGTCAGGCAAGTGCTGTCATCTGTTAATCAGCTTAATCCTATGGCCAAAGAGTTTCTTCCGCGTGAAGTTCGCGCTGCCATGCAAGCCAGCGGTGCCACCGTCACATGTCTACCGGTCAGGCTGGATGGCAACGAATGGGAAACGGCGTTGTTTTTTCGTCTCGCCGGGCCGGAGTGCAAGCGCGATCGCCAAGTCCTGGCTAAGACACACCGACCGCTGCCGGTAACGCTTGAGACCAACGTGTTGGAACTGCCCAGTGCAGCCGTGGTCACGCTACGAGCCGAGGTTCATACCCTGGCCGATGACCCTCTGGCAGGGGAGATCTTGTTGACGCCGGGTGGCTCACGCACGCACTTCGATGCCCTAAAGTTACTGTCCAAGCAGGATCGGCTGTGCTGGTTTTTCGGCGACGAGGATTTTCGCCAGCTTCATTCCCAGCAAAACCCGCTCGATGTCGAGCAGCGGGAAAGCATCGACGACCTGTTGCGCGACGCGGTGAGGCACGACGCGCTCGTTCGATCGACCGGGCGCTATGATGCGCAAGCGGCATTGTCAGAAGTCGTGGTCCACTACGATCTGCGGGAGGGGATCGTGCGTGACGGGCTTGGCCACGACCGCAAGCAATGATAATTGTCTTTAATTAACAATCGGTTATAGACTAATACGGTAATGCTCGTGGGACCGGTGGACATCGAGCGTAACAAATCGGTATCGTCTTACTTGAGCATGTCAATCCAAGTCAGATACTTCGCCAGCTTGCGGGAACGCATGGGCCGTGCTGACGAGCGCGTCGATACTGACCGCACCCTTACGGTTGCCGAGGTCTGGGCGCATGTGTCCGGGGGCACGCCGCTGCCGCCAAGCATCCTGGTTGCCGTCAACATGGAGTACACGGATGTGAATCGCGAGGTCAAAGACGGCGATGAGGTGGCGTTCTTTCCGCCTGTTACCGGTGGGGGACTGCAATGAAATGCGAGATTCGTGACAGCTGTTTTGACCCCTGGGAGGAGCTGCGTCATTTCCAGGACCATGAGCTCGGTCACAAAGCCAAGTACGGGGCAACGGCCAGCTTTGTCGGTACCATGCGCGATGTCAACGACGGTAACATAGTGCAGCTGATGACGCTCGAGCACTACCCGGGAATGACGGATAAGCACCTCAGAGAAATCAGCGAGAAGGCGAATCAACAGTGGGACATTCTGGATACACTCATCATTCACCGCGTTGGCGAATTACAACCCAATGATCCGATCGTGCTCATTGCAGTGTGGTCGGCCCACCGCGCGGCCGCCTTCGAGGCGTGCCGTTTTCTCATAGAGGAGCTCAAGTCGCGTGCGCCTTTCTGGAAGAAGGAGACGTTGGACAAGGAAGTGCGCTGGGTTACACAAAACACCCCCGCTGCCTGACACACCACAAGCGTGACGCTACGTGTCTCGGCACGCATAGTGTTACTGGGGGGTTTCTTGTACTCTGAAGGAGGTCGATCTGTCTACAATAAGGCATGGGACAGAAAATCGTTTACAGACGCCCAACGTTCTTCACGACCAGAGATGAGTTCGATTCTTTTAACTGATTTTCTCGGTAGTTGAAAAACGGTTTGCCTATGAGAGTTATCACATTTGTCCTGGTGTTATTCTTGGCGATGTTCGTGCCCGTTTCCTGGGCCGGCGTCGATGATGAATGGGTCTCGGCCTTAAGCCGTCGCGATGCAGGCACGATCGAGTCCTTGCTCGGCCGTAATGCCAAGGTCGATCTATCAAATGGGGAAGGAAAGACGGCCTTGATGCTAGCGGCCGGTGAGGGCCGTGTACAGTTGATGCAAATGCTGCTCGATGCCGGTGCCAGCGTCGATGTGATGAATACGCGTGGCGGTACCGCATTGATGTACGCGGTCGTTACCGGCGACACGAATCCCGTGCAATTACTGTTGTCCCACGGCGCATCGGTCAACGCTCAAAGCAGCAATGGATGGACCGCGATGATGATCGCTTGCGCAAAGGGATATGACAACATCGTACGGTTGTTGCTGAAAAACGGCGCGGATGCAAACACGAGAGACATATATAGATGGACACCGCTGATGAGGGCAGTCTACGAGGACCGGCTGCAGGTTGTGCGGACGTTATTGGCGTCGCACAAGGTTGATATTAATGCCAGGGCTGACCGCGGGGCAACAGCCTTGCATCACGCCGTGGCGCAGAATTTTGCGGAAATTGCTCGCGTGTTGATTGCCGAGGGTATCGATATCGGCACTGCCGACCAGGAGGGGCGCACGGCATTGATGATCGCGTCTGCCAGCGGTAATAACGATCTGGTCATGCTGATCCGTCAATCCCTGAAAAAGCGATCGGATTAGCGACGCGCTGGTAGAGCGAGCAGCGGTGGCGCGCTAACAAAGTACCTGGTTGCGGCAATACTCGGCTAGCGGCAATACCGTCGTCGTGTGAACCAGTTTCGCTTCGACATCCGATGTTCGATACTCCAGTCTGAGCCGAAAAGCGAATTTTTCGAAGTACTGGTCAAACATGTCGCCGCCGTACGTACCTATGGCCTCCAGCGTATCGGTTTGCTCGTCGTATTCTAATAGAATCGCTGCCAACGGTTGTGGCGCCGGACCACCGAGCACTCGTGCACCTTGGGTCGGGTCATACACACTGCGCTCAGAGCAACAGTATATGATTTTAGAACGCTCCGATAACTCCTTGTCTTTATTTAAGAAATTTACAGCCTTATGACGGTAGTTGATGAAGTTAACCTCTTGGGTCGGGTAGGTCATCTTGTGGGCGCAAATGGCCGAAAACGCCACTACCGAGCGTTGCGGCCCTACCCCGCCCTGCCAGATGTACGGCTTACCATCCTTCGTTTCCAGTACCGTTTGCTGGGCCGTGGGTTTGCCAAGGTTTAACAAAAAGCAGGGGGTGCTGACATAGGGGTAATGGAACAAGTAGTTCTCCCCGACTTTCAATGCGGCCACGGTCACAGGCTGATCCCGTTTGTCCACCAGCTTTACGCGTTGGTACTGTTGTAAAGTTCCGGTTTTTCGCGCCAGCACACCCGGGCTCGCCGTAATCATCGCGAGCGCCGAGGCACAAAGCTTGACGAAGCCTCGTCGATTAAGCTTACTTTGTTGGCTCATTCGAAAATGTCTCCGGGCAGTAATGGAAGGCTGTATTCAAGGCGGGGGCTTTTAATTTACTAGGGCAGTCAAGCACACTATCCGTGGGGACGCAACTCCCCGCCTGCAAGCACGGCAGCTTCTGGCAAGTGCAATCTGAATCCCTGCTATTGGTGTGGAATTGGTCAGAAAATGCCACATGCCACTTAGCCAGGCACTATACACAATAGCGGCGCCCGTTATTCAGCCCCCGACTTCGTGCTCGCCTTCCTGATGATATCGGCGACTTCCGTGTCGCCGATCATCTCGGCAGCTGCGAGTGCTGTCCAGCCGTCTTTCGCCCGGATGTTCGTGTTAGCCCCGGCGGCGAGCAACAGCTCGACGATGCCGATCAAACCTCGATTCGCTGCCAACATCAGTGCGGTGTTTCCATGCCTCGCATCGACAGCATTGACGTCGGCACCGCGCTTGAGCAACAGCGCCACACTGCGCGCACTGCCGCTGCGCGCTGCGATCATCAACGGGGTTTGTTCCTCTCTCCCGAGCCCGTCGATATCCGCACCGGCGGCAAGCAACCGCTCGACAAGCAAGTAATATCCCCCGGCGACCGCACGCCCCAGCACACTCTCTCCGTTAGTCGCCCGTGTGCCGACATCGGCTCCGGTCGCTAGTAACGTGTTAACCACCTGCAGCGAACCATGCTCCGAGGCTACAAGCAATGCAGTGCGGCCATCATCGCTGTGCGCGTCAACATGTGCCTTGTTCGCCAACAACAGCTGGGCGATTTTTGCGTCGCCGCGCCGCGCCGCCGCCATCAATGCAGTCCAGCCATTGTGCCCCTGCGCATTTACCTCGGCACCGCCCACAATCAGCTCGATTACCGACTGCATCCCACCCGGTGCCGCGGCAGCCAGTATCATGGGGGTATCTCCGGTGCGGGTATTTGTTGCGTTCGGGTCGGCACCGCCTGCCAGAAGCTCCCGCACGGCGGCTTCGTAGCCGCCGCTCGCCGCCAGCATCAGCGCCGTTGACTGATCTCTTGCACGTGCGTCGACCACGGCGCCGTGATCGAGGAGCAGCTTGACTACCTTTGAATGCCCGTGTGCTGCGGCCAACATCAAGGCCGAATGCTCCTGCGGGCGGGTATCGCGCACTTCGATCTGCGCCCCCCGATCCAGCATGTACGCTACCAGGTCATGACGACCTGCTTCGGCCGCCATCAGCATGGCCTGGTTGACCATGTCTTGGGACGACAGCTTCGCTGCCGGCACGGCACTTGCCAGAACGAACAGGCCAACAAAAAGAATCGAACGACAATAGATCATTTTATGTATCTTGTTGGCCGCTCGGGTGAGTATCGAAAGGATCAACCATAAGGTAAGCCCGCGCATGCCATAGTAACGACTAACTCGAGATCATGAGGGCACCACGTCCTCATCGTATTTGCATCGCGAGCCGCCTGTATCGTATATCGTGGCCAGAACTAGAAATTGGCCGTAAATTGAAAGCTGTCCCCGGGAAGATTCGCCGCGAAGCGTTGCATTTCGAGACACATCTCGATGAAACCTTCCTCATAATCGAAGCTGTGCGCGTCGGCCATGGCCTTGAGGTCGCGCACCTCCGCAGCCGACAGCACAATCACCGTATCCGCATCGCTTTCGGCCGACTCGAGCTGCCCGAGCTGGAAATGCTCCACAATCTCCTCGAGGCCATAGTCGCCACCCTGATAACGGTGCACGAGCCTGCGCTTGCCCTTGGGATCGGTGCCGTAGACCCCAAGGATAGCGTTGTTTGTGTTCGAATCGGCTGCCATGCGTCCGTCCCGGATGCTTGGATCAGTCGGCGTAATTATAGCGCGCTGCCGGGATCGAAGGTCATGTTTACTGGCTATTCGGAAAAGAGAAAAACTCGGCGACCGTAATCTTGCGCTGTCCGCCTTCGGCCAGCTCCATGACCAGCGCGCCGTCGGCGTCGAGCCTGGCGAATGTCCCCTTCACGGGCCCGGTGGCAAGCTCTACCTCCAGCGGCTGGCCGACCTTGTCGGCGCGTTTGGCCCACACCTTGCACACGGGGCCTAATCCTTCGTTAGCCCAGCGATTGACCCAGGACAAGAAACTGCGGCTAAAGGCCTCAAGCAGCTCGGCCTCCGTTACCTCCGAGCCAGCTTCTGCATGCATGCTAGTGGCAATAAAGTCGACCTCCTGCGGGTAACTTTTCACGTTAACCGACAAGCTCAGTACCAGCCAATCAAGCACGTCCGCCCTGGCCGGGCAGGGCTCCAACAAGATGCCCGCCACCTTGGCGTCGTACAGCAGTACGTCATTGGGCCATCTGTAGCGCAGCTCCACGAGCGGCGACATCAAACCGGCCATGGCCGCCCCCAAGCTGACGGCGGCGACATAGCTCAGCTGCGAGGCTGTCGTGGGCGATTCTTCCGGGCGCAAGATCAGTGAGCAATAAAGATTCCCCGGCGCAGACTCCCATGTCCGGCCAAAGCGCCCCCGGCCTGCGGCCTGATTTCGCGCCCAGACAAGTGTACCCTCCTCGGCCCCGGCCTTCGCCAGGCGCACCGCTTCTTCTGCCGTGCTGTCGACGGTTTCGCACTCGACAAGCTCGTAGGCAGGATGCAGATTTAGCGCGGATGTCATGCAGTTGATGGGCCTGCCTGCCGCTTCCAGGTACCCGATTTGCCTCCCGATTTCTCCAAGAGACGAATCTCGCCGAGCGTCATCCCTCGGTCAACCGCCTTGCACATGTCATAGATCGTCAGCAGCGCGGTCCCGACCGCGGTGAGCGCCTCCATCTCCACGCCCGTCCGTTCCCGCGTTTCCACCGTCGCGCGACAGTAGACGCTATTGCTATCAGTCTGCGGCTGCAACTCGATCTCCACGTGAGTTAAGGCCAACGGGTGGCACAGGGGAACGAGGTCAGCCGTCTTTTTCGCAGCCATGATTCCTGCCACGCGCGCGACGGCAAGGACGTCACCCTTTTCGAGGGCACCTTGCGTGATCAGCGCCAAGGTCTGGGGCTGCATAGCAATGCGACCTTCCGCGATGGCCAGGCGCCGGGTGATCGCCTTATCGCCCACATCCACCATATGCGCCTCACCCGATTGGTTCAGATGGGTCAGCTTTCCCATACGCGTCGCTCGTCTTTTTACCAGTCGATAATCCTACTGGCTACCGGCGCTGGTGGCCAGCGCCTCCGGTTGCCGATTTGTTCGGGGTGACGACATTGCGCAGCGCGCCGCGCATTTCCATCATATTT
Organism: Acidiferrobacterales bacterium; assembly: GCA_046758085.1. GTDB lineage: Bacteria > Pseudomonadota > Gammaproteobacteria > Acidiferrobacterales > SPGG2 > VRUB01. The sequence goes on from JBHHZP010000016.1 coordinate 9,030, forward strand.
GTGTGTGCTATCGGGACTGTGCCCGGAATCGCAGCTCATTCGGACGCTATTCGCAGTCGCCTGGCCAATCATAGTATGCTTGCGCAGCCGGTACCGACCCCCGACCGGCACGTGTGTCGGCGGGCCCCCCGGCCCAAGGATTGATCACCCGCGTGCACGATATCTGTTGCCCAAGTCTGCCAGATCAGGGGCGCCGAGCCCGCTGGCACCCGATACCGCGTCTGCCCGCGCTGCTGGCAGTGTTCCCCGGACTATGGGTGGGCGTGGCTTGGGCGCAGGCGCTCGCTCCCGGTGCTCTACTGAAAACGGCGATCGGGTCTGTGTGCAAGTTTCCCCAGGCCGACGCGCAAGACATCGCCCGCTTGCTTCCTGGGTCTGCCGCCGGTACTCATACCCCCATCAGTTTCCGCAATCAAGTGATCGGCTGGCGTCGCCGCTTCACGATGCCGGACCAGAGCGAGATCGAGATCCAACGGATTGCCCCTGGGGGTCGGTTGCGCCGCATCAGCGCTGAGTACCGGCGAACAACGGCCTCGGCTCTGCGCCCCGAGCTCTTCGCCATCGCTGGCGGTGACTGCCGTGTGCGGTTGGGCCGCCGGCTGGTTTACGACAAGCGCACCGGTGGGGCGACGATGTTGCAACATCTGGACCGCGAATTAAGGCCCACCGGAGTGAACGAACCGGTTAACCCACCCATCCCAGCCGGCACCGACCCGGGTGGCCTGGCCGTGGCCATCGTGGACGCGGGGGTCAACTATCTCCTGCCTGCGATTAACGCTCGCTTGGCACGCGACTCGAAAGGCAAGATTCTCGGGTACGACTTCTGGGATCTGGACGAGCGGCCGTTCGACGCTAACCCGGCACGTTCGGTTTTTTTCCCGCAGCGCCACGGTACCCGCATCGCTAGCATTGTCCTGCGGGAGGCGCCGGGCACGCGCCTGGTCCCTTATCGTTACCCGCGGCCCGATATGAGCCGCATGGCAAAGCTGGTCGATGACGCCGCCGCCAAGGACGTGTTCGTCATCAACCTCTCCTTGGGCAGCAGCAAGCGCGAGGACTGGGAGAAGTTTGCCGAAGCCGCGCGAGCTCACTCAGACATGTTGTTTGTCGTGTCGGCGGGTAACAACGGCCGTGACATCGACCAACAACCGGTGTACCCGGCGGCACTGGCGCTGGCCAACCTCATCACTGTGACCTCTGCGGAGGCGACCGGCGAGCTTGCACAAGGTTCGAACAGCGGCGCGCAGGCCGTGGACCTGTTGGTGCCGGGCGAGAATATGGAGGTCACTGGTTTTGACGGTCGGCCTATTCGGGTGTCCGGTTCGAGTTATGCCGCGGCAAGAATCACGGCGCTGGCGGCACGTCTGCTGCTGCAGAACCCCGACTGGCGCGCGCCGCAACTCAAAACGGCGATCTTCGCGCGCGCACTCAAACCAGCGGATGGAGATCCGGTGTACGTCGCCCAAGGATTCATCCCCGACCCGGCAGAAGCCGAACAACGCCCGGTTACGCAGCGCAACACGGTCCTGCAACCGCTCGAGCACCACGCGCTAAGCATGGATGCGCTCTACCCGAAAGGGGTGCGTGGTCGACGATTCACTCATGCTGTACGTCCGACGTTTGCGTTCTTGGCCGGGACTAGCTGGAATCTTGAGCGGCTACGGGGTATCGGTGCACGCGCCGCAGGCATTCTGGCTCAGTGTGGCATCCTGGTCCCAACCGTCGACGTAGTTCGGGTCGATGGACCGGAAACTTTTCGCTATTACCGCGTGTCTACCGCCAAAGAGCTGGTGCGTCGTGTACCGCTGCCTAAGCCAACAGTGTATTTTTTGCGCGACACGCTGCGACGCGACGCCTATGATGCCGAAGCCATAGGCAAAGGAAACAGCAACACGCGACCAACGCTGATTTATACCGTGTGGATGACGCAGGACATTGCCGATCCCGGGATCGGTCTCGCGCATGAGCTGATACATATCCTCGCCGACAGCGGCGAGCACGTCGAGCGGCCGCGCAATGTGATGCGTACCGATACCGCCCCGGACAATGTCGAGCTTACTTCGTCCCAATGCGAACAAATCATCAATACCGGCGAGAAAAACGGCCTGCTACATCCCCTCTCCTCCTCCGCTTCCTCCCAACCTCCTCCACTCCCTGCTGACGTCCCCCAGAAGTGGCGGAGGTAAAAAGTCCACACCCCTTGTGAAAAGGGGTTTAGCGCTGATATCGCATGAACTCACACCACAGAGCGCAAAGATCGCAGACGACTACATGGACGTTGGAGCTAGAGTAACGCATGGAGCAGTTACCGCGGGAACAAACCGTTAAGCACCGCCCGCGGCCACCGGCCCCCGATGCCAAGTGTGACCCCGCAGCCCCTTTGAGATCAGGCCAAAACCTCTTGACCATCCTTTCGCTGCGTCCTCTGGATCGCTTGTTCCCGACGCGATCTACCTCGGCAACCACTCTCTGCGTTGCTCTACCTTCTGCCTCCCTGTCGTCGTCCTGTTTTCCTGGAGTCGTGCGCTTCGTGCTCAGTGGTGAAATATTCGGGCCAGGAGAGGGTACAATCACCTGCAGGTAGAATGGCCGAAGCAGCGTGAAACCGATGAACCGTAAAGAACGACGTCGTCTCAACAAGCTCTCGCGCCAGCCACGCGCAAGCGGTCGCGGTAGTGCGGCCCAGGCACGCCCCGCAGAGGGCGCAAACGAGCTGCTCCAGCAAGGATTTATCTGCCTGGGTGCTGGTTTGTTTCAAGACGCACAGCGGCTGGGCCGGCAAGTCCTCGCATTCGAGCCCAAAAATCCGGAGGCCTTGAACCTTTGCGGGATTGCCGAGTTTCAACTGGGGGATCCCCACCAAGGCCTCGAGCAGTTGCAAGCGGCCGTTAGGTTCAAGCCGGACTACGCCGAGGGCTATAACAACCTGGGAAATATGCTGAAGGCAGTGGGCCAGGCGGCAGACGCCGAGGCCGCTTATCGCCGCAGTCTCGAGATCAATCGGGAGTACTTCGACGCACATTACAATCTTGCAATCTTGCTCGAGGTGGTAGGAAGGCTGAACGAGGCCGAGGCCGCTTACCGCCGCGCGGGTGACATCAAGCCCGACTTTGCGGAGGTTCACTTCAATCTCGGAAACGTGCTGAAAGCTGCAAGTAAGCTCGAGCAGGCCGCCGCAGAGTACCGCCGAACCGTCGAGATGGTCCCGGACCATGCCGATGCGCACAACAACCTCGGTAGCGTGTTGCACGAGCTTGGCGAGTTCGACGAGGCAGCGGAACGCTATCGCCGTGCGCTGGAGATTGCGCCGGCTCATGCCCCTGCGCACTATAATCTCGGGATCACTTTGCAGGAGTTGGGAAAGTTCGATGAGGCCATTGCCGCCTACCAGCGCGCGCTCGAACACAAACCGGACTACGGCGAAGCGCACATTAATCTGGGATATACATTACAGCGATCGGGCAAGCTCGACGCTGCGATCGCTGCATATCAGCGCGCGATCGAGATAGAACCGCACAATGCCCAGGTACACGCAAACCTGGGCGACGCGCTGCTCGCGCGCGGTACTCCGCGCGCGGCCGTGGAAGTATGCGATGATTATCTCAAAACCCATGCCGGCAATACCGGCGTGCTGGCATTCAAAACAGTCGCACTGAATGAGCTTGGCGACTGCGAGGCGACGCAGTTCCTGCTGGATTTTGAGCGCCTCATTCGGCGTGTCCAAATCACCGTGCCGCAGGGTTATGCAAGCCTTAAGGATTTCAACACGGCGCTTGCCCATTACGTGAGTAAGCATCCCACGCTGGTCACGGCCCCTACCAGCCATGCGACCCGTTACGGCCAGCACTCGGGCGAGCTGTTGACGGAGTCGAAAGGGGCGATTGCAGTGCTGGAGACGGCAATTCGCGGAGCGGTCGAGGAGTACCGGGAATCCCCGTCTTGCGAGCCGGGCCACCCCTTTGCCGCCAACCCGCCACGGCGCTTTGCACTCACTGCGTGGGGCGTTGTCATGCAATCGCAAGGACATCAGATCGCGCATAATCATCCCTCGGCATGGCTCAGCGGCGTTTACTATGTCGAGCTGCCGGATGTGGTCACGGGGACGGACCGATCCCACGAAGGCTGGATCGAGTTTGGCCGGCCACCCGAGCACTTCCACTGCAAGGCTGCGCCGCAGGTAAAGCTGATTCAGCCTGAGGAAGGAGCAATGCTGTTGTTCCCATCGTACTTCTACCACCGCACGTTGCCATTCCAGAGCACGCAAAGGCGAATCAGTATCGCCTTCGATGTACTGCCTTTGCCTGAGGACTAATCTTCGAATCTTGCACTAGAGGGGGTGCTTCTGTCCGAGACCGGGCACTCGCTGCGGGAGATGCAGACCCGCCTGGAGGAGACGGATCAAGAAGAAGCCATCCGGACACGCCTGATGTACATACGCTAGGTCTTCTCTTACGCGCACTCACAGCAGCCAGCTACGAATAGCTGACTAAATCCGTGGGTGATGCCAATGCCGCATCGAGCGTCTGCAACCCAACACAGCGGCTGCGGGCAGCTCAGGATTGGCACCTACACAAGATACAGACGTTCCGAATTCCGCATGCCCGTCCAACACACGCGTCGATGGGCAAAGGCGCCCACATTGTCGGTTCGTTAGTCACACAAATATGAATGCATCACTCCAGTTCTTGATTCATATCAAGGAAATTCAATGCTGCACTGCCATAATTGTCTTAGTTAGGCGATCTGGGATCCTGCGAAAGGAGAAAACGATGGGCGAGACGGCGAAGCATGTGAGCAGAAAGCATAAGAAGCGAAATGGCGGATTGAGTCGCAGGAACTTTATGAAGCAGCTGGGCGCCGGTACCGCCACGGCGGCGGTCGGCGCCTCCTTGCCTGCTTCGGCGCAGGCCGCCGTCTCCAAGCGCAAGGTCCAATACGGCATGCTTATCGACACCCGCCGCTGCATCGGCTGCCACGCGTGTAGTGTTGCCTGTAAAGCGGAATTCGATGTTCCCCTGGGCAGCACGCGATCCTGGGTAGAGTACATTGAGAAAGGCAACTACCCAAATGTGAGCCGGAATTTCCTACCGCGACTGTGCAATCACTGCAGCCACCCGAACTGCGTGGACGTCTGCCCAACCGGGGCGACCTGGAAGCGCGAGGAAGACGGCATCGTCGTGGTCGACCCCAACATCTGCATCGGCTGCAAGTACTGCATCCAGGCGTGCCCGTACGACTCGCGTTTCCTCAATCCCGTTACTGGAGCCGCCGACAAATGCGACTTTTGCCTGCACCGCGTCTCGCGGGGCCTGGCGCCAGCGTGCGTCGAAACGTGCATCGGGCGGGCGCGCATCTTCGGGGATCTCAACGATCCGGAGAGCGAAATCGCGCGCATGATCGCCTCTAACCCCGTGTCCGTCCTACGGCCAGGCATGGGCACGGAGCCGAACGTGTATTACATCGCTGCGGACCATACCGACGAGCACGAAGCAAGGCGAGAGCGTCAATACATTCGAGTAACGACCCACCGTAAGGCGAGCGAAAGGAGGTAGCCATGGGCCACGAACTCAATTGGGGATTACCTGTCATCAGTTATCTGTTTCTGGCAGGCCTTGGTGCAGGGGCACTTACTGTCAGCGCATCGGTGTTTCTGCGTGGCGGTGGCGGCGGCTTTGGAAACGGGCATTTTGCCGTGGCGCGTTACGGTGCCTTGATTGCCCCGCTTCCTGTCATTGTGGGCTGCGGGCTTTTGATTCTTGAGTTGGGCTCGTTTCAAACGGGCCACTGGTTCAAATGGCTGAATCTGTACAGGACCATCACATTGTCGCCGATGTCCATCGGGACGTGGTTGTTGACGCTGTTCATCATCATCAGCGTCATTTACGGGTACACGTTCCTGCCACGCGAAGCGTCGGCGGGCGACAAGCTCGAGCCGCTCCGAAAGGCCATGGCCTGGATCGGCGTGCCGTTGGGAATCGGGGTCGCCATCTACACCGGCGTGCTGTTGGGTGCAATGCCCTCGCGGCCATTCTGGAACTCGCCCATTTTGGCCATGCTGTTCTTGCTCTCATCGCTTTCCACGGGCGTGGCCGCGATCTTGCTCACACGTGCCGTACTGCATAAAGGCAAGCGCGACGCGGATGTCGCACAGAGCAGCTACCTGTTAACCACGTCCGATGTGTTGCTAATCGGTTTCGAGCTGGTGGTCATCTTCCTGTTTATCATGTTTGCCTACCTGACCGTCGGCGACGTGGGCTATGCGGTATCGGTTATTTTGTTCGGCGACCGCTCGATGGAGATGTTCGGGGCTAACCTGGCGGTGCCCTTCTGGCTGGGCGTCGTGTTGATCGGACTGCTTATCCCTGCCGTGACCGAACTGTTCTACGTCAGCCCGAAGCTGCTGTACCAGAGGCAGTTCGGACCGCCGTACGGCGTCGAGGTAATTGTGCCAGTGGCGGTGCTAGTGGGCGGGTTCGTGCTGCGCTACGTGGTCGTGATTGCCGGGCAAGTGACCGGCCCTATCGGGATTTGAAAGGAGAGCAAAATGACTACGCGTCGTGATTTCTTGAAACTGGGCGCCGCCTCCGCCACGGTGGCGGTCACTGGGACAACCGCGCTCAGCGTCGCTAAGGGTGCGCCGTTCCTCAAAGGCGGCAAGGACTTCTCTCCCCGCACCGGCGTCGAGCGCAAGGCCGTACCCACAGCGTGCTGGCAATGTGTAACACGCTGCCCGGCGATCGGCTACGTCGAGAACGGACGGCTGATGAAGGTGAGCGGCCAACCGAACTCGATCCGGACCGAGGGGTTTATCTGTTCCAAGGGCAATGCCGGCGTCAACCAGGTCTACGACCCCGACCGCGTGCTTTATCCGATGAAGCGTGTCGGCAAGCGCGGTGAAGGCAAATGGAAACGCATCTCGTGGGACGAGGCGCTGACCGAGGTGGCAGGCCGCTTGAAAAAGCTCCGCGATGCGGGGCATCCCGAGAAGTTCATGTTCCATTACGGACGCATGAAGGCGAGCTCGAGCAAGCTCATCAAGAGCGTGTTTCTCGCCACCTACGGGACCAAGACCGTCGGCAATCACACAAGCATCTGCGAGGGCGGCAAGTGGACGGCGCAGGAGCTTACCTGGGGCAAGCACTACGACAACTGGGACTTCGACCACACGCGTTTCGTGCTGAACTTCGGCAGCAACGTGCTGGAAGCCCACACCAACCATACCCCGACGGCACATCGGCTTGTAAGGGCGATGACGGACCGTAGGGTGAGGATGGTCACCTTCGATGTGCGGCTGTCGAATACCGCCGCCAAGTCCTCTGAGTGGGTACCGATCAAACCCGGGACCGACGGAGCGGTGGCGCTCGCCATGTGCAATGTCATCATGAATGAGGGTCTCTATCGCGGCGAGGGCGAGGCATTCCTCAAGTTCTGCAAGGCCACATCGGATCCCAACACCACAGTTGACGATAAGGTCGCGACGTTGCAGTTCCATCTTACGCAGTACACACCCGAGTGGGCCGAGAAGATCAGTGGCGTCAGCGCCGAAAAGATCCGCGCCATAGCGCGCGAGTTTGCCGAGACCAAGCCCGCCGTGGTAATCAGTTACCGCGGTGCGGTGGCACACAACAACGGCAACGACACGGAACGGGCGATCCAGATGCTGGCCGCGATCACGGGCAACATCGACAACCCGGGCGGGCGCTGCAAGGCGGTCGGGGCACACTGGAAGTACCCGAAGGGACCGAAGAAAAAACCCAAAGCCAAGAAGTTGAAGATTTTGGACGGCTTCCCGGGTCAGGCGGCACTCCCCACGCATCATGTGAGCCATCAGATACTCAAGATGATCAAGGACGGCCGTGCCGGCCGGCCTGAGGTCTACATGTGGTACTGCTATCAGCCCGTGTACTCCAATGGGGAGTGTGGCGAGAATATGGCGATCCTCAAGGATGAGAAGCTGATCCCGTTTACGGTCGCCGTGAGCCCCTTCTATGACGAGTCATCGGCATTGGCCGACCTGATCCTGCCGGATACCCCCTATCTGGAACGCTGGGACTGGGAGGACATGGTTTCGCCCAACCAGGTGGCCGAGTACTACTTGCGGCAGCCTACAGTGAAACCACTCGGCGAATCGCGTGACTTTGCCGATGTATGCTGCGAGCTGGCCGAACGCATGGGGTTCCCGTTGGGATTTAAGTCGAAAGAGGAGTTCGTCAAGAAATCTTGCGAGAAGACACCGGCCGTGAAAAAGGCGGGGGGCTTCGAGTACATGAAGACCCACGGCGTATGGCACGACCCGAAGGCCAAGCCGAAGTACTACTCCTATAAGAAGGGTGTGCCGATCGAGAAGCTGAGAAAGGACGGCGTCATCTTCGACGAGGCCACCGGTGTCTATTGGAACTGGAAAAAATCCAAGGCCAAGAGCGCCGAGGAAGCCAGGAAGAAAGGCTATGCGCACACCAAGAGCGCCTACAAGGGTTATGTGGGCCAGAAGATCGGTGAAAATGTGTACGTCGGATTCAAGCCGGACAAGGTGAACAAGTCGGGCTACTTCGAGCTTCACTCCGATATCATGGCGGAAAAAGGACTACCGCCCCTGCCCACTTACCGGCCGATCCCGGAGCACGAGGCCATGAAGTCGGGTGAGCTCATCCTGACAACCTTCAAGGTAGCGGTGCAGACCCACTCGCGCACACAGAACTGCAAGTGGCTGACGGAGATTTACCATAAGAATCCGGGATGGATAAACCCCGCCACCGCCCGCAAGCTGGGTATCGCGGATGGCGATACGATCCGCGTAAAATCGGGGGTGTCCGAGCTCAAGGCCGAGGCGCGCGTGACACCGGCCGTGGTGCCTGGCGTAATCGCCGTCTCGTTTCACTGTGGCCACTGGGAGTACGGGCGCTACGCCTCGGGCAAGAAGCCACCTATGGACGGCCAAGAGGACTCCGATCTCGAGCTCAAGTGGTGGAAGGACAACGGTGCCCACCCGAACTGGGTGATTGCCAACAAGCCCGATCCCATAAACGGGGAACAGTGCTGGATGGACACCGTGGTCACAGTCGAAAAGGCAGTTGCTGCGTGAACCTTGTGGCCGAGGACACGGGCGCCGGGACAACGCAGCGGTCGGCCAGGACAGCCGAGGAGCGCGGCAATCTCTACGGCTTCCTGGCCGCCGTCTATCGGGCCGAACCGACGGTCGAGCTGCTACGACAGCTAAAAGAAACTGTCTTTTTGGATGCGCTCTCCAGCGCCGGGGTGTCGCTGGACGGCGATATCCTGGGTAGCCCCGAGACGCAGCTCGCCGAGGACCTCGCGATCGAGTACACGCGGCTATTCCTTGGCCCGGGCAAGCACGTGTCACCCCACGGTTCCGCGCATATGCCGGGAGAGGACGGCCTGCTGTGGCGCGATTCAACAGTTGCCGCGAAGACATTCATGGAATCACTGGGAGTCGATCTCGATTCCGAGTATAGCGGCCTACCCGACCACATCAGCGTGGAGCTCGAGTTCATGCAGAAGCTTGCGCAGGCGGAGGCGCGTGCATGGCATACCGGTGATCGCGCCAGGGCGATGAGCTACCGCTCGATCGAAAAGGAGTTCCTCGACAATCATTTGTCCCGGTGGGTCCCGGTCTTTTGTGATAAGGTAGGCGAGCAGGCCGCATACTCTTTTTATCGCGAAATGGCCAAGCTGCTTGACGGCTTCATCGCCACAGACAAGGAGGAGTTGGCACGAAGCAGTCAGGGCAAATAGTCAAGGACAATAAGTAACTGCGGGGTTAACAAGGGCCGGTCTGAATGCACCGATCGTGGCATCAGCGCGGCACTTTGCCCGCTTCCAACACCAGCCGAGGAGGTAACAAAAATGGGAGAGATTCGATCGAAGGCTTATCTGACGCTGCGGGAAAAACACGGCAAGTTTATCAAGGCGGTTGAGGCACTGGGCCAGGCGGCGCGCGAGGAAGGACCCGTCGATGAGAAGACCGGGCATCTCGTGCAGCTGGCGGCCGCCACGGCGATCCGCTCCGAGGGCGCGGTCCACAGCCACACGCGCCGGGCGCTCGAGGCCGGCGCCAAAGCGGATGAGGTCTACCACACCATCATTCTTCTTACGAGCACGATCGGTTTTCCGAACGTCGTGGCCGCCCTGACCTGGGCCGGCGACGTCATTGACGGCAACAAATAAGCAACCGCGCGCTCGGGCACGATAGCTCTCCACGGCTGTGCGCTTGCGCGCACGCGTCGGCGCTGCCAGACTTCCAGTCTTTATGCCGACAGCGCTCATGGAGACCACGCGCATTCTGCAACCCTCCGCCGCCCTGCTGAAGGGCCGCGCCCCGCTGCAGGTGGCGAAGCGCCTTTTTCTCGCGACCCGTCCCAAGTTTTTTGCAGCCTCAATTCTGCCCGTAATCGTCGGAACGGCATGGGGCTATCATGCGGGCGGTTACTTTGATCTCGCGATAGCCGTGCTGGCGCTGGCGGCGACGGTCTGAATGCATGCGGGGGCGAGAATGTGCTCAACGACGTTTTTGACGAGCTGAGCGGCAGCGACCGCGCGAATGTGGACCGGATTTATCCATACGGCGAGCCGCCGGCACCGGCCAAGACCAGCGATCAGCATTGAGCGGGTCACAAGACCGCTGTGGGTTTGGCGAGGGACGAACCCGAATATTTCACCACGGAGCACAAAGCGCACGACTCCAGGGACGGAGGACGACTAAAGGGGGCAGGAGGTAGAACAACGCAGGGAGCGGTTGCCAAGGTAGATCGCGTCGGGAACAAGCGATCGAGAGAACGCAGAGGGGTTTGATTTCAAGGGATTTGTCCTGCCCATCGAAGCGTATACAGTGTGACAGCGTGCACCCTTGCTCGTGTGTACCCGCGAGTGTGTAGTGACCTATTTTCTTTGCGATCTTTGCGATCTCTGGTGTGAGTCATGGAATATTCGGGTCAGCGGATGGGTCTGTACGCCGCACTACACCAACGATAGGATCTGTGGCCTGCATGCAGGCGAGCACGATATAATCAAAGCGCGTGGTCAATTGTAGGGCCCGTTGCGCGGCATCGCGTGCCAGCGCCTCGTGCTCGATGTCTTCTACCATATTTATTACCGGCACCACGTTGGCGTCCCCGACGCCTTTCAGCAGTCCCTCTTCGCTCGTGAGCAAACGTGCGATATGGGTCGGTGTCAAGGGTTCGCCCGCGCGCGCACCGGTGACCCGTTCAATCTGTTCCACGCGATGGGCGATGCGCTCAGACAACGGTGCGTTGATGGCCCGGGCGGACACGATGGGCAAGACGGTTGTGGCCTCTTCCGGAAGCTGGGGTTCGTTCTCGGCCGGAGCCTTAATTAACCGGGTGCGCGCGCCGTCTGCCTTGATGAAGCTGACGTCGAATCCGAGCTGGTTATGGATCTCCCGGACGTGCCTGGCCGATACTCCCTCGAAGCGGCCGCGTTTGCTGGAAAGCTGCGTATAGGCCACACAGCGGTGGGTCGCGGCGGCTTCGCGTAGGGCAGGCAATAATTTTTCCGAGCGTTCCCGTACGACAGCCACCTGCAGCTGCTTTGGAAACGGCGGGATAAACACGGTGGACGTCAACGCCACGCGTCCGGGATGGAGCGCGAGCAAGCGATAGAGCGTGGTTTTCTTACCGCCGGCCCCGATCGTGCAGACCAGACCCGAGCGGGCCTGCAACAGATCGAGCAGATTGGTATCCGCCACCTTCAGGCCGCCGGCAGCAGCGCCGCCTTCACGGAGAGTATCCGCGGCAGAAAGTTCGCGATCAGCTCCCAGTGCTCGCCCGCATCGTGGCTTGCGAACAGGTGGCCGCCGGACGTACCGAAGTAAATGCCGCTCGGCTGTCGTTCATCGATGTCCATCGCCTCGCGCAACACACTGACATAGGCGTGCTCTTGCGGCAGACCGCGAGTCAGGGGCTCCCAGTCGCGCCCGGCCTTGGTACTGCGGTAAACCCGCAGCCTGCCTCCAACCGTTGCTCGCACGTGACTGCTTTCTTCAGGTATCTGGTACACCGTGTCGGGATCATGCGGGTCGCTGACAATAGCGTATCCGAAATCGCTCGGCAGGCCCGGCGTGATTTCCGTCCAACTTTCCGCCCCGTCATCGCTGCGATAGGTTCCGTTGTAACACTGGCGGTAAAGGCGTTCGGGCTTTGCCGGGTGCATGATCAGGCGATGCACATTATGGCCGGTTTCTGGGTAACGCTCGGGGAGGTTCTCGGCACGCACGCCACGATTGGCCGGGACCCAGGTCGCGCCTGCGTCATCAGTGCGATACACCCCACCCGCCGACACGGCGATATATACCCGTTGCGGTCGGTTCGGATCGACGCATATGGAGTGAATAGCGAACCCTCCGCGGGCGGGTTCCCAGGTGTCGCGCGTGGGGTGGTGGTTAATTCCCACGACCGGAGTCCAGCTTTCGCCGCGATCGCAGCTGACGAACAACCCTGGTGGATCGATACCGGCATAAAGGAACTCGTGCTGCGCAGGGTGCCCCGGTTGTATAAACCAGACGGCTTTGACCGGCTGCTCATAGCCATCGGTTGGATGGCAAGGTACTTTCTGCAGGGCGCGCCAGGTGTTGCCACGATCGTCGCTGCGATAGATGTGCGTGCCCCATATGAGATGATAGGCGGCGGCGTAAGCAGTTTGTGCGTCTCTCGGATCGAGCCACGCATGCAGGATCTCATAGCCGGCGATGTGGGGTCCCTCGATTACCCAGCGGTTGCTTGTCGAGTCGTGCCGAACCAGAAAAAGCCCTTTTTGGGTGCCGACGAATAGCACTAGCGTGTTGCTGTTGCGCTGCATGGTAACTACATATTCCGTTCTTTTAAGTTTCCAAAGATCGAAGCCAGCCAGTAGCAAGTGACAAGTGACAAGTGACAAGGAAAAACATCATGACCAGAACTTGCTAATTGAGACTCGTTACTTGGTACTGCCGTTGTTATTCATCTTCTTCAAACTTCCACAGCTTGATTTGATCATGGTCGGCGGCGTTGGGCCGTACTACTTTGAAGCGCTCCACGATCCCCTCCTCTCCCAATTCGCGTTCGAGCATTAACAGCGTGTGGAGCGCATGGTCACAAATGCTGACAGCGAAACTCGCCTCTTCATGAGCAGCCGGCAAGGCGGCGGCGATATCCGGCGCCCCGTGGTGTTCGACGAAGTACGCAGCCAAGCGATCGATCAAAAGCTGGTACTCCTGATCGCTTATTTCGGCCACTTGCACAAGAGTGCTCCAACCAAAGCTTGCCGTGCCGAGGAAACCGTGGCCGAAGGCTTGTCGTTGCTTGCGACTGAGTGCCGCCGGGTCTGTGTCCAGAAACGCGAACGTCCCCGGCACTGCCCATTCACCCGGGTCCGCTGGATTTTCGTAGACCTGGCTATCGGATTCGTCGAGTCTTATTGTTCGCGGAAATTTCATGGCACGGCTAGCCCGCATTTCTCACCGGGTATCGTCGCGAGGGCGTGGAGGCGTAGCTTACACTATGTTGAACACACAACCGAGAGCGATGTGGGCACGACTCCAGGGATGGAGGACGACTGCAGGGAGGCAGGAGGTAGGGCAACGCCGGGAGCAGTTGCCGAGGTAGAGTCGCGTCGGGAACAGCGACCGAGATATACATGCCGCAGTAGATAGCCAGTAAGCAAGACCGGCTAGTATACCGTACGATGAATGGAACGGGCCCGGAGCGAGATGATAGCCGCGCTGAACCCGGGTGGGCGCAGTGCGGGGCCTTTCGCCAGCCACGAAGGGCGGAGCCTAGGCGCGCCGGGTTCTACACAAGGTTCGCGTGGGGTCACCGGGGTTAGAAACCCGATGAGCCTTGGGGATTAGTCCTCGCTCCAGTTTTTCAGGACGTCATCCAGGAGCGACCGGGCATGTTCCGGATCGCCGCGGTCGATATAGGCCTTGGCCAGATCGATCTTGGCCGCGGGGTCCTTCCATGCCTGCTTCGCCTCTTTACTCTGTGTGTTCTCTTCGGTTGTCGATTTTTTCTTTCGTCTACCCTTTCGAGAGCGCTTGTGGCTCTTCTTGGTCTCGGTTGGAAGCTCCTCTTTTTCTATCAGATTGGCGCCGCGCGGAACTGTATCCTTAATTTCATCGAAATTATCAACTTTCAGCGCGGCCATACCCCGGTCCGTTACACCCTCCGTGTTTTCCGCTTGCTCGTTTACCTCATCTTTAACAGGCGGCTCGTCTGGTACATCGTCAAAGAAAAGTATCTCGGTGGCCTCGTCCTCGACCGTCGGCAGGGCCGTATCGAGTTTCTCCAGGTCGCGTTCGTAAGCCTTTTTATCGTCACCCGCCTCATCCTGTTCAGCGGGTTCGCGTTCTTGGTCCCCCGACTCGCTTTCACCACCAGCCTCAGTTGTGCTTGCGGTCCGGTTATCGCGGTTGGTGCGATCCAAATCATCGGTGCGTAGGGGCTGCGTCGATAGATCGTCCTCATCTGGCATCAGACCTTGTTCACCCTTCGGTTCGTCAGTGTCGAGTAAATCCAATGAAAACTCTGGCTCTGGCTCCGTTGGGGTCGACGCCTTTGCATTGTTAGTCCACACGAGTTCTGTGTTCTCCTGCAACGTCCAGTCTGATTCGCCCGGGTCTTGCTCGTCTGTCGTTCGATCGGGCGATTTCACGGCACCAGCCCGACCTGGCTCGAGCTCTGCATAAAGTTGATTGGCGAGATCCTCAAACGCCTCCTTGTTCTGTCGTAAGTAATAAACGGAAAGTAACTTGACCTTTAATGATTGCCGGTCGGGGTTTTCGGCGATAGCGTCTTTGAGTGTTTTCTCGGCGTGCTCTTCCTTGCCGGAGGCAAGGTAGGCGTCCCCTTCTTCTTCGGTGTCGGCCCCGGTCGTCTCTATCGCCTCGCTCAAGTCGTCCGGGATCTGGTCACTCAAACGCCTGGGCCCGCGACGCCGTTCGAACGGCACTGGTACAAACCGGCGGCGGCGGCCGCGGCCACTGCGCCGGTCATGAATAACAGGCACGGCCTGCACAGGGAGCCTCTCTTGCGCGCTTGCTGGAATCCGTTCCAGCCGCGCCGCAGCCTTTGCCGTATCGCGCCGTAGGTAAAGGAAAAGTACAATACCGCACACAGTAAGTATCAATCCGGCAATCGCGAGCCGGCTAATCATCCACCATTGACTTGCATTATCACCGATCCTCGGTAACGTCGACTCTGATGTGGGTTTGTGCGGCTGCGGCGGGGATGCCGGACGGACGCTGCTGCCGCCAGGGGCGGCGACGGGAGCATCGGTCGTCTTGGTTGGTGCTACGGTCCTGCCCGGGTGTTCTGACTCAGGGCTTTGCGCCTTCTGTTGCTTTGCCTGATGCTGGGCTTTGGCCCACGTCTCGATTTCAGACTTTAATCGACGATGCTCTGCGGCGACGTCTGATTCGGTTGCGGCAACTTCGGTATGCGCTTTAGTTTCAGTGGCCGGCGCAGCGACACGGGTCGGAGATGGCGTAGCCCTTGGCTGCGTCCCCCCTTCCCGTTCATCTGCTGGGAGTTTCGTGTCGCGTTTATCTGCTGAGAGCTTTGTGGTTTGCGCCGCCGAGGGCGTGCGTTTTTCCGGGCCCGGCGGCGCAGCAGTGGCGGCGTGTGCCCTTGCAGGACGGTGCTCGGCTGCCGAAGGCTTGGTGGTGTCAGGCGCCGAGGCTTTCGTGGCGGAGGCCGATGTGGCATGAGGCTGTATCGGTAGCCGGTTCGGGCCGGCATCGCTTGGCATCGCCACCACAACCGGGGTCGCAGTGTCCGGCATGACCGTGGCACCTGCTTCAGTTATCGACGCAGCGTCGGCCCCCTCAGGACCGTCGTCGAAGATCGCAGGGTCGACCAGAGCGACAAACTCGCGAATCAGGCGACCTCCTGCCCAGTCGACCTCTAAGAGAAGGCGTATGAATGGTTCGCGGAACGGCTGCTCGGAATATAGCTGAAGTGTGTACTGGCCGTCCTCGTGTGCGACCAGGGTGACGCCAATATCGGGCGAGAGCGAAGTGGGCTCAACTCCGGTCGCCGGAAGGACATCGGACCGCTTGACGATGTCAGCTCTAAGTGTTTTTACCTCGTGCTCAGTCAGCGAAGTGAACTCGATATACGCATCAAGGCGCTCCCCCAGCGATGAGAGCACCGTAAGCTTACCAAGTCCCAGTGCGTGCACGGTTCCCGGCAACAGCGCCAGGACAACACACAGTAGCACGCGCCGCGCCGATTGTGACATCGCCATGGTCCTTTGGAGCATTCTCTATATCCGAGCCATCTCCTCCTCCTACCCGGGCCAACCACGGCCTGCTAGTGGGTGCACCCCGAAGAAAGTTGTTCTTGATATAAGACAACTATAGTCCATCCTGGCGCCCCGGTGGCGTTGGTAATTTCCATTGAGGCACCGGATAATATTTTCTTTTCCTTTAAAAACAGGTGATTAGTGAGGCCGCCGGCGCGCAGCGCAACTGTGGGCCGGGCCACGAGCGTGGAATCCGGCGCGCCCCCGGGCGGGTGCGGCCGTGGTAATCAGCCGGGAAATTCCTCGAGGGTACAATTCCAAATATTTCACCACGGACCACGCCGAGAACACAGAGGCCTGATTTCAAACGGCTTTGTTCCGGCCGTGGAGGCAGATACGATGTATCAGTTTGTCGCGGGCTTGGCCACCGTCAGCGATTGTCTACCTGTTTGTGTTCTTTGCGATCTCTGCGGTGAGCTCATGCAAACTGCGAACTAGACGACCACTGATTGTCGAGCGATTTCGTCATCGACTCGAGCTGAGTTTTGCTTTGTTCGCGACCCAGCGATCACGAATTACTGCGTCTTATCGAGCTCCTTGATCAGCTCGGGTAAGGCCGTCATCAGGTCAGCCACTACGCCATAGTCCGCAATCTGAAAAATGGGTGCCTCTTCGTCACTGTTGATGGCAACGATGACTTTGCTGTCCTTCATCCCGGCAAGGTGTTGGATCGCACCGGATATGCCTACGGCAATGTAGAGGTCCGGTGCCACTACCTTGCCGGTTTGACCAACCTGGCAATCGTTCGACACGTAACCCGCATCTACGGCGGCCCGCGACGCCCCTACGGCCGCCCCAAGCTTATCGGCGATCTTCTCCAGCAGCGCGAAGTTGTCGGCCGACTGCATGCCGCGACCGCCGGAGATCACCACGCGGGCCGTCGTCAGCTCCGGGCGCTCGGACTCACTGAGCTCTTGCGCCACAAACCTCGAAAGCCCGGCATCAGCAGCGCCAACGATGGCCTCGATCGGTGCATTGCCGCCCTGTGGCTCCGCTGGTTCAAAGCCGGTGCTTCTTACCGTAATCACTTTAATTCTGTCTGATGACTGGACGGTAGCGATCGCATTGCCAGCGTAGATCGGCCGTATAAAGGTGTCCGGCGATACCACTTCACTGATGTCCGAGATCTGCGACACGTCGAGCACTGCCGCAACCCTCGGCATGATGTTTTTGCCGAAGGTCGTGGCAGGTGCAAACAAGTGGCTATAGTTTTCCGCCCACCTTACTAACAGCGGCGCAACATTTTCCGCCAACTGATGAGCTAGCTCGGGTGCATCGGCTACGAGTACGCGCGATATGCCAGCAATTCTGGCGGCCGCTTCCGCCGCTGCGCTGCACTTGTGCCCCGCGATGACTACATTGATATCGTTGTCGATTTTGCGCGCAGCTGCTACCGTGTTAAACGTGGCGGGTTTGAGCTCGGAATTATCATGCTCGGCGACGACTAGAACGCTCATCAAATCACCTTGGCCTCATGCTTAAGCTTGTCGACCAGATTGGCGATATTTTCAATCATCACACCGCCGCTGCGCTTCGCTGGCTCTTTCACATTCAGTACCGTTAGCCGCGGCGCTATGTCCACACCCAGGCTGTCGGGCGTGTACTCATCTATCGGTTTCTTCTTCGCCTTCATCATGTTGGGTAGCGAGGGATAACGCGGCTCGTTCAGGCGCAAATCCACCGTCAACACCACTGGCATCTTGAGTACCAGTTTCTCGAGCCCGGCATCGACTTCGCGAATGACCTCGGCGCTACCGTCATTGATCTCCAGCCCCGAGATGAAGGTGCCCTGTGCCCACCCAAGCAGCGCCGACAGCATTTGTCCTGTCTGGTTGCAATCGTCATCGATGGCCTGCTTTCCCAGAATAACAAGCTGCGGCTGCTCTTTTTCTACGATAACCTTGAGCAGCTTGGCAACGCCTAGCGGCTCTGTATTCTCCTCGGTTAGCACATGGATGCCGCGATCAGCGCCCATCGCAAGCGCCGTGCGAATGGTGTCGCGGGATTTGGCTGGGCCAATCGATACGGCAACAACTTCGGACGCGCTGCCGGACTCTTGCAGGCGAAGGGCCTTCTCCACCGCCACTTCGTCAAATGGGTTCATGGACATTCTCACGTTCGCGGTCTCGACGGCAGAACCGTCGGCCTTGACTCGAATATGAACGTAGGCGTCGATAACCCGCTTCACGCCGACAACGATTTTCACGTATGTCCTCCCCGTAGGATGGCGTCAACCCTGCAATGGCCGTTTGTGTGGCGCCCGCCAAACGCCGCTGTTATGCCCGCAGCCGCGCATTCTCCGGATCCCAGGGCGAGTCCGCGATCACCGTAGCGGGGCGCCGCTGACCGAGAATCAAGATATCGAGCATCATACCTGGCGTGGCGACGCTAGGCTGCACATAAGCCAGCGCCAGGCTTTGCCCGACCGCATGCCCATAGGCACCGGCCGTGGCCCGCCCCACCATCTCGTCACCCTGATACAGCGGCTCGTTGCCCAGCGCGTCGGCATCGTCGACGTCGACTCCGAGCGTGACGAATCGCTGCGGGACACCCTCTTGCTGCTGCCTTAGGAGTGTGTCGCGCCCGACAAAGCTACCCTTGTCGAGGCGTACGAAGCGATTGAGCCCGGCCTCGAACGCCGAGTACTCGGTCGTGAGATCCTGGCCCCACATGCGGTAGGATTTTTCGATCCTGAGTGAATCCATTGCGCGCATCCCGCACAGACCGATATCGAACTCGGCACCCGCGTCCATCAGCGCATCGAACAGATGATTCTGATACTCGATCGGGTGGTGCAGCTCCCAGCCCAGCTCGCCGACGAAGTTCACCCGCATCGCCCGCACCGGTACCACGCCCACGCTGATTTCCTGGGCTGTCAGCCATGGGAACGCCTCATTGGATATGTCGGCGTCCGTGAGCTTCGCGAGCACGTCACGTGCGTGCGGCCCCGCTACCACCAGCACCCCGTAACGCGCGGTAATGTCGTAGAGTGTCACGCTGCCATCTTCAGGCAAGTGCTTAGCAAGCAGATCGTTATCATAGCGCTCGGCCGCGCCCGAGCTGATCAGGTAGAAACGATCCGGCCCGATGCGCGTGATGGTGAACTCACTGCGCACACCGCCCGAGGGGGTCAGTGCGTGTGCAAGCGCAATGCGGCCGGTCCTGGCGGGCAGTTTGTTCGCCACCAGGGGGTCCAGGAAGCCCTGCGCCCCGGGACCTGCGAGCTCGTGCTTGCAAAAACTCGTGATGTCGATGATGGCCACGCGCTCGCGCACGATGCGACACTCGTTGCCGACGTGCTCGAAGTAGTTGCTGCGGCGAAAGCTCCACACATCTTTTGGTTCTACACCCTTGGGCGCGAACCAGTTAGGTCGTTCCCAACCGTAGCGCTGGCCCCACACCGCACCGTGCGCGGCCAGGCGGTCGTGACACGGGCTGGTCTTGGCGGGACGGGCGGCGGGACGCTCCTCGTCCGGATAATGAATGATGAATACGTGCTCGTAGGCCTCTTCGTTCTTGAGCCTGGTGTATTGCTTGTTGGCATAAGCGCCGAAGCGGCGTGGGTCCACGGCCAGCATGTCGATCCCGGGCTCACCCTCGACGATCCACTCCGCCAACTGCCAGCCAGCGCCGCCGGCCGCCGTGATGCCGAAGCTGTGCCCTTCGTTCAACCAGTAATTCTTCAGCCCCCAGGCCGGGCCGACCAACGGGCTTCCATCCGGCGTGTACGGAATCGGCCCGTTGATACACTCCTTGATTCCCGCCTGCCCGAAGATCGGTACCCGGTTCATCGCAGCTTCGATGTGAGGTTGGAGCCGGTCGATATCCTCCGGCAATAGCTCCTGACCGAACGCATCCGGCACGCCATCGACCGCCCACGATTTTGCGCCCTTCTCGTACGGTCCAAGAATCAAGCCCTGGCGTTCTTCGCGCATGTAGTACGATGCATCGCTTTCGCGCAGTACCGCCATCTCCGGCAAGCCCGCGTTCTTGCGTTCTACCAGCTCCGGAATCTCCTCAGTGACGATAAACTGGTGCTCTACGGGAATCGTAGGAATATCCAACCCGACCAGCGCGCCCACCTGGCGCGCCCATGAGCCAGTGGCCTGGACGATCGTCTCGCAGGTAATATCGCCCTTATCGGTTTTCACGCGCCACTCGCCGTTTGGTTGTCGTTCGATGGCGGTGACCTTCGTCTGACGGTAAATCGCGGCGCCGCTGTTGCGTGCACCCTTGGCCATCGCCATGGTCACATCGGCCGGGGCGATGTGACCATCGTGCGGGTGGTAGAGGGCGCCGATAATGCCTTCGATGTTGCACAATGGCCAAAGCTCCTGCACCTCTTTAGGCGTAATCATCTCGAATGGCACGCCGATCGTGTTCGCGGTGCCGCAGTACTTGTGATACTCATCCATGCGCTCTTTATTCGTTGCCAGGCGCAGATTACCGGTAACGTGGAAGCTGACATCCTGACCGGTCTCGGCCTCAAGCGACTTGTAAAGATCGACACTGTACTTGTGCAGCTGTCCGACGCTGTAGCTCATGTTGAACAGCGGCAGCAGCCCGGCGGCATGCCAGGTAGAGCCATGGGTGAGATCGGCTCGCTCGACGAGCACCACATCGGACCAGCCTTTCTTGGCGAGATGGTAGAGCGTGCTGACACCGACAACGCCGCCGCCGATGACAACGACCCGCGCATGTGTTTTCATTGCCAGTCTCCTTGCCCGGGCTTGACGTTTGTCGGGGTGTGAAGCGTGCTCTCGACCGTGTGTTTCCGGGTCTCCGGCAGTGTAGCGTCAGCATTACGTCCAGGGCCAGTCCCGGTGCGACGGCGTTTTTCTGAAATGCGTCATGGCGCTACCGACCCGGGCATTGCGGCGGGCACTGTGGTAATGGCCGATCGTTCCGCCAGGGCGGCGCACGCCGAACCGTGGCGTTAGCCTGTATTGCTCACCAGCTATCTACTCGATCGCTGTTCCCGACGCGATTCTATCTCCCACATCCATGTGGTCGTGCGACCGCGTATCTCGGTCGCTGTTCCCGACGCGACTCTAGCTCGGCAACTGCTCCCTGCGTTGCTCTAGCTCCTGCGTCCTTGCAGTCGTCCTTCGTCCCTGGAGTCGAGTCCGCGTTTACGGCGTTGCGCTCGGATAATGTGCTCAACGTAGTGTACACTACGCGTGCGTGCCTTTTCTCTCGCGTGCCTTGCATCCACGGCCATTTCCGCGCCCTCGCGATGATACCTGTTGAGAAATGCAGGCTAACCGCGGGTCAAACGGTTCTGCTACGAGCTGTGGGTCAGTCGTTGCCGATGCTGTTGCTGCGGGCCCGGTCGCAAAGCTCAACAGATCTCCAGCAGGCCTGTCTCGAGCCAGGAGTGGCTAGCCTGGTTGGTCGAAATGTCGAGATGGCCTACACTTGGTAACAGTTTTCCTGCTGCAAGGTCTGTTCTAGGTTGCTCTATGCGTTCATCGGCTTCAACGGGTATATTCCAACGCACGCTGGGCAACCTGCGTAGCGCATGGCGTGCCATCAGCCAGTCGACGCGTGCTGGTGAAGCCCCCGCGTTGCGCCCGAATTTGCCCGATGACGACGCTGAGGCGCTGCGCCGGCAAATGCATGAGTGCCTGGAGGCTAAAGGCGGGGAAGTCTCCGCCCGCGCGCGCGCGGCTGCTTTAGGACATGCCTATCTCGATTTGAACGAGCAGGGCCGCCGGCGATTCCTGAAAATCCTGGCGGGCGATTTTGCCGTGGATGGCAAGGCACTGTACGCAGCCAGCCGTGATATCCACGAGATCGACAACCTCGAGCATGCCCTGCGCACGCAGGCACAGTTGCGCGAGATCTTAACGCCACCCCGCCTGAAGCTGCTCACGCAGTTCAACTCGTTGCCTGAAGGCGTGAAGTTTCTGGTGGACCTGCGTGCCGATCTCCTGGGTTTCGTTGACGGAGACGTGCTGCTGCAGAGCCTGGATGACGACCTGCAGGGGCTGCTCACGTCGTGGTTCGATATCGGATTTCTGGATCTCAGGCGTATTACCTGGGAGGCACCCGCCGTGCTGTTAGAAAGACTGATTGCGTACGAGGCCGTGCACGCGATCCAATCCTGGGACGATTTGAAGAACCGGCTGGGCCCGGATCATCGCTGTTACGCCTTTTTTCATCCACGCATGCCCGATGAGCCGTTAATCTTTATCGAGGTGGCGCTTGTCTCGGGCATGTCAAACAGCATACAGGTCCTGCTCGAACAGAACGAACCCGCGGAGAATCCGCTCGCCGCCAACACCGCCATCTTCTACTCGATCTCGAACACCCAGAAAGGGCTCAGGGGCGTCAATTTTGGCAGCTTCCTCATCAAGCGAGTGGCGGATCGTTTGGTGCAAGAGCTGCCGGGGTTGCGCACGTTCGCCACGCTTTCGCCCATTCCTGGTTTTTGCCGCTACCTCGAGGTCAATTTGCCACGATATGACGTCGAGCTGTTGGCCCCTGCCGAGCGCGAGGCCATAGGTTCGCTGTTTGCCGCCGATAGCAGCAAGGGGGGCATGATAGAGCTGCTGCGCACACCCGACTGGTACCGCGATAAACGAGTCGTGCAGGTGCTGAAGGCGCCGCTAATGCGGCTGTGCGCGCACTATCTGGTGCACGAGCGCCGAAACGGTCGTGCACTGGACAGGGTGGCCCATTTTCACCTCAGCAACGGCGCGCGCATCGAACGCATCAACTGGCTGGGCGACATCTCTGCGAAGGGGCTGCGCCAGTCCGCGGGCTTGATGGTGAACTACCGTTACAAGCTGCGCGATATCGAGGCCAACCACGAGACCTACCGAACCTCCGGCGAAGCAACGATCTCATCGTCCGTCAAAAAGCTGCTCAGGCCGGTGGAAAAATAGGTCGCCCAGCCACTACTATCCCACAACCCCCCGATGGATGGATCGCGCCTTTGTTTCCGAGACACGCCGTGGATACCTGCGGCGCTACGCAATCGTGCTCCGCTTGCAGGACCGGGGCTCGCCTTCCGTGGCTTGCGACGGTCTCGCAAACAAAGGTTCGGTCCAGACCTCTCGAGCGCAGCCCATTCCTAAGGCATCTTTGTCTTGGTAGGTTTCAGCGCGTCACGGCGGGATTTGTGGGACAACAATGTCGCCCGACCATAACGTACACCGACCCTGCTTCATACCGGTTTGTCGATCAGTTCGTCGCGGCGGCCACGGGCGGTTGGCATCGATGTCCACACACAGGCACGCGTCTCATGGTGGAATGGGCCTGCCGGTTCGCGCTCTAATAATATAAACTTTAATTCAATAACTTATAAGATGTTTTTCGTCCAACTTCTCACCTGGAGCTGGGTACGGCAACAGCTGGCCTCCCTGCCCCGCCGGCCCGATCTTCGGTCTGCATTGGGCTGTCACGGCTGCGGGCACCGTGGACAATGAAAGCCCCTCGACGCCTCGGTGTCGGCGACGACGCCTTTACCGGGGTGCTGTACGCGCTTGCGGCATTCGGGATCTGGGGGTTGTCGCCGATCTACTTCAAATCATTGGGCCACGTCCCCGCGACCGAGGTGCTGGCGCACCGCGTGCTCTGGGCTGCGGTGTTGCTGGTTGCCGTGCTGCTGCTCCAACGGCGCGGGCTTGCGCTCATCCGGGAGTTGTTGAGCTGGCGCCAGCTTGGCTTTTACCTGGTGACGGCACTGCTGGTGTCGACCAACTGGCTGATCTTTATATGGTCGATCCAGAACGACCGCCTGCTGGAAGCGAGCCTCGGCTACTACATCAATCCTTTGGTGAATGTGCTGCTGGGCACCGTGTTCTTGCGGGAACGCTTGAATCGCTGGCAGATCGTTGCCGTGGCGCTTGCTGCCGCGGGCGTAATGAATCTCGTGCTCGGTTACGGCAAGTTCCCCTGGGTGGCCCTAACCCTTGCCTTCAGCTTCGGCTTCTACGGACTGCTACGCAAGAAGGCCGGGATGGACGCGATACTGGGCCTTACGGTGGAGGCCCTGCTGCTGGTGCCTGCGGCGCTGCTGTTTCTAGGTTGGCTGGCGTTTCAGGGTAGCGGGGCCTTCGCCCATGCCGGAGCGAAAACGGATGTGTTGCTGATATTTGCCGGCGTCATCACGGCGGTACCATTGGTTTGTTTTCTCCAGGCCGCTCGCCGCTTGCAACTCACCACGGTGGGGTTAATGCAATACTTGGCGCCGACCCTGAACTTGATGCTCGCGGTGCTCGCCTACCATGAGCCATTCACGACCGTGCACACCATTACATTCGTTTGTATCTGGGTTGCATTGGTGATCTACAGCTTTGACGCGTTCTTCGCCCGGCACCGCGGAGGGCGTGCTCACCCGGCGTGCAGCGGCAAGTGACGGGTCCCGGGCCCGGCCGCTCAATGTACCGCCACTTTGACTTCTTGCGCCTTACGCGCCGCACCCCGCGCACGATAGAGCGCTGGTGAGAGTTTCTTCTCTGTCCACTGCACGGCACGCGTGACGAGGAAGTTCATGCTGAGGTAAATAGTGCCGGCGATGATAAAGATCTCGACGGGTGAAAACGTCGTCGCGATGATTTTCTTCGCAATGCCTGTCACTTCCAGGATCGTGATGGTGCTTGCTAACGAGGTCGACTTGACCATCAGGATAATTTCATTGCCGTATGCGGGGAGCGCCTGACGGATCGCCACCGGAAAGATTATGCGGCGAAAGAGCAGCAAGCGTGACATACCGATGGCGCGACCGGCCTCGATCTGACCCCATGGCACCGATTGAATGCCGCCACGGATGATCTCGCTCGTGTAGGCGCCGGTATTGAGCGTGAGCGCCAGAATGGCGCAGAAGTAGGGGTCCCTAAAAAATGTCCACAACCCTATGTCCTGCAGAAACGGTTGAAACTGCCCCGACCCATAGTAAATAAGGTAGATCTGGACCAGCAGTGGCGTGCTTCGAAAGATGTAAACATAACCATACGCGAGCTTTGGCAACACAACGCCTTTGGACAGCCTTATCTGCGCCACAAGCACTGCCAACGCAAACCCGATGGCCAGAGAGCTTGAGACGAGCGTCAGCGTCTCGGGCACGCCCCCGAGCAACTGCGGCAGGCTCTCCTTCATTAGCTCGAAGTTCACGCTAGCCGTACCTCACGCCTTTGCTCGCCCAAACCTCGGCCCGATTGAATCCGCGATTGGAGACCGACGTAAGCCCAAGATAGAGCAACGCGGCTACCAAATAAAACGTGAACGGTTCCTTGGTAGACCCCGATGCGATGGCCGCTTGTCGCATGATCTCAACGAGCCCGATAACCGAGATGAGCGATGTTTCCTTCAGCGTGAGCTGCCACACATTGCCCAAGCCGGGCAACGCGTAGCGCGCCACTTGGGGCAACAGAATGCGACGAAATCGCTGCGCGGTGCTCATCCCAATCGCCTTCGCGGCCTCGATCTGGCCCATGGGTACGGCCAGAACGGCACCCCGGATGACTTCCGTGTTGTACGCGCCTGCGCTGATACCGATGCATACCATGCCGGTCACGAACAGCGGTGGATCGATGTATCCCTCGTAGCCAAACATTCCGTTCGCCACAGTGCGCAGCAGACCGCCGCCGCCGAAAAACACGAGATAGATAACCAACAACTCGGGCACGCCGCGGATGATGGTCGTGTACGCATCCGCGACGAGGCGCAGCACCAACAGGGAAGACAGCTTTAGCGCAGCCAACACACCGCCAATAAAGACGCCAAGACCATAGGAACACAGCGCAACCGCCATGGTCATCAGAGCACCGCGCAACATTTCGTCACCCCAGCCGGCGTCACCAAAAACGAGCAGTGTAAAGTTCATCGCCGAACGCTGACGCGGCTGGAGTGCTTGCTCAAACGCCGTAGCTGTGTGCGGCTATTTCTTAACCGACGCGTCAAAACCGAACCACTGCACGGCAAGCTTGCTAAGGGTGCCATCCTGGATCGCCTGGTTGATGGCCTTGCTGAACTTGTCCGCCAGAACCTGATCTTTCTGTCGGATGCCGACGCCAACGCCCGCACCGAACGGACCACCGGTCATTCCAGGCCCTACCATTTTCATGTCCTTGCCTTTTCCGGATTTCAGCAGCGGTACCCAGTAGCTCATTGCAGCAAGCGCCGTGTCGATGCGACCTGCTTGAAGATCCAGGTCAAGATTTTCCTGCGTATCATAGGTACGGATCGTCACGTCGTCTCCGAGATATTTGCGCAGGAAGTTTTCGTGTGTCGTCGCGGTCTGTACGCCGACAGCCTTGCCCTTGAACGTCTTTACGATCTCCGCAATCGCCGCTTTTTCGCCGGCGCTGACATCCTCAAACGTGATCCGGTTCAGGCTAGTCTTGAAGCTGGCAAACGGACTGTCCTTGCGTACCACGAACTTCGCTGGGGTCGCAGCGTAGTTGCGTGAGAACGTAATGACCTTCTTGCGTTTCTCAGTGATGGACATGCCGGCCATGATGGCGTCGTACTTGCCAGCTTGCAATGCAGGGATGATACCGTCCCACGCTTGCGCAACGATCTCACACTGGGCGTTCATGCGCTTGCAAAGATCGTAGGCCAGATCGATCTCGAAGCCAATCAGCTTGCCCGAGGCATCCATGGAGTTCCAAGGCGCGTACGCCCCTTCGGTCGCAATCCGTATCTTGCCCCACCTGTCGGCCGACGCCTCTGAAGCGAACAGCACGATCAAAGTTGCCGCCAATATCAGATTCAACTTTTTCATGTTTCCCCTCCTACAGTTTCCGCTTGGTTTTTCGAATGCATGTCAGTGCAGCCCGGTTGCCGTGCCGGCGGCACGCGCTCAAAGGCTACTGGCTAAGAACTGCCGGCAGCGCTCCGATCTCGGGTTCCTGAAGAGTTCCGCGGGCGTATTTTGATCCTCGATTTGGCCATCGTGCAGAAATATCACCCGGGAAGATACCTCTCGGGCAAATCCCATCTCGTGCGTAACCACAATCATCGTGCGCCCCTCTTTCGCAAGGTCTCGCATGACTTTGAGAACCTCGCCAACTAATTCAGGGTCGAGGGCTGAGGTCGGCTCATCGAACAGCAGCAC
>JBHHZP010000017.1:0-35825 GCA_046758085.1 Acidiferrobacterales bacterium
CGGCCCACCTAGCACCCAGCGTGAACGCGGCACTGAAGACAAGCACTGCCAGGATGTACTTATGTCGCATGGCATATGTCCTCCAGGCCCCGGCTTGAAACGCGGAAACTTACCAAGACAAAGATGCCTTAGGAATGGGCTGCGCTCGAGAGACCTGGACTGCACCTTTGTTTCCGAGACCGTCGCAAGCCCGGGATGCTGGCACCGAGCCTACAGCGGTAAGGCCGAGGAGGGAAAAGTGCCCGTGGCACTTTTCCCGGCCGCACGGGCTCGCCCCGGGTGAGCCGGAGATGTGCCAAGGCTCCCGGGGGAGCCTTGGCCCGGCGAACGGGCAGAGCAGGGATGCTCTGCCCCGGTCTTCGAAGCGCAGCAGGAGTGCGCAGCGCAGGAAGGCGAGCCCCGGTCCTGCACGCGGGCCACGATTGCGTAGCGCCGCAGGTATGCACGGCGTGTCTCGGAAACAAAGACGCGATCCAGGCATCGGGCGGTTGTGGAACACCAGTGGTCGCATGGCTTCTTGCTATTGTCTGTCCGGTTTGAGCGAACCCGTGATGCGCACCTTATCAGTTTGCCCTCGTTCGCGAGCACAAGCCAGCCAAGGGAGGCTTGGACCAGTGCCTAAACGAAGCAGAAGGTGCGCAGCGCACGGACAAAAGTAGGAAAGCGAGGCGCCGCACGCCGGTTCGCGCATCATCGCCGCCAGGCGAGCTCTGACCCGTTAGTTCTAGTTAAAGGGCTCGGCGCGCTTGATGAGCTCGTCCAGGTTCGGCTCATCGGGATTTCGCGGCTTCCCCGGGTGGATGATGCACACCTGGCAGCTCTCGGCCGCTTCGACGAGCTCGCGGTAGCTGCCGGCGTCCGGGTCTGCGATGTAGGCCTGCTTGTTGTCATCGTAGGTGAACATCCTGCTGTTTATCTGTGTGCACTCATCGCAGGTGGTGCAACGGGGCGTCTCGATATACGGCTCGTCCGCAGGCGCCTCGACCGCCTGCGCGGGCGCCGCCGGTTCTGGTGCCGCGGCCGGCGCTTGCTGCGGCGCTGCTGCCGCCAGAACCGCGGCCGCTTGCACGGGCTGCTCGTTCAGCGCCTCCAGCTCGTGGCGCCTTTGCTGCTCCCAGGCCGCCCTTTGCGTCTCCAGCAGCCGGCGGGAATGCGAGTTGTTGATCCCGCCGAGCTCCTGCAGGCTGTGCCACATTTCACGACAGTGGCGCGCCGCCTGGATGAGCTTGTCTTCGACGACTGCCCGGTAAAGGACATTGCCCTCCTCGACCACGAGCACGTACGGGACCTTGTCGGCGGCGTCCTCGGCATCCAGCCGCAGGAACTCGTCCACCGGAACCATGCTGTCGTGCCACTGGGCCCGCGGCACTCGGGCGAAGTGCCCGGCATAGCGTCCATCGCAGGCCACGAAGTCGACGAAGCTGAAGGCCACGTCCTGCGATATGCGCTGCAGGTCCTGATCCTCGTACGACAGCCGATGGAGCGGCCAGTTCGCCTCTACCTGGGGGTTGCCCTCGATACGGAACCGTGATGCCCAGTCGTCTCCGGCGGCCGGGTCGTAGCTGAATGCCGGGAACGCGCGCGACTCCATGGCCGCGGCCGCGAGCAGATACGGTGAGAGCGTGGGCGCATGCATGGCCGCCCCCGAGAATACGCTGTACAGCGCCGGCCTGTCGCCGCTCACTCCGTTCAGGATCCGGTCCCTTAGCTGATAGAGACAAGAGCTGCTCGATTGCAGCACGAAGGCGTTGCTGAGACCGACCGCCATGCGCGCGAGCTGTGAGCCGTGCATGCCGAAGGAGAGTTGCCCGTTGCTGATTGAGCGCTCCTCGAGGATGTCGTCGGTCTGGAACAACACCTTGAACGGCAGGCCTGAGGCGAGCATCTCTATGAGCGTCGCCCGCTCTTCGGCGTTACAGCGCCTGTCATGCACACATACCAGATACGACGGCAGCAGCGCCAGGTCCTGTGGTCCTAAGGAACGCTCGTCAAAATGGCTGAAGAACGCATCGTGCTTGGACTCCTTGTATCGGTTCTCGATCTCCCGTTCGCCGATGGCGATGGCCTTGAAGAGCGCGATGACCTCGGGTAGTCGGTCGTGGAAGGCCTTCAGCGCACGCGTGCAGCGGTCGAAGACGAAGGAGTGCGGCTCTTCGCACCCAGCGTCGCTCTTACGCCCGCGCGGCGGCGCGAAAAACCTCTGCGACTCAAGCACCGTGAGAACGGAGCTAATGCGCTGGCGGCGGCTTGGTGGCAGCGAGTCGACTGCACCACCCTTTCTCAAGATGCGTGACATCGCCTCGAAGTCGAACACCTGCTCATATGCGGTTCCCACGGAGCGCTTGAGGTTCTCCGGGGATCGTGCCGCATCCGACCGCATGAAGTCGGCCCGCAGTATGTCTGAAAGCTTGACCACGAGCTCGTCGAGCTTGTCGTGGAATCTGCGGGCCTTGTTCTTCTGGACCACGTTCCAGGCGTGCGTCAGCAATTTTACCGGCAGCTCTTGATCGCAGTCGCTGAGCTCGCCATCGAACGTGAGCGCGCGGCGGGCGCGCTCCAGGCTGTCTTGCAGCGACCCGCGTGCGGACTCGCCGGCCCTGGAAAGCAGCGCGCTCGCCGCCAGATCCCAAAGCTCCATGAGCGGGCCCTTGTTGCCGCCCGATGCGAGCGTGCGTATCTCCCGCTCAAGCGCGAGCACGTGCTTCCTTATGCGCTCGCCCTCGATGCCACGCGGGGCGATCTCCTGCAGGATGTGGTCGATAATGCGCGAGAGCGGCCGCGCAAATGTGTCGTCGGTGTCGACCAACACCAACGGGTAGTCATAACGCAGCTTCGACAGATCCTGGTATGCGCCGAACAAGGCCGGGCGCAGGCCCAGCCGATCGCCGCCGTCGAGATCAATGCCGGACCTTTGCGCCGTCAGATGAAAAGTGGCAAGTGGTAAAAGGTTCTCGCTCATCACATCATCGAGTTCGTTTTCTCTCAGTCAAACCGGGTGTGCTCGCGTTCGTGGGCGTGGTTCCCGGCAACCGCGCAACTGCGTGCAGCCGCCGGATTTTCCGATCACTCCGCACGCCGTATCGTGAACTTGTCGAACTCCTTTTCGAGCGCGGCCTTGATAGCATCCGCCGTGTACGAGCGCTTGGGTTTTAGCAGGTCCTCGTAGCACGGTGCATCGGTGTTTCGGTACAGAACGCCCACGGGTATCGGGTCGTGGGCCGAAGCGATCTCTCTGGCCCGGCTCAGGTCGCTGGGGTCGTGCTGCTCTTGGCGGCGGAAGACCCTGGAGAGGCTCTGTCCAAGCTGGATTCCGTCCTCGTGAACCAGCATCAGCGTGCGCCCCGGGTCCTTTATCCATGGATCGTACCACCCCGGCAGGAACTCCGGGCAGCGCTGCAGTACGCGCACGAACGCAAAGCCCTTGTGGTGAAACGCCTGCGCGACGATGTCGTACAGCAGCTCCGGTATCCAATCCACGGCCTGGGCAACGAACGAGGCGTTCGCGACCCCGAGGGTCACGCTCAGCGGGTCGAGTGGCTCCAGTGGCGTGCCCCGGGGCGTGGTGTTGCTCTTCAGGCCACGCGGAGACGTGGGCGATGCCTGCATCTTGGTCAGACCGTAGATCTGATTGTCATGCATCAGTACGGTCATATCCATGTTGTAGCGGATGGCGTGGATCCAGTGCGCGGTGCCGATGCTGCAGCAATCGCCGTCGCCGGTGATCACGAACACATGCAGGTCAGGGCGCTTCAGCTTGATGCCTTCGGCCACCGGAAGCGCGCGACCGTGAAGACCGTGGAACCCGTAGGTGTGCATGTAGTGCGGGAGCCTGCTCGAGCAGCCGATGCCCGATACGAACATGGTTCTCTCTGGAGCCAGGTGCTCGTCGCGGCACAGTCGCTGGAGGACCGCGAGGATGCCGTTGTCGCCGCAGCCAACGCACCAGCGCGGCACGGCGCTCTGGTAATCCTCGAGCGTGTAGTGCTCGTCGTACAATCGCAGCAAACATTCGCTGGCTGATGTGACCATCATCATCCTGTTTTGTGCAATCTTTCTTGTATGGCATGGGCGATGGCCCCGGGCTTGATCGGCTGGCCCTTGACCTCGGACCAGCAGTCGACGTCGATGAGGTAACGTGCCCGCAGCAGCCATGCCAGCTCCGAGTAGCGGCGATTCTCGTCGTCGATGAGTTCCTCATCGAGGCGGTCGCACCAGTTGCTCTCCACCGTCATGACCTGGTTAAAACGGCGCAGCAGCGGCTTGATGCCCGACGCCATCGGCTGCAGAAACCTCAGGTGCATCGAAGACACCTTGTGACCCTGCGCGCGTACGCGCTCGACGGCCTCTTCAATGGCGCCCTTCGTGCTTCCCCAACCGACGACCAGCAGCTCGCCCTCGGCCTCGCCGAACAGCGGCGGCGTCTTCAGGGTCTTTTGCACGGCGGCCAGCTTGAGGCTGCGATGGCGGATGCCTTCCTCGTTGACGTCGGGCTCGTAAGCGACGCGGCTCATGCGATCGTGCGCGAGCCCGGTTAAGCAGTGCATGCCGTTCGGCTGTCCCGGGATAAACCTGCGGAGTAGGCCGGTGCGACCATCCCAATCGTACGGTTTCGCGCCGGTGGGGATCGCGCTTTGATCCACCGGCGGTGCGAGCCACTGCTCGGTGAAGCGTGGCCGCGGGAACGGCTGCTGAGCCGATGCCAGGCTGGCGTCTGTCAGCACGACTACTACCATATTGAACGTCTCCGCGATCTTCCGCGCCGTGATCATCGAGTAGAAACAGTCTTCGATGTTCGCCGCGGCCATAACGACCTTGGGTGTATCGCCGTGGCCGCCGAAGCATGCGAACAGCAGGTCTCCCTGCTCGGCCTTGGTCGGCAGGCCCGTACTGGGCCCACCGCGCTGTACGTTCACCACCACCAACGGGATCTCCGCCATCACCGCAAGACCGATGGTCTCCTGCTTCAATGAGAAGCCGGGACCCGAGGTGATGGTCACCGCGCACTTGCCCGCGTAGGAGGCACCGATCGCGAACGCACAGGCAGCGATCTCGTCCTCTGCCTGGTGTACCACGCCGCCCACCTTGGGGAACACCTCACTCAAGTAGTGCGATGCCGAGGTGGCGGGAGTGATCGGGTACATGGCGCACACCTGCATGCCTGATGCCAGCACCCCGAGGGCAAGCGCGGTGTTGCCGTTGACAACGATCTGGGGCTCGCGCTGCTCGGAGGGGGGGATCCGGAACTTGATATCGAGGTTCGCCTCCGCCCACTTGGTCCCCGCCTCCAAGAGCTTGAGGTTGTCGTCGATGACACCTCGGCTCTTCTTCGCGAACACACGTGCAACCTGCTCGCGGGCGGTTTGTGGGTCCAGACTGTAGATGCTACAGAGCAATCCCAGCACGAACATGTTCTTGCCACGCCGCGGATCGGTGACGAGCCGCAGGCACTCCGTTTCCATCGGGATTTCGTAGACCCTGTAGCCATCGCGTATGAGCTCGTCGTAGACGCGGGTATAAGATGCAACGATCTCTGGGTCCGGGTCGCTGCGCCATTTGTTCTCCAGCAGTATGATGCAACCAGCCTTGAGCTCGTGGTCATGCACACGGCCCAGCAGCACTTGCTCATTGAAGGCCACGACCAGGTCGGCCTCGTCACCACCATTGGTGACGGGGTGCGCAGCTACGCGAATGCGGTTGCCGCTGGCGCCGGCCATGCGCCGCGCCGGAGGCTGGATCTCGGCGGGGATAATCTCGACGGTCCAAATGCCGTTTCCCATCCGCGCCGCGATCGACCCGAACGACTGGCCGCAGCGCTGCGCGCCTTCGCCAGAGTCGCTGATGATCTCGACGATATGCTCCTCGAGGGTCAGCGCCGGTTTGCCCCGCGCAGAAGAACGGTCGCGTCGATCCATGCCCGGTATCGGGTCCAGCCGTGGCTGGTTGCCCACGGGCAGATCGGGTCGCGGTTTTTTTTCTTTCAGAAGCCGTGTGCTCATTCGAGGATCGTGTTCCAGTGATTTATGCTAGCCGCATGCGAGCGAAGTTCTTTTGCTCGAGCTCGATGCCAAACAGCTTTCCCTCGGCGCCCGCGCGCTCCGGGAGGTAGACGATATCGCTATCGGCTATGCCGAGATAGGCCTTGATGCTGCGCGCCGCCTTGCGGCCCGCGCCCATGGCCAATATGACGGTGGCCCCGCCGGTGACGATGTCGCCGCCGGCGTAGACGCCCGCCATAGATGTGGCCAGGTTGTCGTCCACCTCGATGTAACCGCGTGGGTTTAGCTTGAGCTTGGAGGTCTGGCCGATGATCGGATTCGCGCTGGTGCCGATGGCGTAGACGATCATGTCGGCTTCGAATTCGTACTCGCTGCCCTCGACCGGCAGCGGGCGCCGTCGACCCGACTCGTCGGCCTCACCGAGCTCCATGCGAATGCAGCGCATGCCGTGCACGTTACCGTTACCGTCGTCAAGGATCTCGACCGGCGCGGTCAGCCAGTGAAACTCGATGCCCTCTTCTTCGGCATGCTCGATCTCCTCTAGCCTTGCGGGACTTTCGGCCTTAGTACGGCGATATACGCAATGCACGTTCTGAGCGCCCAACCTGAGGGACACCCTCATTGCATCCATCGCCGTGTTACCGGCGCCAATCACGGCGATCTTCTTGCCGAGGTGCAACGGCGTGTCATACTCGGGAAACTCCCCGGCGTGCATGAGGTTGCAGCGCGTCAGCAGCTCGTTGGCGGAAAGCACACCGTTGAGGGACTCGCCCGGGATGTCCATGAACCGAGGCGAGCCCGCGCCGGTACCGATAAAGACGGCGTCGTAACCCATCTCATCGAGCAACTGCTCGATCGTGAACAGACGCCCGACCAACGTGTTGCACATTATATTCACGCCTAGCTTGGCCAGGTTCTGGACCTCGGCGTCGATCACGCGATCGGGCAGGCGGAACTCCGGTATGCCATAGCGCAAAACGCCGCCTGGCTTGTGGAACGCCTCATATATGGTGACGTCGCAGCCGGCCTTCGCCAGGTCGGCCGCGCAAGCGATTCCGGCGGGCCCGGAGCCGACGATGGCGACCCGCGCACCATTGGGCTCCCTGTACGGTAAGTTCGCCCAACCCTGCTCTATGCCGAGGTCGCCGATCCAACGCTCGAGCCGTCCAATCGCCACCGGCTCCAGGGTATCGCCCACCGGACACACACCCTCGCACTGATCCTCCTGCGGGCAGACGCGGCCGCAGATCGCCGGCAACAGGTTAGCGTCGCTGACGATATCGTAGGCACCGCGAAAGTCCTGATCGATGATCTTCTGGATGAAACCGGGGATGTCGATCTCGACCGGGCAGCCGCGAACGCAGGCAGCCTCCGGACACAACAGACAGCGCTCGCACTCATTGAGCGCCTCCTGCAGTCGGTACCCGAGTGCCACCTCGCCGAAGTTTTTCACCCGCTGCTGCGGGTCCTGCAGCGGGATCGGCGTGCGCTCCTGCGGAATGGTTCGTATGGTCTTCTTCACTTTCATTGCACCGCGGCTCGTGGCAGTTCACGCTCATGCGTGGGTGCCCTGCAGTTGTTGCCCGGGTCGATGTGACTCTTCAATTTCGTTTCCCAGGGTGTTGTGCGGGGTTAGCGGGCGTCGCGGTCCGGCCGGCGCGGCAGGTCTCTGACCACCGTTCGCGCGCGAGCCTTTCTTCTTGAGCAAATCGTCGCAGCCGATTCATGAGATCGTCGAAATCGACTTTGTGCCCATCGAAGTCCGGTCCGTCGACGCAGGCGAACACCATCCTGTTGTCCACCCGCACCCGGCAGCCGCCGCACATCCCCGTGCCATCGATCATGATGGGGTTGAGGCTAACTACGGTCTTGATTTTGTGTGGGCGAGTGGTTTCCGCGGCGGCCTTCATCATGATCGGCGGGCCGATGGCGACGAGCTCGTCGATATCGGAGTGCCTCTTGATGGCCGCCTCGATTCCGCTGGTGACGAGCCCTTTGATGCCGATCGATCCGTCGTCGGTGCAAATAATGAACTCGTCGCAGACCTGTCTGAATTTTTCCTCCCAGAAGACCAACTGCTTGGTTCTGAATCCGACAATGCCGATCACGTATGCGCCGCTGTGCTTGAATGCGCGCGCCTGCGGGAACACCGGCGCCACGCCCAACCCGCCGCCGACACACACCACCTTGCGGGTGTCACCGACCTGGCTGGGCGCGCCCATGGGCCCCACTACGCTGAACAGCTCAGTTCCGACCCGGCAATCCTGCTGCATCTGCTGCGTGGTTTTTCCGACCGCCTGGATAACGAGCGTAAATGTGCCCTTATCCCGGTCGAAATCCGCGATGGTCAATGGGATCCGTTCGCCGTGTTCGTGCGATATGACGATGACGAACTGGCCGGGCCTTGCCGCCTTGGCGATCATGGGATGACGCACTTCGAGTAGGTAAGCGTTGTCTGAAAAATCCTCGCGTGCCACTATCTCGAACCTGGGGGCTTCATGGGCCTCCGGCGTGGGTTCGATTTTATCGCTTGGCTCGTTTTTCCCGGCGTTCAATATCACCATCCGCGATGCGCCCGCTGCCTGAGCGCTCCAATAAGATGTTCCGGCATACACCGCACGGCGCAAGCGGTGGACCAGCGACGGGCCGCGTTTTCCTCTGACGGGGTGTTGAAAAAGTCCGTCCTTGTACTGCCCCTCAGTTCCGTGTTCCTGTACAGTCCTCAAACGCTTAAATGGGCAAATATGTGCGGTGCATCCAAGCACCGCCTTGCCGCGTGGCTGAAAACGGCTTGTCGCCAATGCGGCACTATCAATACTAGGATAGAAACGATTAGCATCTAATCGCGGACTTTTCTTTGATCTAGGTCAACCAAGCAGCCACTAATCTCTGGAAAAAGGCGAGGACGGGGTTTGCTGGCACGTGGGTGGAGCGATTCACCTGCTCGCCGCAGTCGACGATGCAAGGACGGCGCTCGTTTCGCCGTTGCACCCAGTACGGTCCCACGAGTCCCGGCGAATCCCCAGATCGAAGTTCCTCGCCCCCGGGGCGGGACCGAGCCAGCGCATCGTCGTCGCCAGGCGACAGCCGCCGATTAGCGATACGTCTGGAAAATCGCCTCGAGTGCCTCGGCGCCCGGAGACAGGTTCTGGTAGGAAATCTGGTTCAGCGGTTCATCAACGGTGTTGGAGGTCGCGTGCAGATCGTCGGCGAGATCGTCGAGGTACAAAAGCCCGGTGATAATCTCGCCCTTCTCGTGGTGGTGCTGAATGTAGGAGATCGCGTCGCCGCGATCCTTGGGGTCATAGTCCGGCGCCACCTTGCGCAACAGGATGCGACTGCCGTCGTGCAGCTCCACCGGTACAACCGTGCCCTCTTCGTACTCGACCGAGATCTCCTGCGCGGGCGCGATGAAATCCGTGTGGATGGTCTCGTGGAAATGTTCGCGCGTGTAATCATAGCTCTTGGTCGAGCCCTCATGGTCGTTGAAGGTGACGCACGGGGAAATCACGTCGAGCAGGGCGAAACCCGGATGCATCAGACCGGCCTTGATGAGCGGCACCAGCTGCCCCTTGTCGCCGGAGAAGCTGCGCGCAACAAAGGTCCCACCCAGGGTCAGCGTCAAGAGCACCGGATCAATCGGCGGCTGCTTGTTGACATCGCCCTTCGTGCTTGTGGTGCCCACGTCGGCGGAGGCCGAGAACTGTCCCTTCGTCAACCCATAGACACCGTTGTTCTCGATAATGTAAAGCACGTTCAGATTGCGCCGTATCGAATGGGCAAACGGGCCGAGCCCGATCGACAAAGAGTCGCCGTCGCCGGATATGCCGACATAAAACAATTGACGGTTGGCGGCATTGGCGCCGGCGGCAACGGCGGGCATGCGCCCGTGTACCGTATTGATACCGTGTGAGGCGTTCAGAAAGTACGCCGGCGTTTTCGACGAGCAGCCGATGCCACTCATCTTCGCGGTCTTCTCCGGCGGGATGTTGAGCTCGAACAACGCCTGCACGATCGCGGCGGTAATGGAGTCGTGCCCGCAGCCCGCACACAGCGTGGACATGCCACCTTCGTAATCCCTGACCGTAAGGCCGAGCTTGTTCTTCTTGAGTCCGGCATAACGGACCCGTGGTCTCGTTATATAGCTCATGCGGCGGAGCCCTCCGCAAGCGTGCCATTGACGCTTTCGAGCACATGCTCGCAGCTAATGGGAAAACCGTCGTAGTGCAGCACCGGGATCAGCTTGCGCTTGGTGACGTTAAGCTCCAGCGTGAGCAGTGAGCGCAGCTGCGCATCGCGATTCTGCTCCACCACGAACACGCGCTCGTGCGTATCGATGAACTTCTGTACCTCGTGGTTAAACGGAAAACCGCGAATACGCATGTAGTCCATGGCCACCCCTTGCTGCGCTAGCCTGGCCAGCGCCTCTTTGACGGCGCCATCGCTGCTGCCGATGGCGATGAAGGCGGAGGTGGCGCCACGCTTGCGCATGACCACGGGCTCGGGCACCAGGGCGGCGGAGGTGTCCGATTTACGCGCCAGGCGGTCCAGCACCTGCCGGTACTCCACCGGATCCTCGGTGTACCCGCCATGCTCGTTGTGGCCCGAGCCGCGCGTAAAGTAGGCGCCCTTGGCGTGTACACCCGGGTAGGTGCGATAACAGATACCGTCGCCGTCTCTGTCGACGTAGCGGTAGTACGTGCTCAGGTTCTCCAGCTCCTGTCTGGACAGGACCTTGCCCCGGTCCGGCTGGTAGCTGTCGTCCCATTTGAGTCTCGGGCACATCCAATCATTCATGCCGATGTCGAGATCGGACACGATGATGATTGGCGTCTGCAAGCGTTCCGCCAGATCGAAGGCCTTGAGCGCCAAGTCAAAACATTCCTCGGGATTCGCCGGGAACAGCAGCACGTGTCGTGTGTCGCCGTGCGAGGCGTAGGCACAGGCCAGCAGGTCGGCTTGCTGCGTACGAGTGGGCTGGCCGGTGGATGGACCGCCGCGCTGGATGTCAAATACTACCGCAGGGATCTCGGCGTAATAGGCAAAGCCGAGAAATTCGGTCATGAGCGAGATGCCCGGCCCGCTGGTGGACGTAAACGCGCGCGCGCCGTTCCAGCTCGCGCCGATCACCATCCCGATGGCGGCGAGCTCGTCCTCCGCCTGCACGATGCAGTAGCGGTTCTTGCCGGATTCCGGGTCCTTACGATACTTGTCGCAAAAACGAGTAAACGCATCCATGAGTGAGGTCGACGGTGTGATCGGATACCAGGCGGCGACGGTCGCCCCTGCGTACACGCAGCCGAGTGCGGCCGCGGTGTTGCCGTCGACCAACATGTAGCCGTCGGTCGCGTTCATGGCCGCGACTCGTATGGGCAGTGGACAGTCGAAATGCTCACTGGCGTAGTCATAGCCGAGCTGAATCGCCTGCATGTTCGCTGCCATCAGCTGCTCCTTGGTCGCAAACATCTTTTGTAGTAAACCGCGTATCACCTCCATGTTGATATCGAGCAGCGCCGCCAACGCACCCACATAAGCGACGTTTTTCATCAGCACCCTGGCTCGTGCGTTTTCGAAGGTCTCGTTGCACATCTGCGCCAGCGGGATTCCCAACAAGGTAATATCGTCGCGATGAAGCTTACCGTCCCGAGGCCAGGTCGAGTCGTACAGCAGATAACCGCCCGGGCTCACCTCGTCACGATCCTGGCCGTAGGTCTGCGCGTTCATCGCCACCATCATGTCGACCCGGCTCGAGCGCGCGCGATACCCGTCCTTGGTCACGCGGATCTCGTACCAGGTAGGAAGGCCCTGTATGTTGGATGGAAAGAAATTCTTGCCGACCACGGGGATGCCCATACGGAAGATGGCCTTCATCAGCAGATTATTCGCGCTGGCGGACCCGGTGCCGTTGACGTTAGCCAGCTTGATGGCGAAATCGTTTAGGCGATCTTTCGTTTTCTTGGGCACGGACCTTGTCCTGCGTAGGGAATCAGTAGCGTGGATTTCTGCATGTCCCAGGCGCCCGTGGGGCAACGTTCGGCACACAGCCCGCAGTGTACGCACACGTTCTCGTCTTTAACCATGACCTTGCCGGTTGCCGGCAGCCTTTCCGATACGAAGATTTCCTGCTCCTCGTTTAGCGCAGGCGTGTTGAGCCGGCGCCTAAGCTCGACCTCCTGCCCGTTCTCAGTGATGGTGAGACAATTAACCGGGCATACGTCGATGCAGGCGTCGCACTCGATGCATAACGGCGCTTTGAATACCGTTTGCATGTCGCAGTTCAGACAGCGCTCGACCTCCCGAGTCGCTTGCCCGGCATCGAAGCCGAGCTCCACTTCGATGTTCAAGTTTTCGAAGCGTTCCTTGAGCGACACGTGCGGCACCGGCCTGCGCGTGATGGGGTCAAAGTCGTTACTGAAGCTCCACTCATGTATACCCATCTTGGTGGTGCTCAAATTCATGCTGACCGGCAGACGTTCAGTTATGTCCTCGCCATTACAGTAGTTATGAATAGAGATTGATGCCTGGTGGCCGTGCTCGACCGCCCAGATAATATTCAGCGGTCCGAAGGCGGCATCGCCACCGAAGAACACACCTTCCCGAGTCGATTGCATGGTGACCTTGTTCACCACGGGCATGTCCCACTTGTCGAACTCGATACCGATGTCTCGCTCAATGAAGGTAAACGAATTTTCCTGTCCGATCGCGAGGATGACCGAATCGCACGGGAACACCACCTCGCCCAGCTTGTTTGACCGCAGCTTACCGTGCTCGTCCTCGTACCACTCGACATTGGAGAACCTCACGCCCGTGAGCTTGCCGTCTTTGATAATGAACTCCTCCGGCGCGTGGTTACAGATGATTTCTACTTTTTCCTCGATCGCGTCTTCGAGCTCCCAGTCGGACGCCTTGAGCATGTTTTCGGGTTTGCGTGCGACTACCTTGACTTCTTTGCCGCCGATTCGAAGCGACGTGCGACAGCAGTCCATGGCGGTGTTGCCACCACCGATAATGATGACGCGCTCGCCGATGGAGTCGACGTGGCCGAACGCCACCGACTCAAGCCACTGGATGCCGACAAAGATCTGATCGGTATCATAACGGCCCGGGATCTCGAGGTTGCGGCCCTTGGGGGCACCAGTGCCGACGAACACGGCGTCGAAGTCTTGCTCCAAGAGTGCTTTCAAGCTTTCCACCGGTGTACCCAGACGCAGGTCCACGCCCATCTCGACAATGGTATTGATCTCCTCGTCGAGCACCTTGGGGGGCAGGCGAAACGCCGGAATGTTGGAGCGCATAAGGCCGCCGGTCTGCTGGAGCTGCTCGAACATGACGAGCTCGTAGCCAAGCGGCAACAGATCGTTGGCAACGGTGAGCGAGGCGCAGCCCGCGCCGATCAGGGCGATGCGCCGGCCATTCTTGCTCTTGGGGATGTTAGGCAGGCGGTGTGCGATCTCACCACGCAGGTCGGCGGCGACACGTTTCAGACGGCAAATAGCGACCGGTTTTTCGTCTACGCGGCCGCGCCGGCAGGCCGGCTCGCACGGGCGGTCGCACACACGCCCGAGTATGGCGGGAAAGACATTCGACTCCCGGTTCAGCATGTAGGCGTCGGTGTAGCGCCCCTGGGCGACGAGCCGGATATACTCCGGCACATCGGTGTGGGCAGGGCAGGCCCACTGGCAGTCCACGACTTTGTGGAAGTAGTCCGGATTTGCGGTGTCGGTCGCTTTCACCTTAGCGACCCCGGTATGTACACTGCGACGTTCGTGCAGGCCAAGGAATGTACGTATCGCTTTCGTTCATCAGTGCTTTTAATCGTACACCATGGGCACGTCGAGACCAACCCGGTGCCCGCTACGACCATCGGCGACCGGCAGGCGTCAACACTTACTAAATTTAATGAATATAGGGCGTGCGACGCCCGGCGACCGCCAGCCACGGGGACGGTCTAGGTCAGGCTGCGCGTGCCCTCGGTGCCGCCGAGGATGAGAACGTCGGCCGGCCGCCGCGCGAACAGCCCGTTGGTCACGACCCCGGGGATCTGGTTGAGCCGTTCCTCGATCTCGACCGGATTGAGGATTTTCAAGTTACGGACATCGAGGATGATGTTGCCGTTATCCGTGGTAAAGCCGTGGCGCAAGGCCGGTTCCCCGCCCAGCTTCACGATCTCGCGCCCGACCAGGCTGCGGGCCATCGGGATCACCTCCAGCGGCAACGGGAAGGCACCCAGCACGTCGACCAGCTTGGTCTCGTCGATGATGCACACGAAGCGCTCGCTCGCCTGCGCCACGATTTTCTCTCGTGTGAGCGCGCCACCGCCGCCCTTTATCAGGTGCAGGTGGCGCGTAGCCTCATCGGCGCCGTCGACGTAGAGCGGCAGATCGCCGGTCTCGTTGAGTTCGAGCACAACGATGCCGTGCTGCTTCAGCCGCTCCGCGGTGGCCACCGAGCTCGCCACCGCGCCGTCGATCTTGCCCTTGATCCCGGCGAGTGCGTCGATGAAATGATTCACGGTCGAGCCGGTCCCGACCCCGATTACCGTGCCGGATTTCACATAACCGAGTGCCGCGAGTGCGGCCGCTTTTTTCATCTCTTCCTGGTTCACAGGGGTTCACGCCGCTGATCATGGCGAGCGTCGATCAGCATACCCTCGATCGCCGGAGGAAAAAAGTAGCGCATCCCGCCTCCCGCGTACGGCCCGGACTATCACTCTGGCTTGCATTATCTGTTAGATTATGACCATGCCCAAGGATTACATAAGGAAGATCCTGACGGCCGGGGTCTACGACGTTTCCGAGGAGACGCCGCTTGAGTTCGCGCCGTTGCTGTCGCGCCGCCTCGGCAACCGCGTGTGGTTGAAGCGCGAGGACGAGCAGCCGATCTTCTCGTTCAAGTGTCGCGGGGCCTACAATAAGATGGCGGCGCTGCCGAGCGAGGCACTGAAAAAGGGTGTGGTCGCCGCCTCGGCCGGGAATCACGCCCAGGGCGTGGCGCTGGCGGGCGCACGATTGAAGACCCGCTCCATCATCGTGATGCCACGCACGACCCCTGGGATAAAGGTCGAGGCCGTGAAAAGCCTGGGGGGCAAGGTGATGCTGCACGGCGACACCTACGACGAGGCCTATGAGCATGCCATCGAGTTGTGCCGAACCCAAAAGCTGACCTTCATCCATCCTTACGACGACCCGGATGTGATTGCCGGACAGGGCACCATCGGCTTCGAGATCCTGAAGCAGCATCCGCGCGAGTTGCACGCGATTTTCGTGCCCGTGGGCGGGGGTGGCCTCATTGCCGGCATTGCGGTCTATGTGAAACACCTGCGCCCGAAGGTGAAGATTATCGGTGTGGAGCCGGAAGATGCCGACGCCATGTCGCGCTCGCTGGCGGCTGGCCGGCGCGTGCGGCTTGATCACGTCGGCATATT
The DNA here is from genome assembly GCA_046758085.1 of Acidiferrobacterales bacterium. Lineage (GTDB taxonomy): Bacteria > Pseudomonadota > Gammaproteobacteria > Acidiferrobacterales > SPGG2 > VRUB01. The sequence goes on from JBHHZP010000017.1 coordinate 15,421, forward strand.
CGCCGACGGGGTCACCGTGCGATCGCCGGGAAAGGAAAACTTCCGTCTTGCGAAACGGTTCGTGGACGATGTCGTCGTGGTCAGCAATGACGAGATCTGCGGCGCGATCAAGGATATCTTTGAGGACCAGCGGTCGGTGCTGGAACCGGCGGGCGCGCTCGCGTTTGCCGGCCTCAAGCGCTATCTGCAGCGCCATCGGCTCAAGAACGCGCCGCTCATCGCCATCGCCTCCGGGGCGAACGTGAACTTCGACCGACTGCGACATGTCGCCGAACGCGCCGAGATCGGGGAGCGCCGCGAGGCCATACTTGCCGTCACGATCCCCGAGCAACCCGGCAGCTTCCGCAAATTCTGCGCCGCCATCGGCAACCACAGCATCACCGAGTTTAATTACCGTTACTCCGACACGAAGAGCGCGCATGTCTTTGTCGGCATTCAGATCAGCGACGGCAAGGAGACAAAACGGTTGATGGCGAACTTACGCAAGCACGGCTATCAAACGCTCGACATGATCGACAACGAGATGGCAAAGCTGCACATCCGGCATCTGGTCGGTGGCCGCGCACCGAATGCCATGAACGAGACCCTGTATCGCTTCGAGTTCCCGGAACGCCCCGGCGCGCTGCGCAATTTTCTGAACAAGATGGGTCAGACCTGGAACATCAGTTTGTTCCATTACCGCAACCACGGCGCGGACTTCGGGCGGGTGCTGGTGGGCATGCAAGTCCCACCGCAAGAGAAGAAACAGTTCCAGGCATTTCTCGACAGCCTGGGTTATGCCTATGTGGAGGAGAGCGATAATCTGGCGTATAAGTTGTTCCTAAGTTGAACTGCAGCGCCGTACCAAAGGCTACGTTGACAGCGGACAGGCTGACGCAAATCCGTGTCTTAAGCCCGATTGAGTCGCCTAACTGGCGGCTATTCTAATCGGGTTCTCGCACCCGAAGGCGAGGTACTTTCTTGTGGCGACAAGAAAGTACCCAAAGAAACGCTCCCCCGGGTCTGCGGCCGCAAACACCGCGGCTGCCCTCGCCCCAGAGCTTGCCTCAGGGGGTCCGCCGAAGGGCCATCCCTGTCCCTGCGGCGGACGCGCGGAATCCCTTCCCCGCCTCTTCGAGCCCGTTCTTCGTCTGCACTCGGGGCTCGGCTTGACCAAGGGGGCCAACAAAAGCAAAGCAACCTCACCCCAATTCTCTCTCTCCGCTGGCCGGGGAGGGAATACAGGTTATAGTGCCCAGTCCTTAGTCCTTTTTTTCCTCACGGTTCACGGATTACGGATCACGCCTCTGCGTTGGACTTTTTAGGGTTTTCTCTGCGATCTTTTTGATTTCTGGTGTGGGCTTATTCAATATGGGAATTAGGATTTCGGTTTCACCACCTCGACTTTTTCTATCACCATGTCCTTCTGTGGCACGTCCCCGCGCCCGGTCGGGGTTTGCTCGATCTTCCGGACCGCATCCATCCCTTTGATGACCTTCCCGAAGACGGTGTAACCCCAGCCGCGCCCTGACTTGTTCTTGTGATCGAGGAAGGTGTTGTCCACGGTATTGATGAAAAACTGCGAAGTGGCGGAGTGCGGATCACTCGTGCGCGCCATGGCGATGGTGCCGGTGGCATTGCTCAGTCCGTTATCGGCCTCGTTCGTGATGGGATCGTGTGTAGGCTTGCGCACCATTCCCGGCTGCATACCCCCGCCCTGAATCATGAAACCGGGAATCACGCGATGGAAGATGGTGCCGTTATAGAATCCGTCGGTCACGTACTTGAGGAAGTTCTCTACCGTTACCGGTGCCTTGTGCGCAAACAGCTCCACCTCGATGGTGCCCATGTTGGTGGTGATACGCACGACGGGATTTTTGCCCGCTTTCATCTGCTTGCCTGCGTGCGTGATCTGCGGGGCCAGCGCTATGGTGGTTACTACAGCCACGAATGAAATAATTTTGCCAAGTTTGCCCATAAGACTCCCTTCATTGCTAATGCTGGTGGTGCACAGATGTTGGCGCGCGGTTTCGAGGGTCTGCCTTGTTGTACCAGTCGCCCGGCGCCAATACCCGCAGGACATCGACACCTACAGGGCTAGTGCGCTTCCATTCTTAGAATAGCCTTCCATTGCGCAGCCGTCACCGGCATCACCGAAAGCCGATTGCCCCGCTGCACCAGCGCCATGTCCGCCAGCGCCGGGTTGCGCTTGATCTCGTCAAGCCTGATCAGCCGCCGCAACCGGCGCACGAGGCGAACGTCGACCATGAACCATCTCGGGTTTGCCGCATCGCTCTTGGGGTCAAAGTACGGGCTTTTCGGATCGAACGCGGTCGTATCGGGATAGGCCTCGCGCGAGATCTCCACGATGGCGACAACACCGCGCTCCTTGCAGTTGGAGTGATAGAAAAGCGCCCGGTCGTTCCGTTTCATCCGGTCGCGCATGAAGTTACGCGCCTGGTAGTTGCGCACGCCGTCCCAATGATCGGTCTGGTGTGGCCGCGCGGCAAGGTCGTCGATACTGAAGCCACTGGGCTCGGATTTCAAAAGCCAGTAGTTCATGCGTTAGTTTCTTTTGGCATCGCATAGACTTGCTCATCGGTCACAATCGCCTGTAACGGTATGTCCCACAGGTCGGTATCGAGCTGATCGACACGTTGCAACTCATGCGCAAGCCCGATCAGGTGTGGTTTTCGCCAGTGTTTGCGATAGCGCAAGAACGCAAGCGTGCGGTCGTAAAATCCAGCGCCCATACCGAGCCGATTGCCACGAGGGTCAAACCCCACGAGCGGCAGCAGAATAAGATCAAGCTTTTGTGCGCGCACAAGATCGCGCCTGCCGACCGCAGGCTCGAGTATACCGAAGCGGTTGGCTACCAACACGGTACCGGGCGCCGCCGGGGCAAACCACAATGCGTCGCCGCGCACACGTGACAGCACCGGCAGGTAGCAAATCTTGCGCATGGCCCAGATCCGGTCGACAACGATGTAGGGATCGATCTCGCCATCCTGAACCAGATAACACGCGATCCTGGCGCTTACCCGAAATAGCAAGGTGCTCGTGACATGTGCGGCCAGCCTTTCGGCCGCCCGCGCCTGCTCGGCAGGCGCAAGCGCCGCTCGGCGAGCGCGCAGGTCGCAGCGTAGTTGCGCTTTTGCACTTTTTGTGGTCGACATTCAAGGCGTCTGGGGACAAAAAAAGACGCCCTCCGCAAGTGCCGTCCCGCCCGTTCGCCTTGAACCGTTTGGTTCAAGTGGGGTGCCTCAGCGATGCCTCAGGCTTTCCGCTACGAGGCGGACATGCACACCAGCAATCGCGATTCGGCTCCCCATATCAGAGCATTAGGTTCTAAGGACATCATAGAACGACACGGACACCGCAGGGGGCGCACTTCCATGATAGCGCCTTACTACCCGAAACGAAAAGATCTGCCGTTACCCTCAGGCCTCGTGGCGCAGGGCGGCGTCAATTTTGGTTTGCAGGAACCGCAGCTTCTGGTTGACATCCGGCGCCATGCTGCCCTGCTTGCGTAGATCCAGCAGATCATTGGCGATGTTCAGCGCCGCCATGATCGCGCAGCGCTCGGTACCGATCACCTTGCCGCTGTCCTGGATCTCCCGCATCTTGCGGTCGAGAAAGCTTGCTGCTGCTGCCAAAGCATCGCGCTCGCCTTCGGGGCAGGCGACCATAAACTCCTTGCCCATGATAGTCACGGTGACACCGTCTTGAACGTTTTTCACCTCAACTTCGCTCCAGGGCCTTGAGCCGCCCGATCATAGTTTCAATGCGCGCACGCGCGAGTTTGGTCTTCTCTACCAATCGCGCACGCTCGTCCGCCAGATCCTGGTTTTCCGATCTTAGCGAGCTGTTTTCGTGTTTCAGTTGCTGGCAAAAATCGATGAGCTGATCGATCCGGCTCTCCAGCATCTTAATCTCGTCAGGTTCCACGTGCGACACCAATAATGATCTTTATTTTCAACAGAATATAGGACTCAGTTACACCCGGGTCAACGGTTTCTCTACATTTTTTGGGTGTTATAATCTCTCGTTCCGTGCGCCCGATGGGAACACCGCCCGTCGGCTGCCATCACCCGGGTATCGCCGAGACGCGCACCAGCCATCGCGCAGGCCCCGTATACGGACAATGACGGCAGCGGTTGTCCGCCAACATCAACTGGCCAGACCCACACACATACCGCTCGGGCATCAGCGACGACGCCCACATCCCTTCCCGCTGCCACGTGGGTGCCGGCTATGCCAGCACGCTACGGTCCCAAGGGCGGTCAAGAAAGCGCGCCGCGGTCGCGACGGTAGCAGCACTTCGGCATAATGTACGCGATGGATATAAAGGTTGTCGAAAAAAGACGGCGTGAGGTGATGCAGGAGATGGGCGGCGGGGTGGCAATCTTGCCGACGGCGCCGACCCGCAGCCGCAATCGGGACGTGAACTTTCCTTTCCGTCCTGACAGCGATTTCTATTACCTCACGCAGTTCCCTGAGCCCGATGCGGTCGCCGTGCTGGTACCCGGCCGTGCGCACGGCGAGTACCTCCTGTTTTGCCGCGAGAAGGATCCCGCGAAGGAAATCTGGGACGGGCGGCGCGCAGGCCTCGAAGGGGCGCGCGAGATCTACGGCGCCGATGACGCGTTCCCGATTGACGACATAGACGAGATTCTGCCAGGCCTGCTCGAGAACTGCGACAAGGTCTTCTACAGCATGGGGCGCGACCAGGAGTTTGATAACCGGCTCATGGGTTGGGTCAACGAGATACGCGCGAAGGCACGCGCCGGCGTCAAGGCACCCGGCGAGTTCGTTGACCTCAACCACATCCTGCACGAGATGCGCCTGTACAAACGCCCGGAGGAGATCCGTTTGATGAAACGGGCGGCCAAGGTATCCACGCGGGCGCACAAGCGGGCGATGCAAGCATGCCGTCCCGGCATGCTGGAGTACGAGCTCGAGGCCGAGCTGCTGTATGAGTTCACACGGGCAGGCAGCCTGGCCCCGGCGTACCCGCCGATTATTGGGGGAGGGCCGAACAGCTGTATCCTGCATTACACCCAAAACAATGCCGAGCTCAAAGCCGGCGACGTCGTGCTTATCGATGCCGGCGCCGAGATCGATTGCTATGCGGCTGACATCACCCGCACATTCCCCGTGAATGGGAAGTTCAGCGGTGAGCAAAGGGCGGTGTACGAGGTGGTGCTGGCTGCGCAGCTTGCGGCGATCGAGCAGGCCAGGCCCGGCAAGCAGTGGAATCACCCGCATGAGAGCGCGGTGCGCGTGTTGACGGAAGGGCTGGTAGAACTCGGCCTACTCAAGGGCGAAGTGGACGAGCTGGTCAGGGAAGAACGGTACAAACGTTTCTTCATGCACCGTACCGGCCACTGGCTGGGTATGGACGTGCACGACGTCGGTGACTACAAGGTAGACGATGTCTGGCGTCTGCTCGAAACGGGGATCGTCATGACCGTTGAACCGGGCATTTACATTGCGGCAGACACCGAGGGCGTGGATCCGCGCTGGTGGAATATCGGTGTGCGCATCGAAGACGATGTGCTGATAACGCGTGACGGCAATGAGGTGCTCAGCCGCGACGCACCGAAGCAGATCGACGAGATTGAGGCGCTGATGAATCCGTAATTGGTGATTAGTGACTGGTAAGTAGTCACGGCTAAGTAGTTGCCAATCACGGATCACGAATCAGAAATCACAATGAAATACGATTACGATATTGTGATTGTTGGGGGCGGGCTCGTTGGCCTGAGTCTCGCGTGTGCGCTCGGGAGCAGTGGCTTGCGCATGGCGGTGGTCGAGCCCAAGGCGTTTCCGCCCGCTGCCGGGCCGAGTTACGACGATCGCACGCTGGCGCTGGCTTATGGGTCCAGCCGCATATTCGCCGGCATGGGGCTGTGGGACGCGCTCGAGGCGCGTGGCGCCTGCGCCATCAAGCGTATCCACATCTCCGACCGCGGCCGCTTCGGCATCACCCGGCTCGATGCCGCCGACGCGGGTATAGCGGCTCTGGGCTATGTGGTGGAGATGCCCGTGCTCGGGGCCGTGCTGCAAGAGGCGGTACGGCGGCTCGATTCCGTGAGCCTGTTGTGTCCCGCCACGGTGAACGCCATAGCGCTCGACCGCGAACCGGCCACGGTTCTGGTTGAGCGCGACGGCAAGTCCCGCATGGTATCGGCACGGCTGATTGTCGGTGCCGACGGCGGGCACTCGCAGGTGCGCGAGGCCGCCGGGGTCGGCGCGCGCGTGCTGGACTATGATCAAACGGCCGTGGCCACGACCGTTACGCCCGAGTTGGTGCACCATCACGTCGCATACGAGCGCTTCACGGACAGCGGACCGCTCGCGGTATTGCCGATGCGGGAAAATCGCTGCGCCGTTGTCTGGAGCGCGCAGCGTTCGCAGGTCGACACGATCCTTGGATGGGACGATCAGCAGTTCCTGCAACACCTGCAGGAACGTTTCGGGGATCGTCTTGGCCGGTTTGTCGAGGTCGGCCGGCGCCAGGGCTACCCGCTGTCTCTGACCCAGGTCGAACAGCACGTGCGAGCAAGAATGGTGCTAATCGGCAACGCCGCGCACACGGTGCACCCGGTGGCGGGGCAGGGTTTCAATCTCGGTCTGCGCGACGTGGCCGTGCTCTCTCAGGTCCTGGTCGACGCTACCCGAGCCGGCGAAGATATCGGCGACATACAGCCGCTGGCGCGCTACATGCGCCAGCGGCGCCGTGACACCCAGGCGGTGACTGCGTTCACACATGGCTTGATTAGAATTTTTTGCAACTCCTTCGCTCCGCTCGTGCTCGCGCGTAATCTGGGGCTCGTGGTTGCGGATCTGCTACCGCCGGTCAAGCGCGCCTTGATCCGCCGCACCAGCGGTATGAGCCGTCGCCTGCCGCGTCTCGCCCGCGGTCTGCCACTATAGCGTGAGTCGTGATTCGTGAGTGGTGAGTCGTGTTCTCAGTTTGCTAATTGCGGGTCACGGCTCACGATTCACGGTATTCCTAAGGCTATGCCGGATAGCGCAACGTGAAGAAGCGTTCAAATATTCACAAAAATTATGATGTAGTGATTGTCGGCGGCGGTATGGTCGGATCGCTGCTGACTTGCGCGCTCGGCGACTCGCCCCTGAAAGTCGCGATGCTCGAGCGTGTGCCGAGCGCCGCGCCGCCCAAGGAGGACTATGATCTGCGCGTGAGCGCAATTACGCTGGCCTCGAGCACGGTTTTCCAGGCGGTGGGTGCATGGCCCGGCATCGAGCGTCGGCGCATCTCGGAGCTGCGCGAGATGCGCGTGTGGGATGCCAGTGGGGTGGGGGCGATCCATTTTGACAGCGCCGATATCGGCGAGCCGCGTCTCGGCTACATCATAGAAAACAGCGTGATCGTGGCGGCATTGGGAGAACGCCTGCAGCAGTTTGCCAACGTGGACTACCTGTGCCCGGCCGACATCGCTGAGATCGTGGTGGAATGCGCGCGCATGAGCACCGGTGAGCCACGCGCAAACAGCTCGCGGGCTGCTCCCGGCGAGGTGAGCGTCGCATTAAAGGATGGGCAACACATCAAGGCGCGTGTACTGATCGGGGCCGATGGCGCGTATTCGCTGGTACGGCGCACGCTCGGTGTCGAAAGCGTCTCTCTCGATCTGCGCCAAAAGGGTATTGTCGCCACTGTCGCCACCGAGCGCGCCCATGAGCACATTGCCTGGCAGCGGTTTCTGCCGACGGGCCCCCTGGCCTTTCTACCGCTCGCTGATTCGCACTTGTCCTCCATCGTGTGGTCGGCCGATATACCGCGCGCCGATGAATTGCTGGGCTTGGACGATGCCGCGTTTCTGGCCCAGTTGCAGGCGGCGTCCGGTGATTGCCTCGGGGAGATTGCGTCCGTCGGAGCGCGCGCGGCGTTCCCACTGGCGCTGTCGCACGCACAACGCTACACGGCGGCGCGCGTAGCGCTTGTCGGGGATGCCGCGCACATCGTCCACCCGCTTGCCGGACAAGGCGTCAATCTCGGTTTCATGGACGCGGCCACGCTGGCCGAGGTTATATTAGACGCCAGCATGCGCAGGCAGGATATCGGTACCATCGACGTTCTGCGGCGCTACGAACGCTGGCGCAAGGCAGATAATATCGCCATGCTTGCCGTGACCGGGTCATTCAGGTACTTGTTCGGCAGCACCTGGCCGGCCTTAAGCGCGCTGCGCAACCTCGGTCTCGGGCTGACCAACGCGGCCGCGCCTGTCAAGAACCTCATCATGCGCCACGCCTGCGGGCTCGACGGCGATCTGCCGCGGCTGGCAAGGCGACCGTCGCAGCAGTGATTGTGGGCAGCGCACACGGCCCACGGGCACGGCCCGAAGCTGCACGCAAGCGCGCGCACTCCTTCCTAACGCTGGCTACACCAGAGGCAACGGTGCGCGGCTGGATCCGCGTTCCCGCGTCAGGCTGGCGATGGTGCACGCACCCGATCGGACCGCCCGGTCAGGCTCATGGAGCCATGCATCACATACCCGGGCAGTGAAATGAGCTTATTCAACATTGCATCGCTGTTGATCGTGCTGGCGGCGCTGTTCAGTTACATCAATTATCGCTACCTCAAGCTCCCCACCACGGTCGGGCTGATGCTGATTGCGCTCGTCATGTCGCTCGCCTTCATCGGCCTGAGTAGCGTCGGGTTCGATCTCGAGCGACGCGCAGAGGAGCTGTTGGGCGCCGTCGATTTCAACGAGACGCTCATGCACGGAATGTTGAGCTTCCTGCTGTTTGCCGGCGCACTACACATCAACCTCGATGACCTGGCAAAGCAAAAATGGGTAATCAGCGTGCTCGCAACAACGGGTGTGATTACCTCGGCGCTGATCGTGGCCACATTGACCTGGCTCATGGCGGGACTGCTGGGTCTGTATCTGCCTTGGATTTACTGCCTGCTGTTTGGTGCCCTAATCTCGCCCACCGATCCCATCGCCGTGCTCGGTATCCTCAAGACAGCAAGGGCGCCCAAGAGTCTAGAGACAAAGATATCCGGTGAGTCATTGTTCAACGACGGCGTCGCGGTGGTGGTGTTTATTGTGCTGCTTAGGATTGCTGAAGGCAGTGCCGATGTCGGCGCCGGCCAGGTGGTCCTGCTGTTCTTGTTCGAGGCGGTTGGCGGTGCCCTGTTCGGCTTCGCCATTGGCTGGCTAACCTATCGCATGCTCAAGCAGATGAACAACTACCAGGTGGAGATACTCTTAACGTTGGCACTGGTGATGGGCGGATACGCCCTCGCCGATACAATTCACGTATCCGGTCCAATCTCCATGGTGGTGGCCGGCCTGTTGATCGGCAATCATGGCCGTGTGCTGGCGATGTCCGACACCACGCGTGAGCATCTGGACACGTTCTGGGAACTGGTGGATGAGATTCTGAACGCGGTGCTGTTTGTCTTGATTGGGCTGGAGGTGCTGGTGCTCACCTTCACGCAGCAGTACTTGCTGGCCGGGTTGTTTGCCGTACCGATGGTGCTGCTGGCGCGATTCATCAGTGTAGGTTTCCCGATTGGCCTGTTGCGCCGGGTCAGGGCATTCAGCCCGCACGTGGTCAAGATACTGACCTGGGGCGGGTTGCGTGGCGGGATTTCGGTAGCGCTGGCGCTGTCACTGCCGCAATCGCCTGCGCGCGGCGTGATCGTCGCCATGACCTACATCGTTGTGGTGTTCTCCATCCTCGTGCAAGGGTTGACGATAGGTCGGCTGGTCGAGTGGACAAAGAAGAAGCCGTGAAGCGTGAGGAGGGAGGAATACGAAGGACTGAGCACTATAACCTGTCGTGCAAGCCGAGGACCCAGCGTGGCCGAAGGTCATCCTGAGGGTGCATTTGTCTTGCTTTGGAGTCCCCGTACTCAAGCTGAGCGCCCGGCAAGCTTACGGGCTCGAGGCGGGATGAAGTAGACGTTGTTTTTTGCCCCCTTGGTCAAGCCGGGCCCCGAGTGCGGACGAAGAGCGGGCCGGAATAGGGTGAAGTTGTGTTGCTTTTTTTGGCCCCTTTACTCAAGCCGAGTGAGGAGTGATGGCGAAGGCAGGCACGACGTGGCGGGGCACAGACCCCCGCGTTCGCGCCAGGCACAGGGAATGTGCCTTGCGCGAACCCTCTGAGACAAGCTCGTCGCGAGGGCACCCGCGAAGTTTGCGGGCGCAGAGTCAGGGGCAGATGGCTTTGGGAACTTTGGCCGAAACCAAAGTTCCTCGTCTGCCGGGACGAGACCCGGCTAATATTGTCGCCGTAGGCGACACAGTGCATCCGTCGTACGGGGGTGGGTGAGCCGGGAAAAGACAAGCGTCCAGTGAACGCTTACCCCGGCGAACGGGTTTGCCAAGGACGGCAAGCACAGGACTTGCAAGCGAGAGCGCGGAGAGCGGAGCGCAGCAAGCCCGTTCAAGAATAACCGCCGGTTAGGCGACCCAACTGACAGCGTCCTCCCCTTCGCACTGCGTGGCGAAACGAAAAGCTCAATGCGCCTCGTCCCAGTTGTCACCGACACCGATATCGACCACCAGCGGTACCGAAAGCGTCGACACCTCGCTCATGCAGCGGCGGATATGATCCGAGGCCTGCGCCACGTCGGCTTGCGCGACCTCGAACACGAGCTCGTCGTGCACCTGCATGATCATCCTGACGTCCACACCTGAGCTCCGGATCCACCGCTGCACCGCGAGCATGGCAAGCTTGATGAGGTCGGCGGCGGTCCCCTGCATGGGCGCATTGATGGCAGCGCGCTCGGCGTACTGGCGACGCGCCTGATTGCTGGCATTGATGTCCTGCGCGTACAGGCGCCGACCGAACACGGTCTCAACATAGCCCTGCTCGCGCGCCTGCGTACGCGTTCGATCCATGAAGTCCTTGACGCCGGGATAACGCGCGAAGTACAGATCGACGTATTGTTGCGCGGTATTACGGTCGATCTTCAATTGGCGTGCCAGCCCGAATGCAGACATTCCATAGATCAAACCGAAATTGATCGCCTTGGCGTTGCGCCGCATATCGCTCGTGATCTGCTCCGGAGGTACATTGAACACCTCGGCCGCGGTAGCGCGGTGCACGTCCAGGCCCTGGGCGAACGCCTGCTGCAAACCTGCATCGCCGGACAGGTGGGCCATGATGCGCAGCTCGATCTGCGAGTAATCGGCCGACACCATCTTGCAGCCGTCAGCGGGAATAAAGGCCTGGCGAATGCGCCGGCCCTCCGCGGTACGCACGGGTATGTTCTGCAAGTTGGGATCGCTCGATGACAAACGCCCGGTCGCAGCAACCGCCTGATGATAGGAGGTGTGCACCCGCCCGGTCTCGGGGTTGATCATCTCTGGCAGCTTGTCGGTGTAAGTAGATTTGAGCTTGCTCAGGCCACGATACTCCAGAATGATATTCGGCAACGGATAATCCAGGGCGAGCTCCTGTAATACGTCCTCGGCGGTGGACGGCGCTCCCTTGGGGGTCTTCTTGAGCACGGGCAGGCCCAGCTTGTCGAACAGAATCTCCTGAATCTGCTTGGGCGATTCGAGATTAAACGGCTGGCCCGCGAGTTTATGCGCGTCGTGCTCCAGCTCTAACAATCGTCGAGCAAGCTCATCGCTCTGAAGGTGCAGCATGTCCGCATCGATTCTTACTCCCCTTTGTTGCATTCCCGCGAGTACCGCAACCAGTGGCATCTCGATCTCTTTGAACAGCTTTTCCAGCTTCGGAGCCTCTCGCAATCGCGGCCACAGCACATCATGCAAACGCAGCGTAACATCGGCATCCTCGGCGGCATAAGGCGCCGCCTGCTCGATCGGCACTTCGCTGAAGTTGATTTGACCCTTTCCTTTGCCGGCGACGTCCTCGTACTTGCGCGTCTTGTAACCGAGATACTTCAAGGCGAGACTGTCCATGTCGTGGCGTGAGCCGGTACTGTTGAGCACGTAGGACTCGAGCATGGTGTCAAAGCCTATGCCAGCGAGCTCGATGTCGTAGCGCGCTAACACCATCATGTCGTATTTGATGTTCTGTCCGACCTTCGCACGTTGCGGCTCTTCCAGCAACGGCTTGAGCCTGCCCAGCACATAGTCCCGATCCAGTTGCGTGGGCGCCCCGGGATAGTTGTGTCCCACGGGAACGTATGCAGCGGTCCCGGTCTCGTCGCTGAACGAAACACCGACGAGATCCGCGCGCATGGCATCGAGACTGGTGGTCTCGGTATCAAGGGCAAACAATCCCGCCGCACGCAGACGCGCCAACCACGCGTCCAATGCAGCGGTGTCGAGTATGGTCTCGTAGCGGGCCTCGGTGATGCTGCCGATTTCGCCGTACGTACGATTCGCACCACCCAGCTCGGCTAACAAGGTGCTGAACTCCATTCGCGTGTAAAGTTCGCGTAACCGGGCTTCATCGGGTTGCTCGCGCGTGAGCTCCTTTGGGGCTTTATCCAGGGGCACGTCGCGCTTGATGGTCGTGAGTTCGCGCGCGAGCGGCAGTTGCTTCAAGCTCGCCCGCAAATTCTCACCGACCTTGCCGCCTATTTCGTCGGCGTGCGCTGTGATTCCCGCGAGCGAGCCGTACTGCTGCAACCACTTGGCCGCTGTCTTCGGCCCCACATTGGGAACGCCGGGGATGTTGTCTACAGTGTCGCCGATGAGCGCCAGGTAATCGTTGATGCGCTCAGGCGGCACTCCGAACTTTTCGAGAACGGCTTGCCGGTCATAATAAGTATCAGACATGGTATCGATCAGGTTGATGCGGTCGTCTACTACCTGTGCCATATCCTTGTCGCCGGTGCAGATTAGCGTATCCATGCCGTCTTTGGCTGCGCGCACGGCCAGTGTGGCGATAACGTCATCGGCCTCTACACCCTCGATCATCAGCAGCGGTAACCCCATGGCACGCACAATCGCATGGATCGGTTTTATCTGGGCGCTCAGCTCCTCGGGCATCGGGGGTCGATTGGCCTTATAGTCGGCGTAGATCGCGTCGCGAAAGGTTTCGCCCTTGGCATCGAACACGACGGCGATGTGGGCAGGATCGTGCTCAGCGAGCAGCTTGCGCAGCATATTGACGATGCCGTAAACGGCTCCGGTGTGATCACCGCGCGAGTTGGTGAACTGGGGCATGGCGTGAAACGCGCGATACAGATAGGATGAGCCATCGACCAGAATTAATGGCTTGTTTCTGGCGTTGCCTTGCTGGTTCATAGACAAAGATCCGGCAGTCGTATCGTTTTTCTTACGGATGGTTAAGAAAATGGAAAATTATTCCACGCCCAGGCTGCTCGAGGACGTTACGCCTTCGCGTATCATGTCGCGCGAGTCCTGGAAAATCTTCCAGATCATGGCGGAATTTGTCGCAGGATTCGAACGCCTTTCACAGATCCAACCCTCGGTCAGTATCTTTGGCTCCTCGCGCACGATGCCGGGGCATCCTTATTATGCCCTGACGGAGCAGATTGCCCGCATGCTCTCCGATTCGGGATTCACCGTTATCAGCGGCGGCGGACCGGGCCTGATGGAAGCCGCCAACCGGGGGGCGTTTGCCGGCAAATCGCCAAGCGTGGGGCTGAATATTCACCTCCCGCACGAGCAGATTTCCAACGAATTTCAGGACATCACCCTGAGTTTCCAGCATTTCTTTGCGCGCAAGGTCATGTTCGTCAAATACGCCAAGGCCTACGTGGTAATGCCCGGTGGGTTCGGCACGCTGGATGAGCTGGTCGAGGCGCTAACGCTGATTCAAACGGGCAAGAGCGTGCGCATGCCGATTATCCTGGTACACAAGCCCTTCTGGGTGGGGCTGGTCGATTGGTTCAAGCAGACCCTGATCGCGCAAGGGATGATCAGCCCGGAGGACCTGGAGCTGTTCAAGGTGGTGGACGAACCACAGGAGGTTCTGGACGCCATCTTCCGTTTCTATGAACGAAGCGGGTTTGAACACTCCGAGGAGGAAGAGGAGATCAAGCTCAATCTATAGATAGATTATTGACAGCATGCGAGTCGTGACACCGCTGTTGCTGCTGGGCCTCCTGACGGCGGCACACGCCGGAACGCCAGTAGCGGAGGACAGCCCTGCCGATGCCACGCAGCCGCTGCCGCCACCCCCGCTCGAGCCGTTGCCTGATGGCCTGGAGCCAACTGCTGAGGAGCTGGAGCCGGAGATCACCATTGTCCCGAGGGAGGATGTTGCTTTCGTGGAGTACCGTATCGGTGGCCGCCTTTACATGATCAAGGTCATTCCCGCCCAAGGCCCGCCGTACTACCTGATCGATCCCGACGGCAACGGCGAGTTCATTCGCAGCGATCTGGAACCGGAGATCACGCCCCCGCTGTGGGTGATCAAGCGATTCTGACCCCGACTTATGGCGGTTTTCGCCCCTATCGACAAAGCCGTGCTCCAGCGGTTGCTTGCTCACTACCGGCTCGGGTGCTTGCTCGATTTCGCCGGCATCCGGTCAGGCATTACTAACCCCAACTATTACGTCACCACCGAGCGCGGCGAGTATGTCCTCACCCTGTTCGAGCAACTGATCGCGGCGGAGATCCCGTTTTTTATTGAGCTCACGGCGTTCTGGTCGAGGCGGATTTCGCCTCATCGTCGCAAAGACCATGGCTGCCGTTATAATGCAAGGCCATGACGCTGCAGGTATACATTGGCGAGGGCCTCGCCCGTTACGGTTTCGGCGAAGGCCACCCGTTCGGTCCCGACCGGCTCGACGCCTTCTGGCACGAAGCGGTCAGACAAGGGCTTGATAAACGCGTGCACATCGCCGAACCGGCCACGTGCAGCGAGCGCGAACTGCTGCGGTTCCACTCGCCCGCCTACGTAGAGCGGGTGAAGGCGCTCTCGCGCTCGGGCACGGGGTACCTGGACTGCGGCGACACGCCTGCGGTCAAGGGCATGTTTGAAGCAGCGTCTTGTGTAGTCGGCTCGGGGCTGGACAGTCTGGTTCACAGCATCTCCGGCGAGCATCCGCGGATCTTTGTCCCGATCGCCGGGTTGCATCATGCACGCAAGGACTCGGCTGCGGGCTTCTGCGTGTTTAATGATCCCGGTGTGTTGATCGAGACACTGCGCCAGGAGTACGCGATCAAGCGTGTTGCCTACATCGACATCGATGCCCACCACGGCGATGGCGTGTTCTATGCCTTCGAAGCTGACGCCGATCTCATCTTCGCCGACATCCACGAAGACGGGCGCTATCTTTACCCGGGTACGGGCTTCGCGCACGAGACCGGTAAGGGCAAGGCCAGGGGAACCAAGCTCAACATTCCCATGTTGCCCGGCGCGGATGACGAGTCGTTTCACCAGGTGTGGCCGCAGCTGGAGGAGTTCGTGCGCGCCGGCAGGCCCGAGGTCATCTTGTTGCAGGCGGGCGCCGACAGTATCAAGGGCGACCCCATAACTCATATGCAATTCACGCCGCAGGCACATGCCTATGCTGCGAGGCGTTTGTGCACCGTTGCCGATGAGTTCTGTGATGGCCGCATCATCGCCATGGGCGGTGGCGGTTACAACCGCACCAACCTGGGGTTGGCGTGGAGCGCCGTGCTTGAATCGATGTTGGATGCGGGGTAGCCGCGAGAATCAGCTCAGATGCCGTCGTGATTGCTGCTACTCGCCTTCGGTAGTCACCACGAGATTACGCCCGGAGCGCTTGGCTTCGTATAAGGCGCGATCGGCGCGTGATAAAAGCTGCTCCAGGTCTTCGCCTTTGACAAAGGGGGTCGCGCCGATACTGATTGTCAGCTTGATCTTGTCATTGCCGATGTCGAACTCGGCGGCACCCACCGCGGCGCGGATGCGCTCGACAATCCTGGTGGTCTGTTCCAGTCCGGTCTCGGGCAAAACCAGCAGGAACTCCTCCCCGCCGTAGCGACCAACCTTGTCGGGCATGCGCAATGTCTCGACCAGGATCGAGGCCACGCCCTCAAGCACCCGGTCGCCCGCCTTATGCCCGTACTTGTCATTGACCTCTTTGAAATGGTCGACGTCGATCATCGCGACCGACAACGGGTGCTGGTAGCGCTCGGCGTGCGCCATCGCCTCGAGCACGCCGATGGTAATCCCCCTGCGGTTGCGGGTCCGGGTCAGGGGGTCGGTAATCGCCAGCTGGCCCAGCTCTGCCGCCCGGCTCTCGGCGTGCAGGCGCTTCTCGTACTCGCGTCGTAACGGCGTTGCCACCAGCCAGTAGATGGGTGGGGCGATCAAGATCGACAGCATGGCCGCGTCCGCCAGGATGACGCCAATGGAGTCAGTGACGTAGCCGAAATACATCAGTGCCGCCATCGTCAGGAGCTCGGCGAAAAAAGTAATCACGACGATGGCAAACATCGCCCAGGCGGCAGAGATTACCCCAGCATTCGTTTTCACTACACGAATCTCATCGTTGGCATGTCTTCGTGGGTGGTGTCGCGCGGCGGCGCCGCGATGTAACGGCAAGTACCCACCTGTCCGGCCCCCAAACGGCTGTCTTTTTGGTGCTCAGCGGGCTGCTGAACGGTGCAAGGATGCGCTGTACGTCTTTCAATCACGCAAGTGTTTGAACGACGTGGCAAAGCAAAAATCCCGTTTCTCGCTTTGATGACCAAAAAAGGCCTGCAACGCGCTGCTGTCCGACAACCAACCAATGCATGGATCGCGCCTTTGTTTCCGAGACACGCCGTGAATACTTCCCTGTAGGCTCGGTGCCAGCATCCCTGCTGGCAACGGTCTCGGAAACAAAGGGGCGATCCGTGTCTCCCGAGTGCAGCCCATTCCTAAGGCATTTTTAGTCTTGGCGAGTTACAGCGTTTCAAGCCGAGACTTGTGGGACAATGCAATGCCTCGGAGGCCTTTTTGGGCATCCTGCTATTTCAAATATAGAGCCCCGCCGGGGTATTTGCGAGCCAAACCGGCCCGCGCGGCATCGCGGTCGGCTATCCGCGCGCCGCTGGCCTTATAGCTGTTGCAGCTTGGCGTAGGCGAGCACCAGCCACTTGCTCCCCGCGCCCTGGAAGTTGACCTGCACGCGGGCGTGGTCGCCGCGTCCCTCGCAGCTGGTCACCACGCCCTCGCCGAACTTCTCGTGGCGCACGCGTTGCCCCAGGCGCATGGCCGTCGATGCGGGGACCCGCTCGGCGTTGGTGCGCGCCCCCTGCCCCCAAGGGCGTGCCAACTGCGGCTGCGCCCGCAGCTCATCGATCAGCTCGGCCGGGATCTCGCCGAGGAAGCGTGAGGGGTTGGCGTAGTGCTCGGAGCCGTGCAGCCGGCGTGATTCGGCATAGGTCAGATACAGCCGTCGCATGGCCCGGGTCATGCCGACATAGCACAGCCGCCGTTCCTCTTCGAGGCGGCCTTGCTCCTCGAGCGAGCGCTGGTGCGGAAACAGGCCTTCCTCCAGCCCGGTAAGAAATACCAGCGGAAACTCCAGCCCCTTGGCCGCATGCAGGCTCATGAGCTGGACGCAGTCTTCCCATGCCCGCGCCTGGCCCTCGCCCGCTTCCAATGCGGCATGGGCCAGAAAAGCCGACAAGGCATCCATGCCATCGTCCTCGTCGTAGTGGAAGTTGCGCGCCGCCGACACGAGTTCCTCGAGATTCTCCACGCGCGCCTCGGCGCGCTCGCCCTTCTCTTTCTTGTAATGATCGAGCAGCCCGCTGTGCTGCAGAACATAATCAGTCAAATCGGCAAGCTCGAATCCGTTCGTGTCTTGAGCCAACGCCTCGATCAATGTCAGGAACGCCGACAATGTGTTGGCGCTGCGCGCCGGCGCTCGACCGGATGCAATCAGCTGCCGCGCTGCATCCCACAACGAGCTGTCTTGCTCCCTCGCCTGCTGGCGCAACGCCTCCATCGACTTGCCGCCGATGCCACGCGTAGGGACGTTGGCCACCCGTTCGAACGACGGGTCGTCGTGGCGGCTCGCGACCAACCGCAGGTAGGCGAGCGCGTCCTTGATCTCGGCGCGCTCGAAAAATCTCATGCCGCCATACACCCGATAGGGGATCCTGGCATCCAGCAGCGTCTCTTCGAACACGCGCGACTGGGCGTTCGAGCGGTACAGTATCGCCACCTCCTGCCCGCGATGTCCGGATTGGATCCACTCCTGGATGCGCTCGACTACGAAGCGTGCTTCATCGATCTCGCTGAACGCAGTGTACAAGCGTAACAACTGCCCTTTTCCGCCCCGGGTCCAAAGATTCTTTCCCAGGCGCCCGTCGTTGTAGCTGATCACCGCATTGGCGGCCTTCAGGATAGTAGCGGTGGAGCGATAGTTCTGTTCCAGGCGAATAACCTGTGCACCCGGAAATTCTTGCTCGAACCGGAGCATGTTCTCCACCCGTGCGCCGCGCCAGCCGTAAATGGATTGATCGTCGTCACCGACGACGAACAGATTGTTGTGGCCGCCGGCGAAAAGCTTGAGCCAGGCATACTGCATGGGGTTGGTGTCTTGCAGCTCGTCCACCAGCACGTGCTTGAACCGGGCCTGGTAGTGGCTGCGCATGGTTTCACTGTCGCGCATCAACTCGAACACGCGCAACAGCAGCTCGGCGAAATCGACCAGGCCGGCGCGCTGACAGGTCTCCTCGTAGGCCTTGTAGATGCGCCGCTGCTGGCGCAGCTGCGGGTCATTGCCATCGCCGAGGTCACGCGCACGGCGTCCTTCTTCCTTTTGCGCGTTGATAAACCATTGCAGCCGCCGTGGTTGCCAGTAGGCCTCGTCGAGCTCGAGATTTTTCAACACCCGGCGAATCAGGCGATACTGATCTTCGCTATCGAGGATCTGAAAGCTCTCGGGCAAACCCGCCTCGCGCCAGTGCGCGCGCAGCAAGCGATGCGACAGGCCGTGAAAGGTGCCGATCCACAGGCCGTTGACCGGACAACGCAGCAGGCGCTCGATGCGCCCGCGCATCTCTTGCGCCGCTTTGTTGGTAAAGGTCACCGCCAGCACGGATTGCGGCGAGGCGCTCTCCACGCCGACGAGCCACGCGACGCGATGGGTCAGCACGCGCGTCTTTCCGCTGCCGGCGCCGGCCAGCACCAGCAGCGGTCCGGGCGGCGCGGCGACGGCCTCGCGCTGCTGTGGGTTCAGGCTGTCGAGTATTTCGGTGACATCCATGGTGCGATGATAGCAATTACGCTGAGCCGGCGTGAGCGTCGCCCCGGGGGGTGCGGCGCCGGTTTCACGCTGCGGCGGTTCCCCTGCGGGGCCGCGACCACTATGTATTACGACGACCCCCTGCCGGAAGGCCAGTGCTGTAACACATGCGTTGCGGTCTCTGGTTGCAGGGTTACGTGGTCGATTCCGAAGCGCTCGTGCAACAGATGGCGCAAGCCCCGCAGAATATCACTCCAGTGTGAGATGTCATCAATCACGACGTGCGCGGACAACGCCACAACACCCGAGGACAGACTCCAGATATGTAGATCGTGCACCGATTGCACCCTGGCATCGTCACTGACCATCGTCTGGCCGACATCGTGCAGGTCCAGGTGCGCCGGCACACCTTCCATAATCACGTGCAAGGCATCGCGCATCAGCCGCACACCGGCGAGCAAGATCAACAGGCAGATAAAGATGGATAGGATCGGATCGATCGGCGTCCAACCGGTAAAATAAATCACGGCGCCGGCGACTAATGCCGCCATCGAGCCTAGCAGGTCGCCGAAGACATGTAACAGGGCGCCGCGAATATTCAGCGTCTGCTCCCCGCGGCTCAGCAGCATAGCGACTATTATGTTGACCGCCATGCCGATGGCCGCGACGATCATGACGGCACCGCCGATCACCGGTTGCGGCGCACGCAGACGTTCTATCGCCTCGACCACTATGCCGATGACCACGACCAGCATGAACAAGCCATTGACCAATGCCGCCACCACTTCCGCGCGGCCCATGCCGTAGGAATGGCGCCGGCTCGGCGGCCGCCGGGAAATCCACAGCGCCACCCCCGCCAGTCCCAGCGCGAAGGCATCGGTGACCATGTGCCCGGCGTCGCCCAACAGTGCCAGCGACCCCGACCACCAGCCGGCCGCCGCCTCGATTGCGGCAAAGGCGAGTGTTAACACCAGCGCGACGGTCAGGTACCGGCTCGCTTGTTGCTGACTGTGATGGTGCGATGTATTGGTGTTCATTATTTTAGGGCGGCGGCAGGAGAGGCGTTTTGCGGTCACTCGCGATATTAGTGCGTTGGCGCCGTTTGCGCCAACTGGGGGTGTGGATAGTAGGGTCGCCTGCCGGCGATTATGTACTACCGGGCTTGCTGCGCTTCGCTCTCCGTGCTCTCGCTTGCAAGTCCTGGGCTTGCCGTCCGTGGCAAGCCCGTTCGCCGGGCCAAGCGTTCACCGGACGCTTGCCTTTTTCCGGCTCACCCACCCCCGGACGACGGGTTCCTTTCTTTACATGCCCAAAGAAAGGAACCGAAAGAAAGGGCACC
>JBHHZP010000018.1:0-35767 GCA_046758085.1 Acidiferrobacterales bacterium
CGAGGACAACCACCTCGGGTTTGTGGACTAACGCCTGTGCGATCAAGACGCGACGTTTCATCCCGCCGGATAATGAACGCATGTTGGCATCTACTTTGTCAGACAGTCCCAGGGTGTCCATCAGCTCGTCTATCCACGTGTCATTCGCGCGACCCAAACCAAAGTAGCCAGATTGGATACGCAGCACCTCGCGCACGCTAAAGAAGGGATCGAAGACCAGCTCCTGGGGTACGATCCCCAAGCAGTGTCGCGCCCGGCGGTAACCGCGTACGCTGTCGTGCCCCAGCACCGACACGCTTCCGGAGTCACAACGCGTGAGGCCAGCGATAATATTGATCAGCGTGGATTTTCCGGCACCATTGGGCCCGAGCAGGCCAAAAAACTCGCCCCGGTCAATAGACAGGGTTATGCCCTTGAGCGCAAAGACACCCGGGAAGTGTTTCTTCACACCAGAGATCGCAATTGCAGCAGACATTCCGATATCGGTTTGCACCACGTTCATTCAGCCGATCCCTACCTGTGGTCGGCACGCCAGGCGAGACAACACGCGCGCCTCGCTACAACCGGATCCATAGGATATCGCGGCTCATT
Organism: Acidiferrobacterales bacterium; assembly: GCA_046758085.1. GTDB lineage: Bacteria > Pseudomonadota > Gammaproteobacteria > Acidiferrobacterales > SPGG2 > VRUB01. The sequence continues at coordinate 592 of JBHHZP010000018.1, forward strand.
TATATATACTGACCAGCTACTCTTGTACTGCCCGGACAAAGCGGCATTCATGACGGACAGTTGCCGCGGACTTGCAGTTACATTATGGGAATTCTCGGCGCAATAGGCCAGGTCCTTTTTATGAGCGGTAACTTAAGCACGGGCACCGCAGCCGCCATGGGTGCGGTGCGCGTGACAACGGGCAGGGTTGTCTGATTGCTATGTATTGGAGCTCGAGGAAAATCCTGTTGGCCGTTTTCTTGGCGGGGGCCGCTGCGGCTTCTTGGTGGCTATCGCAATTCGTGAGCGGCGAAAAACCGGCCATGGCGATCACGCAGAGTAATGACCCCGATTACGTCATGAGCAGTGCCCGGGTGACGGTGATGAATACCGAGGGTAAGCTCAGGCACACGCTCACAGCAGAGCTTATGCAACATTATCCGAAGACGAACACCGTACGCCTGACCAAACCCTACCTGGTGCAGCACGACGCGGTGCCCGCCCCTACCCACACGTGGGCTGATTCCGCATGGCTTGACAAGAGCAAAAAGGTGATCATCATGACAGGAAACGTGCGGATCGTGCGAGAGAAGAGTCCGACCTACCGCGGTGCCGAGATATCGGCGACGAAAGCCCGTATTCTGCTGAACTGATCGGTCGTCCCACACCGCTCACGACGATTGTTCACCACCAACACACCTACAGCGATATGCGATCAAGCTTAAAAAAAATCGGAGGGCTCGCGTTGTTTGCCGTAAGCATGGCAGTCTATGCTGAAACACCGAAAATATTGGATACGGGTGTACCAATACAGGTGTATGCGCGCAGCATAGAAATGAACGATCGGACCGGTGTCACCTTATATCGCGACGAGGTATCCATAATAGATGGACCGTTGTCTATCGATGCCGATCTCGCCGAAACCCGGATGGAAAAGGGCGAGATCCAGACCTTCACTGCGTTCGGAAAACCTGTGGTAATTAATCACGTTCCTGTGGGTAAAAAGAAAAAGCTACATGCCACGGCAGCCCGCGTGGACTACTACGTCGAAAGCCAGCAGCTCGAGATGTTCGGTGATGTCAGATTGGAGCAGGAGGGTTCCGAGTTACGCTGTCCCGAACTCAAGTATGATCTAAAGGCGGGACGATTCGTCGCAAAGGGCGGCAGCAACCAGCGGCGGTGCTCGATCTTTATTGCACCCAGAACCCGGTCACGCAGCAGTCCTGAGGAAGAGAAAAACAAGAAGTGAGCACCTTAGCGGCCACGCACCTCAGTAAACAATACAAGGGGCGGCGAGTTGTCGATGACGTGTCGATTGACATAGCGACCGGCGATGTGGTTGGCCTGCTTGGGCCTAACGGTGCCGGCAAGACAACCTGCTTTTATATGATCGTGGGCCTGATTCCAATGGACAGCGGTAACATAACGCTTGACGATGAGCCTATCAGTCAGCTGCCCATGCACAAACGGGCGACACTGGGGCTTGGTTACTTGCCGCAGGAGCCCTCCGTTTTTCGCAGGCTCACAGTCGAAGACAACATCCTGGCAATACTGGAAACCCGCAAAGACATGGGCACAACGCAGCGTGCCGCGCGCTTGGAGGAGCTGCTGAACGATCTCCGTATTGCGGACCGGCGTGACGCACTCGGTATCAGCCTGTCCGGGGGGGAGCGCCGGCGGGTGGAAATCGCGCGCGCGCTGGCGAGCGAGCCGCGCTTTATGCTGTTGGATGAACCGTTCGCCGGCGTGGACCCGATCTCGATCGTTGAGATTCAGCAGTTAATCAGGCACTTACAAGAACTCCACATCGGCGTACTCATCACCGACCACAATGTCAGGGAAACCCTTAAAATCTGTGATCGCGCGTATATTATGAGCGAAGGGCAGGTCCTGACAGCAGGCACTCCACAGGATATCCTATATAATGAAAGTGTGAGAAAAGTGTATCTTGGTGAAGACTTCAGTCTATAGCAACGCCAGTGCAACTCAGCTCCCGGGGGAGACGTGCGATTTTGCGCTGGACCAATACCCGCGCTGCGCAGGCATAGATCAGTCCGGACAGCTCTGGGGTTGACTTGTCGGTAGTGCCGGCATCAAGTCTGACAAGACCCGAGCGAGAAAACCCAGCTAGCCAAACAGAAATCAAGGTCTCATTCCATGAAGCAGTCTCTTGACCTACAGCTGGGCCAGCATTTAACGATTACCCCGCAGTTGCAGCAGGCGATCCGCCTCTTGCAGTTATCATCCATCGAATTGCAGCAGGAGATCCAAGAGGCGCTGGAAACTAATCCGTTGCTGGAAGAGCGCGAGGACGATGCGCCTGAACAAAAAAGCGATGAAGCCGAGCAGGAGACCGACGGTACACCTGAGGCTGCGTTACCTGACAGCGGTTCGCTTCAGCCGACCGATATGGAGATGGATCGCGGGAACGTGGACGACACACCCGATGGCGACGGCGATGGCGACTGGGGTGAAACTTTTGACGTACCGCTGTCCGCTGCATCGCGGGGGAATAACGATGATTTCCTTCCCGACATAGACGCGCGCAACAGCCCTCCGCAGACACTTCGTGATCATTTGCACTGGCAGATGCAGATGACGCCATTCTCCGATCTGGATCGCGCGATCGCACTTGCGATTATAGACTCCATCAATGAGGATGGTTACCTCGCCTGCGGGCTGGAAGAGATTCGGCAGATACTGGCGCCAGACCAGGACGTTGAGCTGGATGAGATAGAAGCTGTATTACACCAGATTCAAAATTTCGACCCCGCGGGCGTGGCAGCACGTGACTTGAGCGAATGCCTGCAACTGCAGCTTCGCACCATGGACGCGGCCACACCTTATCTGCAGCAGGCCCGCGAGCTGGCAACGCCAGAATGCCTTGCTTTGCTCGCAAATCGCGATTACACGCAGCTACGCCGCCAGACCAAGTCCCGTCAGGAGGATTTACAACAGGCGGTTTTGCTGATACGCCAGCTCAACCCTCGTCCCGGCGGCCGAGTACAGGCGAACCAGACGAACTATATCGTGCCGGATGTGATCGTACGCAAGCACAAAGGTGTCTGGCGAGCCGAGATGAACAGCGAGGTGGCGCCTCGTTTACGTATCAACCGCGAGTACGAAAAGTTGATCCACAGAGGCGACACCAGTGCCGATAACAGGTACTTGCAAGATCAGTTACAACAGGCGCGCTGGTTCATAAAGAGTTTGAATAGCCGTAACGAAACCCTGCTCAAAGTCGCCCGCACGATCGTCGACCGGCAGCGTGCGTTCTTTGAGCATGGACCAGAGGCAATGAAGCCGCTCGTGCTGCATGATATCGCCGAGTCTGTCGGCATGCATGAATCCACCATCTCGCGGGTAACTACCAGTAAGTACATGTTGAGTCCGCGGGGCATATTCGAGCTGAAATATTTCTTCTCGAGTCATGTTGGCACCGTCGATGGCGGGACCTGTTCCGCCACCGCTATCCGGTCACTGATCAAGAAACTCATAGAAAATGAGCCTTCATTGAAACCCATCAGTGATAGTAAGATCGCCAAGATTCTGGAACAACAAGGTATTAATGTAGCAAGACGTACAGTTGCAAAATATCGCGAATCGATGAACATACCGCCATCGAACCACAGAAAATCCATTGTTTGAAATCGGGAGAATCATTGATGCAGATTACGGTCAGCGGTCAACAAATGATGATTACCGAACCCCTGCGCGATTATGCATCGGCAAAAATGGGAAAGATCCAGCGTCATTTCGACCATGTCACAACGACCAATGTTGTATTGCATGTGGAGAAGAACCGGCATAAAGCGGAGGCGACCATTCACGCGAAAGGGGCAACGTTACATGCCAACGCTGAAGGGGAGAGCATGTACGCGGCAATCGATTTCCTTGCTGACAAGCTGGACCGACAGGTACGTAAACACAAAGAGAAAACTACGAGGAACCATCATCGAAACAACAGGAGCACCAAAAACCTTAAGGGAGAATAGGACCAGGAAATCGATGATGGCAGACTCCCTAACCATGATCCAGACACAGTATGCAGCTTCATGACATCCTCATACCCAAGCGGGTTACCTCCGGCATGCCTGCCACAAGTAAGAAGCGCGTACTCGAAAAAATCAGCGCCTTGTTGCGTGTGGGTGAGTCTGAGCTTGACCAGAACACTGCGTTTCAGTCGCTCGTGGAACGCGAGCGCCTCGGGAGCACCGGCATAGGCAATGGCGTTGCCCTACCGCACGGTCGCGTAAAGGGATTAAAAAGGGCAGTCGGGGCTTTTGCGACACTCGCACACGATATGGACTACGAGGCGGCAGATGGCAAGCCGGTCAACATGGTGTTTGCGCTGTTGGTGCCGGAGAATGCAAACGAAGAGCACCTTCAAGTGTTGTCCATAATCGCTGCTGTGTTTAGCGACCAGAACTTCCGTAGCCAGCTTCTCAAAGCGGGAAATGCACGACAGATATACCGCCTCATCACCCATCAAAACGATGTCGCTAGCCGAAGGGCCAGCTGACCTGCTTCGATCGTCATGGTCCCTGCTCTGACCACCAGCGATCTGTTCGACATCCAGCGCACGTCATTAGAACTCAGTTGGATAGCAGGACAGGCAGGGAAGGATCGGCTGCTGGAATCCGCCACCGCCCCGTTTCCCGGCATGGCGCTAGTGGGTTACCTAAATCTCATCCATCCCAACCGCATCCAGGTTATCGCCGACATCGAGCTGCAGCATTTAAAGAGTCTGGCCAGCGATAGCCTTTCGCGAACGTTGCATGAGCTATTCTCCTGCGACCAGGTAGCCGCGATCATCGTGGCGAATGGCAACAAGGTTACGCCGCCGCTGCGAGAGTATGCGGACCAATTCGGTCTACCGCTGTTTTCCACATCACTTCCAGGCCCGATGATCATTGAACACCTGCAGCACTTTCTCACCCGGGCCTTAGCGCCCCGCATTACGCTGCATGGCGTCTATATGGAAGTGCTGGGTATGGGTGTCTTCATCACAGGCGAAAGCGGGATCGGGAAAAGTGAGTTGGCGCTCGAGCTACTCAGTCGTAACCACCGCCTGATCGCCGATGATGCCGTCGAGTTTGTTCGCGTCGGACCTGAGGTGCTCGTAGGCCAGTGTCCGGAAGAGTTCTCGGAGTACTTGGAGGTGCGCGGCCTCGGCATCCTTGACATACGGTCCATGTTTGGCGAGACCGCGGTGAGGCATAAGAAAAAACTTCACCTCATCGTGCGATTGGAACGGATGAAGGACCGCGACCCCAGCAAGATTGACCGCCTCCAGGCTGAAACCATGATGCGACGGGTGTTGGATGTCGCGGTCCCAGAGGTGCTCTTATTTGTCGCGCCAGGGAGAAATTTAGCGGTGCTGGTTGAAACGGCAACGCGTTCTTATATTCTCCGAATGTGGGGTGTTAACCCGCTAAATGAGTTTATGGAAAAACAGCAAACTACCATCGCTAAATCGAAGGACCGATGAGTTTCTTCATCGTTAGCGGTCTTTCGGGCTCCGGTAAGAGCATCGCGCTTCAAGCCCTGGAAGACATGGGCTTTTACTGCATCGACAACCTGCCTGCCGCGATGCTCCCCGACGTAGCTAAGCAGATTACCAGCACCAACAGTGATGCCCTAAAGAATGTCGCCATCGGCATTGATGCGCGAAATCGCGCCTTTCTCGGTGAGGTCCCCGGGAGCCTGGGGCAGCTCAAATCTCTGGGAATCTCTTTCAGCATTGTTTTTCTCGAAGCTGAAGAATCGATGCTGGTTAAGCGATTCAAACAAACGCGGCGCCGGCATCCGTTAACAGACGACGACACATCGCTGCTGGAAGCCATTCGCTTGGAGAAAATCATTCTTGAGCCGATTTCCTTTGCAGCCGCAGTCCGCATCGATACGACTCACACGACACCGTACGACTTGCGCCAGCAGGTACACGATTTCGCCGGTAGCCAGGAGCTTGAAGGCTTGACATTGCTGTTTGAATCCTTTGGGTTCAAGCATGGCACACCATTGGATGCCGACTTCGTTTTTGACATTCGGTGCCTGCCCAATCCGTACTGGGAAGCAGAGCTACGCAAGTATACGGGGCTTGACGAGCCGGTGGTGAGATTCCTGCAACAGCATCCACAGGTGGATCAGATGTTCGAGGACATCCGGACATTTCTCAAATCCTGGCTTCCTTACTTCGAGAATGAGCAACGAAGCTACATGACAATCGCGATAGGTTGCACAGGCGGACAACATCGCTCCGTATATATGGTACACCGGCTGGCGGATTATTTCGCAGAGCAAGGCAGAACAACCCAAATTAGGCACCGAGAGCTGTCATGATCGGTTTAATGCTTCTCACGCAAGGCGACATCGGTACAGCCTTGATTGAAGCTGCGGAGCACATGCTCGGACACAGGCCGCCCTTACTCATAGCAATCGCCGCAAATAATGCGGACTCACCCGATCAGCTGGCAACAAACATCAAACAGAGGCTGGGTGAACTCGATCAAGGCCAAGGGGTGTTGATGTTGGCGGATATTTATGGGGCAACACACACCAACATGGCGCGCCAGTTTCTCAGGCAAGATAAAGTAGAAATGATAACCGGCGTGAATCTGCCTATGCTCATCCGCGCGCTTAATTACCGGAAGCTACGACTCACAGAATTGATCGACAAGGCGCTGGCCGGCGGTGCGGGTGGAATCGTCTGCGCTTTCAGTACCACAAGTCCAGCCGAGATTGACCGATGAGATGCCAGACAATCACGATTCTTAACAGACTTGGCCTTCATGCGCGCGCCGCGGCCAAATTTGTCAGCCTGGCGTCAGAGTTCGAAAGCGAAATCACCCTGACACGGGACGGTAAACAGGTAAACGGTAAGAGTATTATGGGCATCATGATGCTGGCTGCGGGGCAACACGTCGTGCTGGAGCTGCACGTAGACGGCGCAGACGAAGAACAGGCGATGGCGAAGTTAAGCGCTCTGGTAAGTGAGCGCTTCGGAGAAGACGAGTAATGCTCGCGCTACATGGGACGGGGGTGAGCCAGGGAATCAGTTTAGGTAAAGCCCATGTCTTACGGCGCCAGCGTCTCGACACCCCTGAGTACTTCATTCCTGCATCGCTACTAGAGGAGGAGGTCACGCGCTTCACGCGAGCAATCGAACGAGCAAGGACGCAGCTTGAGCAGGTCCGCATTCACATCCCTGCCAGTGCGCCGGCCGAAACTGCAAGCTTCATCGACACCCATCTGCTTATATTGAGCGATCCTATGATTTCCGAGGCCCCTGTCGACTTCATACGTACCGCGCGGCGCAATGCCGAATGGGCGCTCAAAACGCAAAGCGAAGACCTCAGCAGGATGTTCGAGGGTATGGAAGACCCATACTTGCGAGCACGGCGCGTGGATGTGGAACAGGTGGTCGACCGCGTACTTCGAAATCTCCTGACACCTCGCGAACAAGAACACGAGGAACTGGCTGCCGGCGACATCCTCGTTGCAAGCGACTTGAGCCCTGCGGACGCCGTCATGCTCAAGCATAAGCATGTGAATGCATTCGTCACGGAACTTGGCGGGCCAATATCGCATACGGCCATCCTTGCGCGAAGCCTTGGTATTCCTGCCGTAGTGGCCATGCACAATGCTACTCGTTTCTTGCGCAACGGCGATAGCCTGATAATCGACGGAAATCGTGGTCTACTCATTGCCGGCCGCGACCCTAAGATCCTGGCTGAGTATCGCAGGCGCAAGCAAGACCTGCGTCGCGCGCACGAGCAGCTCGGCCGCTTGCGTTGCGGGCGCTCCGTCACACGCGATGGTCGAAAAGTGAGGTTACTCGCAAACATAGAGTTGCCCGCTGACATCAGAGCCGCCAATCGTGTATCGGCCTCAGGGATCGGGTTATATCGCACCGAGTATCTGTTCATGAACCGGGCCAGCATGCCGAGCGAAGACGAGCAATATCGGGCTTACACTAGAGTGGTCAAGGCGCTCGCGGGTAAACCCGTAACTATTCGTACGTTGGATCTCGTCGCCGACAAGCAGGTCGACGGCGGTAGCAACTCATCTCGTGCTATTAACCCGGCCCTTGGATTGCGTGCCGTTCGCCTATGCCTGCATGACGTGGCGCTGTTTCGCCCGCAGCTGCGTGCGATATTTCGAGCTTCGGCACATGGCAAGGTGCGTATCATGATCCCCATGCTCTCGAGCCAGGAAGAGTTGCACCGGGTACTCGACCTCATCGAAGAAACAAAAGCAGAGCTTAAAGTCCAGCGCATAAAATTCAATCCTCGCACCCCAATTGGGGGAATGATCGAGGTACCGGCCGCCGCGATCTGCGCTGACCTCTTTGCGCCCTTTCTGGATTTTCTTTCGATCGGCACCAATGATTTAATACAGTACACCCTCGCCATTGATCGATTGGATGATGCCGTTAATTATCTGTACGACCCGTTGCATCCCTCGGTACTGCGACTCATCAGCGGAACGATCAAAGCAGGACAGCATGCCGGTATTCCAGTGGCCATGTGTGGTGAAATGGCGGGCGACTCGCGATACACCCGGCTGCTGTTGGGAATGGGGTTAACCGAGTTCAGTATGCATCCGTCGACCCTGCTCCAGATCAAGAAGATCGTGCGCACCAGCAGCGTTGCGGCATTACAGAAACTTGCCCACAAAGCGCTGAAAACGAGGGACGTCAGCACGCTACACAACATGGTCGATGAGATGAACGAACGCTATGAGCTACTTTAGCCAGGTATGATAACAGTTCTTCAACAGCGCGCCATGGAAAATCTTCTCCGGGTTTTCTACGTTCATGATTCCCCCCTACTCACAGCCGAGGCGCTACGTCTCCACGCGGGCAACATAGCAATCCGGCGGCGGGGCATCGATGCCTCTGCCGCGTCTCGGAACTGACGGTTTAACCGGAGTGCAATGTCCAGCGGCCGCCCTTAGCCAGCGGACAGGTAGTCTAATGATACTTGCGCATGCCCTCGGGCAGAAATGGTCCCATCTCCCTGAGCGCCTGCGGCGAATACATGAAAGACGGCTTATCGGCTTCCACGATCGCAAGCAGTCCCCGCTTGTACCTGGCTTTCTCCGCGCTGAATCCCTCCAGCAGACGCGGCTCGAACGCTTGTTTCAACACAGAAATGGCCACGATGTGCTTCAGTCGCAGGCGCTTCCAGAACGGTGGTTGTCTGCCAGAGGCCGAGAAACCGCGTATTTGATAGCAGTCAACCACGAACTCGCCTGCGTCGTTGGTATAGGCTACGTGCGGTTCTATTACACGCACGCCCTGCTGGCCCCGGTAGCGCACGGCAAGGCAACGCCGATCTTCAATCGCTCTTTTCAGAATTTTCAGTACATTTGATTCCATATTCGCTTCAGAGAAAATCACAAATCCCGTAAAAAATCAAATAAAGCGGACCAGAGGCCTTTTCAGCAGTGTGAGCTGCACGACAAGGTAACTCAACAGTATTCTACATCGAGTTTCCTCGTGGAACGCTTATCCAGCATCCGGATTGACATCGCGCTCGGCCACACCCCCGATACCTTGCTTAGCGATATCGCCCACGCTGGTGACACGCACTACTCATAGCAGGATCAGCGTGGCCAAACCCAGAAACGCAAAAAAACCGACCACGTCTGTAACGGTGGTCAGTGCAACACCACTCGCGAGCGCCGGATCAATGCCGAGACGGCGAACACCAACGGGAATCAACACACCGGCCAGTGCAGCGAAAATCAGATTGACGACCATGGCCAACGCTATGACCACACCAAGACCGAGATTGTGAAACCACATAATCGCAACCACGGCAACGATGAGGGCCCACAGCATGCTGTTCAAAGCGCCGACCATGAGCTCCTTGATCAGCAACCGCCGCGCATTGGCGTCGGTAATCGTACCAAGCGCAAGGCCACGCACGACAAGCGTTACCGTCTGCGTGCCGGCATTGCCCCCCATGCTTGCAACAATGGGCATGAGAACGGCAAGCGCGACCACTTTTTCTATGGTGTTCTCGAAAAGGCCAATCACCCAGGAAGCGATGATGGCTGTAACCAAATTGATACCGAGCCAAACGGCACGATCGCGGGCACTGCGTACGACAGGTGCAAAAATATCCACGTCTTCACTCAGGCCTGCCGGTGCCATTACAGAATGATCGGCCTTCTCCCGAATCACGTCGACCACGTCGTCAACGGTTATGCGGCCTAGCAGAGTTTCATCATCATCTACCACAGGTGCGTTGATGAGATTATAATTTTCAAACGCGTCGGCAACTTCATCGTCCGGTGTCAATACGGGAAACTTAAATGGCTTCGAGTCCATTACCTCGCTGACCCGCAGCTTTGGATCGGATATAAGGACTTTCGTGAGTTGCAGCGTACCAACCAATCGATGCGCTTTGTCTACTACATACAATTCGTTGATGTAATCCGGCAGATCACCGCGCAGGCGTAAGTAGCGAAGTACAACCTGGAGAGTAATATTTTCGCGCACGGTGACAACATCGACATCCATCAAGCCGCCGGCAGTGTCCTCTGGAAATGACAGTACTGCGTCGAGCCTTTGCCGATCCCGCTTGTCCATGAAAAACAGGATCTCTGCGGTAACCTCGGCGGAAAGCTCGGGCAACAGGTCGGCGATATCATCTGTGTCGAGTGCCTGTACCGCTGTGATCAGCGCGGCGTGATCCATTTCCTGCAACAGGTCGGCACGCACGGCCTCCGGCACTTCAAGCAGGACCTCACCCATCACTTTCGGGTCCACCTCGCGCCAGACCTCGTGGCGCTGTTCAGGTGGAATACCCTCGAGCAGGTCGCCAACATCGGCAGGGTGCAGATCCTGTAGCAACCGCCGGAGCTCTTCGCTGTCTTCGTGCTCGAGTGCAACCAGCACCGCTTTCAGCGAGTCCGTTTGGTCTTGTGGGGGGCTCGTTGTCATGGGTTTTTTCTGATAGGCGTCGTTCGACACCCGCCCGGTACGGCAAAGGTGCGTATTCTAACACCTCCCGCGACGACGGTTCGGTTTTTTGAGAAAAACGGGGGTCCTCAGCTAAAGCTTATAGTTTGCCGGGGCGGACAGACTCCGCTTTTATTCAGCGACACCCGTCAGGATCCGTGTGTGGGAGCAGTGCCTGGCCCCGAATGCGGACAAAGTGCGTAGGCGGAGAACGGCAGGAATTTTTCGTGCGTACCCTTAACCTGCATTTCTCACCAGCTATCTACTGCGACCGCGTATCTGCCCGCGTCTACGGCGTTGCGCTCGGCTAATGTGCTCAACGTAGTGCAAGCTACGCCTCCGCGCATTTTCGCTCGCGCGCCTTGTATCCACCGCCATCTCCGCGCCCTCGCGACGATACCCGGTGAGAAATGCAGGTTAATTCCCCGCGACAGTCATGCTGCCGACCAGTATCGAGCCACTGCGAATATTGCCCCGGGTATCGACATCATTTCCCACTGCCTGGATGTCGGTAAATATTGATTTGAGATTTCCGGCAACGGTGATCTCTTCAACGGGGTATTGGATTTCTCCCCTCTCAATCCAGAAGCCGGTCGCGCCGCGCGAGTAATCACCCGTTACAATGTTGACCCCGAAACCGATCAGTTCGGTAATCAGAAGACCTGTTTCCATGTACTTCAACAGTGCGGGCAGGTCACGCTCGCCCGGCTCGATCGTAAGATTGTGGACACCCCCGGCATTACCAGTCGTCTGCAATCCCAGCTTGCGCGCGGAGTAAGAGTCGAGCACGTAACGCTTGAGGATGCCGTCTGTCACCAGATCATGTTCCCGCGTAGCCACGCCCTCGTTGTCAAAAGGCGCGCTCCCCATGGCCTTGGGCAGATGGGGCTGCTCGGCGATGCGCACCCAGTCGCAGAATACCTGCTTGCCAACATGGTCCAACAGAAACGAGGCTTGCCGATAGAGGCTGGATCCGCGTACGGCGCTCACAAAATGCGAAAGCAGTGTGGATGCAACGGGCGCTTCGTAGACCACTGGAGTCTCACGCGTCCCCAGCTGTCGGGCGCCGAGCCGGCGCAAGGCGCGATGACCCGCCGTGGTTCCGACCTGCTCCGGGGTCTCGAGGTCGGAGGCATCCCGCGCCACTGAGTACCAGTAATCCCGTTGCATTCCGGCATCGTTCTGGGCGATCACGCTGCAACTCAGGCTATGCCGGCTGGCGGGCACCGCGCCCAGAAAGCCGTTTGTGTTGCCGTAGACGTCTAAACCATCATAACTCGAAACGGTGGCGCCCTCAGAGTTCTTGATCCTGCGATCGACGCCCCTGGCGGCGTCCTCGCATTCACGCGCCATCGCTGTCGCACCCTCGGCGCTCAGGTTCCAGGGATGATGCAGGTCCAGCTCCGGCGGGTCTTTTGCCAGCTGCTTCGGATCCGCTAATCCGGCACACTCATCCTCTGCCGTATATTTCGCGATGGAGCAGGCCGCGCGCACAGTATCGCGGATTGCGGCGGCCGAGAAATCGGACGTACTCGCCGAGGTGCTCTTGTGGCCAAAGAAAACGGTCACCCCGAGATTCTTGTCGCGATTGTGCTCGACGGTTTCGACCTCACCGAGGCGAACGGTGACGGACAGTCCCTGCCCAACACTGACATCGGCCTCCGCTGCGCTCGCCCCTTGGCTGCGCGCCTCATCAAGTACCTTCTCCACCAGCGTTGCCAGCGCCTCCTTGCCGGCAACGCTATCTCGAAGCAGGTCCGTTCGTGCACTCATCGGTTAGCCCCGTCACCGGTCAGGCGGCGGGGCCTTGCGCAGTCTCGAGCCGGTCCACAGCGGGCAAGTGGGGCGGGGGCACGCATTATCACTTGCCTTCTAGAGCATCGGTGCATGGTCATTCTTCAGTTCTGTGTCCCGCCGACAGTGAGCCCATCGATACCCAAGGTGGGCTGACCCACCCCGACGGGCACACTTTGCCCCTCTTTGCCGCACGTGCCCACTCCTGTGTCCAACCGAAGATCGTTTCCCACCTTGCTTACACGGGTCAATACATCCGGCCCATTGCCGATTAAAGTCGCCCCCTTTATGGGGCGCGTAATCTTTCCTTTTTCGATCAAGTAAGCTTCACTCGCCGAGAAAACGAATTTTCCCGATGTGATGTCGACCTGACCACCGCCGAAGTTCGCTGCATAAATTCCCTTTTCTACCGAGGCGATGATCTCCTGTGGATCGTAGTCGCCCGCTAACATATAGGTGTTGGTCATCCGCGGCATTGGCACATGCGCGTACGACTCCCGCCGCCCGTTGCCCGTCGGTGCCAGGCCCATCAGACGCGCGTTCAGCGTATCCTGCATGTATTGCTTTAACACACCGTTCTCGATCAGCACCGTGTTCTGCGTAGGTGTCCCTTCGTCGTCCACGTTTAACGACCCGCGGCGATCACGCAGCGTTCCGTCATCCACGACCGTACACTGGCGCGAGGCCACCTGTTCGCCAATGCGCCCGGCGAACGCTGAGGTGCCCTTCCGGTTGAAATCACCCTCAAGGCCGTGCCCTATGGCCTCATGCAAAAGTATGCCGGGCCAGCCTGGTCCGAGCACGACGGGCATGGTCCCCGCGGGCGCGTCGGTCGCCCCCAGATTGACCAGCGCCTGGCGCACCGCTTCGCGTGCATAACCCAATGCCGCGTCCTTATCATAGAAATACTGGTAGCTAAAGCGCCCGCCGCCGCCCGCTACGCCCTGCTCGCGACGATCGTTGTGTTCGACAATGACTGCCACGTTCAGCCGCACCAGCGGGCGCACGTCGGCCACCAGCGCCCCGTCGCTGCGCGCCACCATGATTACCTCATGCACCGCTGCGAGATTGGCCATCACCTGTTTCACCCTCGGATCCTGACGTCGCGCTTCGCCTTCTACGTCTTCCAACAGCTTCACCTTGGATGCGTCGGGAAGACTCGCCAACGGGTCCGCGGAAGCATAGAGGTCCAGGCCCTGCGCACCCTGCCATGCGACGGGCACCTTGGCATTTTGGCCCTGGTGTGCGATCGCGCGGGCGGCGCCCGCCGCGTCGAGCAACGACGGGAGGCCAATCTCGTCGGAATACGCAAACCCGGTCTTCTCCTGACTTACCGCCCGTACGCCGACGCCTTGCTCTATTGAGTGGCTTCCCGTTTTGACCTTGCCTTCTTCCAGCGCCCATGATTCGAGACGCCGGTACTGGAAGTACAGATCCGCATAATCGATTTGATGCGACAACAACCGGCCCATGAGCCGCTCGAGCTCACTGTCACCGATTCCTGCCGGTTCAAGCAGAGACTCTCTTGCCTTTTGCAGTGATCCTGTCATGCCCAAATCTCCGATGCTTAATGCTGGGTAAACTCGCGCGCATCGCCTGCATGCGACGGCGGTCGACGCCTGCCATGATAATCCCTGGACCGCGCACAAGACGACCGAGGACCTCGCCCCACGGACTGACAATCATAGTGTGACCGTGAGTCTCGCGCCCGTTCGCATGGTGGCCGCCCTGGTCTGGCGCGACCACGTAGGCGAGATTTTCGATCGCCCGCGCGCGCACCAAAATATCCCAGTGTGCCTTGCCGGTTTGAGCCGTAAAAGCGGACGGGACAGCGAATATCTCCGCACCCCGGTCGAGCATATGCCGGAAAAGCTCAGGAAAGCGCAGATCGTAACACACCGCAAGCCCGAGCATCCCCACCGGGGTCTTCACGACCACCACCTCCTCGCCCGGCTCGACAGTGTCTGATTCCTGATATTCCTCACCGTTCTCAAGTTTGACGTCAAACAGGTGAATCTTGTCGTAGCGGGCGGCGCGCTCGCCATCGGCATCCATGACCAGGCACGCAGAACGCACGCGGTCGGTCTGGCTGGACTCGAGCGGGATAGTGCCCCCGACGAGCCAGACGTGATGCCGTCTCGCTTGATTCGACAAAAAATCCTGAATCGGGCCGTTCCCGTCCTGTTCCTTCGCGGCGATGCGCTCACTTTCCTGCTGCGGCATAATCGCAAAGTTCTCCGGCAGCATCACCAGCTCCGCGCCGGCGGCAACCGCCTCGCCAATCAGCTGCGCCGCTTCGGTGAGATTAGCTGCGACATCCAGACCGGATATCATTTGTACGGCAGCGATCTTTGTCATGGCTATCGGTGCTAGGGCGTTGTTTCCACTATGATAACGTCGTTTTTTCCAAGACCAGCCGCAAGCGTGATGCGACTGGAAGGAATGCCTAATGATACTAACCACGAGCGCAACTCCTCCGCCCACAGCGTGCCGTTCTCTCCGCTCGCATAGTGAATGACGATCTGTCGGTCCGGCTGCGCGTCGAATGCTTCGATGACCTTGCGCAATTGTCCCAATCCCGTGATCATTTCGCCGTTGCGAGGCCTGGCCCATTGGTCGGCCGCAATGGTTACACTCTCCGCGGCCAACGGAAACGGCACAAGCAAAAGACACAAGATCACCACGCGTGGCATCACTTACTCAAGAATACCATTGAAGCGTTCGCTCATACATGCGCTTCAGTTCCCGCCTCTACCCAGCTCTTCAAGCTCGTGGTCAAGCTCTTTTCGGCCAAGCGTGCCGATCGTCGGCTCCTTCCACGGCCCCTTGATCGTATAGGTGATGCCCGTTTTCCCGGCAAGCGGCTTATCCAATGCCTTCTCGAGCGCTAACAACGTGACACCCACGATGGGCAGCGTTCCCCAGAGCAGGAGATTGGTGCCAAGCTTCGGAACTACCTGTACGGCCAGGTCGAAATCCTCCGCGGCAATACCCACACGGCCATTGAAGAAAATCTGATAGGTCGAATGCTTGAAGTAAAGATTCTGAGTGTAGGCATTGCCGTTTTCGATCGTGATATCACCGCCTGTGGTTTTAAAAGGAATCCCCTTGCCCCATTTTCCGATCGAGGCAATATCGAGGAACTCGATGAACCGGCTGGCACCCGAGGTTATTTGGAGAAAGCGGCCGTTTTTCGCCGAGAGTTGAATATCGCCGTCCAGCGTTGCCATCGCCGGGTCCAGCGGCGTGCCTTGCCACGCCAGGCTGGCGGACAGGTCAATCTGGCCATTCTCGATCTGCTGCGGGTAACCCAGCTCCTGTAGTGTCTCCCCCAGGTTCGAACTGCGCAGGCGCAGGCGCAGCTCGCTGCGTTGCTCCTCACCGGCGCGTGTCCAGTTCCCGCTCAGCGAGAGCTCGGTACCCGGTCGTGTCAAATTCGCCCGCACCACCCGCCAACCCTGGTCGATCGGTACGGCCCAGAAGTCGAGCGCCCCAATCTCTTTATCCTTGTATCGGAACGACCTGGCCTTGAGCGCGAGCAGCGGTAACGCGTGCGGGTCTCCCGTAATTTTCGGCGCGTCCGGTATTTTCTCGGGTACCACCAGGCGTTCGAGATCGAAGTCCAGCCGCAAATCCCTCGCCGCGGTCTCGGTAATTCCAATACGACCGTCAACGGAGTCGCCCACAATCCGCCCGCCCCAGGCGTCCCGCTTCTTATCGATGTCGACACGCAGCGGCCCAAGCCTGCGATTGAACAGGAAGACGGACTGGAAGTCCCCGCGCAAACGCCTGAGAAAATCCGGAAATGGTGGCCCGTCTCTATGCTCAAATACCTGGAACCAGGGATCGGCGTCCACATGGTCAGCCCGCGCGAACACCGTAAGCCCCGGACCCGCGGGCAGTTTCAGCGCGCTGACGCCCAATCCGATCGTGCCCCGCGTAAAATCCCACCCCTGCTCTTGCTCGCTGAACTCGAAGCGAGCGTCGATGACCTCGCCTACGCTGACATCGACGCGTCGCTTGCCGCGCCCAACGCGCTCAGATACCAGGGTGAGCTTTTGTGATTGGCCCTTGGGTTTGTTCAGGGGTGCCGGTAATGTACTTTGCATGTCGCTCAGATCGGCGTCGAGTTGCAATATATCGTAGGCGGGCCGCAGCCGCATGGTGCCGGTCCACGCGGCGGATCCCTGCAGGTAGCGACTGAGTCGCCACTGAAACACCTCGGCGAGTCCGGCCTCGGTGAAGCGACCGCGGCCCGACAGGACCGTTTCATTCCGCTCACCCTCGTCTTGACCGATAACCTGCACTGTGGCGGCTCCCCCGAGAATGCGTCCTTTCAGCTCGCCCTGCGTGGGTCCTGCCAGATCGAATCCGACACGACCGTTAATGCGGTCCGCACGTATACGGGGGACGCGGAATGCCAGCGTTCCGTCTTCGACAACATACTCGCCATCCATTTCGAACGCCGACGCATTGCGCGCCGGAATGCTTAAACGCAGATTGATGGTACCTTGTCCGCCTATCCCGAAACCGAGACCAAGATAAGAGCGCCAACTACCCCCACGTTCGGTAACGGGGCTCTCACGCAGGATCCGCATCGCCTCGGCTACGGGACCCGACGCCGTTGCCGCAACTTTAATGATCGGGTTGCCATTCTTGCGCAAGTCTTCAGCCGTTACTGTGATCTCCCCGAGATCTAGCCTCTCCAACCTGCCGCGATGATGGGTAATCCGCATCTGGCTGCCTTTGAATTGCACGTGTACCTCGGCATCGGTAATGGGCGTCCAACCCGGCAAGTAGTTAAACACGCCGTCGCGCACGTCCATCTGCACCTCAAACCTGCCATTGCCCTCACGAAACGGAAAATCCGCAACATTCCCTTGATACACAAGGCTGCCTTTAACAATACGGCCCGCGACGATTGAGGAGTCGAGCCAGGCAATCATTTCCTCCTTCAATAAATTGATTGGGTAATAACGGCTCGCATGGGCACCATTGCCGTCGCTGAACTCGACCTGTACATTGACATCCGGCTTCAACGTTCTGTCAAAGGGAACGCGTAGCTCAAGCGTGCCGGTGCCGTTTCCGTCCTCCGCGCTGACGCGTAGATCCTTACCGATGATCTCTACGTGATCGGACTTGATTTCCCATGCGAGGCGCGCGAACACGGTGTTGGTGCTGATCGGGGCGCGAAAATTGTGCGGCGCGGTCACAATCATATCCTTGGCATCGAGCAGGAAAGTGCCACGCCGGCCACGAGCGGATAGCTTCCCACTCAAGCCGCGCACGCCTGGTATCTTGCGCAAAGGTTTGCTGCGGAAACCCTTTAGCCGGGCTGTGACACTATAGTCGTTGAGGTTTCTCCCTTTGTCATCGACTGTCAACTCGATATCATGCAGCTCGCCGCCCGGTCGAATCGATTTCAGGTTTTGCGCAAATTTACGCTTGCCGCTGATTCCCGCAACAAACGCCGCTACGTCGTCGATATTTATACGACTGACGTGGGCGGTGCTACCGCCCGGCCCATGTGCGACCCGCGCCCGGCCGGCGGACCATGCAGGGCCGCTTAGCCCCAGCCACAAATCCTTTAGGCTCAGCTCCCAGTATTTTCCTCGCTTCTTCCAGTTCAACCGCGTGCGCGCTTCCCGGAAGGCGATCGCGGTTCCGAATTTTTTCAACGGCAGCCGTAACTGAGAAACCTCAACATCACCCCGGGCTGATTGCAGTTTCCCGTCGCGCCACGCGCTCCACAGTTGCAGATCAAATTCGCCCGCGAGCGTCGCGGGCAATGCATCGCGGACAATCTTCGGGAGGCGGCCCAGATTCATGTCCATTGCCTTCAAGAAAACGGTTCCGCTCAACTCCTCGGGTACCAGCGGATTACCCACAATGTCGATAACGAGTGAGCACTGGTCACACAATTCCGGCGGAAATCGCGCAGTAACACCAAGCTGATGACTGTCGCCAGCGCTATGTAAGTTCAAGTTAATATTTGAAAGGTACAGCGCCTGCTCATCGCTCTTGTGATCGAACCATTGCAGCTCGCCGTTCTCGACGATCAACTCTCGCTGACGCAACAACCATGAGAGTAACTTCCCGCCTCCGCCCTTGCGTGGCGTCGCCATCGGCTCAAAGCCGGTAAGCTGCAACCGCCCGTCGGCAAGTCGCTCTATGGCCAACTTCGGATTGACCACCACCAGGCTATTGATCCGAATTTCTCCCCAGGTCAACGGCAGCAGCGCCACGCTGACACGAACTTCGTGAAACTTGATCGCTCGGCTCATGTCGCCCGAGGAGAACACTTCCAGCCCCTTGATTCGAAGTCCGGGACGCAACCCTTCCCAGTAGGTGTCCAGCGCTCCGACACGAACGGGATAATCGGACTGCTCGCTGATAAAGTTTTCAATTTCGATTTTTTTCTCCGCAAGCGCAGGCAGACCGATGCGAGCGACTACGAACACCAGTACCACGACGGCGAGCAGGCCGGCACTGACATACCACGTCCAGCGACCGACGTGCAGTGTCACCCGGCCTACGTGAAACGCAAAGCGATGAACTCGCCGCATCTTATCTACCGCGGCGCGCGCGCCACCGGCTCAGGCTGTTCGTTGCGTCTCCCTTTATCGCCGGAAGACAGGGACCAGGCAAGACCTGCGGGAATGGCGTTGCGATTCAGTGCATGCCGGAGCAGATTTTTATGCATAGCTTGTGCTCATCGCATGCTTGCTTGACCCGAATTCGGCTGGTAGCAACACCACAAACATCGAAATATCTCCAGGGCGGTTGCAGCTGTCTGTCGCTGTCCGTACACGGACACACGAATGCGAGTTACGTCAATACAATATCGAACTGCTCTTGATGGTAAAGCGGTTCCACCTGAAGTTGAATCGGCTTGCCGATAAATGCCTGAAGCTTGGCGAGGCTGTCGGCCTCCTCATCGAGCAGCATATCGATAACGACCTGTGAGCCCAAAACCAGGTACTCGTCCGTGTCAAACTGTCTTGCTTCGCGCAGGATCTCGCGAAATACTTCGTAGCATACCGTCTGCGGTGTCCGTAACATGCCGCGACCACCACAAACGGTGCAAGGCTCGCACAGAAGGTGCTCCAGGCTCTCGCGGGTGCGTTTGCGCGTAATCTCAACAAGGCCAAGCGCTGACATCTCAGCGATGTAGACTTTCGTGCGGTCACGGGACAGGGCCTTTTCCAGCGCGCGCACTACCTGGCGCCTGTGCTCTGCGTCTTCCATGTCAATAAAATCGACAATGATGATTCCTCCGATGTTGCGCAGGCGCAGCTGGCGTGCGATGGCCTGGGCAGCCTCCAGATTGGTCTTAAACAGCGTCTCCTCCAGCGTGCGCCGTCCAAGATACCCGCCGGTATTCACATCAATAATCGTCATCGCCTCGGTTTGATCGATAATAAGATAGCCTCCGGACTTGAGAAGCACCTTCGGCTCAAGCGCCCTTTGTATCTCGTCCTCAATTGCGTACAGGTCGAAGATGGGCCGTTCGCCCGGATAGTACTCGACACGGTCCATAACCTCCGGGATGAATTCGCGGGCGAACTCCTGGGCCTTCTGGAAGGTTTCGCGGGAATCGATGCGTATCTTCTCCACGTTGTCTCGAACCAGGTCGCGCATGGCGCGCAGCGCCAACGGCAGATCCGCGTGCACGAGGGTATACGCGGGGGAGGTATTAATCTTCTCCTGCACAGCCGTCCATACTCGACGCAAGTAGCGGATGTCTGTCTTCAGATCTTCCTCACTTGCGGTTTCGGCCATCGTTCGCAAGATGTAGCCACCTCCCGCACCGTCCTCGGTCGCATCTTTGACAAGCTGGCGCAATCGTTGGCGTTCGTCTTCACCCTCTATTTTCTGCGATATGCCGATATGCCTCGTGAACGGCATGTAGACCAGGTAGCGTGCCGGCAGCGTAAGATTCATTGTCAAGCGCGCACCCTTGTTCCCGAGCGGGTCCTTGGCTACTTGCGTAACGATTTCTTCGTTTTCTTGCAGCAACTCATGAATGGGTGCGTGGGTCTCCACACCGTTTCCGTTATCGGCACCTGGCTTGCAGTCCGCAGCGTGCAGGAAAGCGGCTCGATCAAGACCGATATCGATAAAGGCAGCTTGCATTCCGGGCAAAATTCGGGCGACCTTTCCCTTGTAGATGTTTCCTACAATTCCGCGGGTACGCGTGCGCTCGATGTGAAGCTCCTGGAGCACGCCATTTTCCACGACCGCTACGCGCGTTTCCTGCGGAGTCACGTTAATCAAGATCTCTTCGCTCACAGTACCTCGAACCCCATCTTGTTCAGCAACCCGGCCAGCTCATACAACGGCAAGCCCACGATACCAGAATAACTACCCTCGATGGCACAGACGAACGCCGCCGCCCTGCCCTGCAATGCGTAGGCGCCCGCCTTATCGGCGGGCTCGCCCGTTTGCCAATACCGGGCGATCTCGCCCTGCGAAAGCGCGCGAAACGCCACGCGGCTGGCATTGAGCACCGTGCGATCAAACGCGCCGTGTATAACCGCAACCGCCGTCAATACCTCGTGAATACGCCCGGACAAGCGGCGAAGCATGTCCTCTCCATCAGCGCGGTTGCACGGCTTTCCAAGAATCTCGCCGTCAAGCACTACACAGGTGTCGGCGGCAACGATCGGCCATCGTTCAAGCCCGCGTTCCTGGATCAAAGCGAGTGCCCGTTGCGCCTTCTCGGCGGCGATTCGTCGAACGTAAGCCTCCGCCGCCTCGCCAGTGCACCGCGGCTCCGCTATGTCGGGCACCACGACCTCGAACTCAATTCCTAGCTGGCGCAGCAGCGCTTGCCGGCGCGGAGACGCTGAGGCAAGATAGACTTTCGACACCACAATGAAACCCTAAGTTCCCGCTCGACAACACAGTCCCAGGCAACCGTGCTAGCGATGGTACGGGTGCCCCTCGATGATACTCCAGGCACGGTACAGCTGCTCTGCTACCAGTACGCGTACCAGCGAATGGGCCAGTGTTAATCTCGATAACGACCACTGCTGGTGGCTGGTTGCGCCACATGCCGCGGCCAGACCTTCGGGCCCACCGATCCACAGCGCGACGTCCTGGCCCCGGTCTAACCAGGACCGTAGCGCCATCACGAACTCGCTCGTGTCCAGCTCTCTGCCGGTGCGCTCCAGTGCGATGACGTGGCAACCTCTTGGCGTGGCTGCCTGAATACGCGCGCACTCATCTTTGAGCAGTCGCTCGATATCGGCACCTTTGGTGCGTTTGCACGCAGGGACTTCGTGCAGCCGTAACCGGTAGTGGGCGGGCATACGTTTGGCATACTCGGCAAAGGCTGTATCAACCCAAGCCGGCATGCGATTACCGATCGCGATGATATGAATTTGCATGTCTGCATTGCACCATATCTGGCCCCCCACGTTGCTTACAACGCACTATGTACGCGGGCACAAGCATGACCGAATTCCCTGTACGCCGGTAATCTCCACCCCGTTCCAGCTCAAAGTCTTGCGAACAGACTGCAAAAAAATGTTCCCGGCATCTTGCTAGACCTCTGCAGCATCGGGCTTTTCGGCACCACCCCAAAGCTTTTCGAGACTATAGAACTCGCGCGTCTGTGGACGCATCAGATGAACCACCACGTCACCAAAATCGATTAAGACCCAATCGCCCAGGTCTTGACCTTCCACACCAATTGGCTTACGGCCGTGCTCACGCGCCCGCGCAATCACCTTGTCCGACATAGACACAATGTGACGATTCGATGTCCCGTTAACAATCAGCATGTAATCGGTAATATCCGTAATCTTACGAACATCGAGCATACGTATGTCCTGGCCCTTGGCGTCAACCAGAGCGTCTTGAACGAGCTGTAACAAGGATTCGGTTCGCATCATGCTCCTTCGTATTTGTATCCGTAAAGCCGGTGAGTACGTATGTACTGCCACACCTCCGCGGGCAACAGTTCTTCCACAGATTGCGCTTGCGCGATCATCGTGCGAATTGCGGACGCGGAGATTGCCTGCGGCTCGACATGCTGAAACAGAATTCGCCCTGCCGCCGTACGCGAAAGCTCCCGCTTATCTTGACAGACATGATCGCGCGCCCACGATGGCGGCTGGGCGTGCATGCCAGACATCTGTGATCCCGGCCGCTCCATGACCACGATGTGTGCCAGTTGTAAGAGCCGCTCCCAGCGGTACCAAGACTCGATACCGCGAAAGGCGTCAGTGCCCATGAGCAAGCACAACGCTCTGGATCCTATCTCGCCGCGCAAGGACTCGAGCGTTCGCACTGTGTACGACGGGCCTTCCATGCGCGCTTCGCGATCATCGGCGCACAGGCCGGGGCGATTCGCCACGGCAAGCTCCACCATGCGAAAACGATGTTGGCTGGATGCGCTCGGCACGGTGCGATGAGGCGGCATACCGGCTGGGACGAAACGGACCTCGTCCAGCCCCAGCGCCCCGAGCACCTCCAGGGCGGGTCGCAAGTGCCCGTAATGAATCGGATCGAACGTACCGCCAAGGATGCCTATCATCGAAGCAGCTAGTAGCAAGTAGCTAGTTGCTGGGGGTAAGAAAACAATTTGTTGGATGCATGGTACTCGTAACTCGCTACTCGGCCCTTCGCTTCGTCCGATACTCGTCGATGGTCCGGCAGGTCGCCAGCTTGCAGCCACTCATGGCCAATACCAGGCATTGCAGCTCCTGCCAGATATCGCCGCCGAGCCGCCCCTTCAAGATCCTGTCGGCGCGGGCAGCATGACGCAAGAGGGCGAGCCACCAGTCCGCGTTGCTGCGTTTCGTCGCGCGCCTAATCAGTGGCTGGCGACGCGGCCATACGTGGTGCGCCCCGAACACCCCCGCTTCGTGCTCGCCTTGCGCGAGCCGCGCTGCGATCTGTGCCAGCATGCGCGTCTCCCGTGCCAGGATGCGCAGGATCAATATCGCGTCGGTACCTTCGCTGCGCAAGCTGGCAAGAATGCGTGCCGCGGACACATGGTCTCCCCCCAGCGCCGTATCCACCAGGGTAAAGACGTTAAATCGTGCATTGTCGCTGAGATTATCGCATATGTCATCCAGACTGATGCTGCCCGGTGCCTGCAGCATAGCGAGCTTGTGGATTTCCTGGGCAACACCCAGCAGGTTCCCTTGATAATGGTAGGCCAGGGCTTCGGGAACCTCAGCGGCCGGTGTAAGGCCGTGAGCGCGCATTCTGCCGGCAACCCAACCGGGCAATTCACGCGCCTCCAGAGGATAAACCGTCACCACTACACCTGCCTTCTCGAGCGCCTTTACCCAGCGAGTAGCCAGGGCACGTTTGTCCAGCTTTCCCGCTTTGACCAGCAGCAGGCTGTCTTGCGCCGGCTGTTGCGCTATTCGCTGCAGCACGTCGGTGCCCGCATCGCCGGGGCGCCCAGCGGGCATACGCAATTCGATCAGGCGCTTGGACGAGAACAAAGAAAGCGACAGGGTGGATGTATAGAGCTCGCCCCAATCAAATCCGCTCTCCACCGTCAGTACGCTACGTTCGCTGAACCCGCGCTCGCGCGCAATCGCCACAACAGCCGCACAGCACTCATCGACCAGCAGCGGTTCATCACCACACACGAGGTAGAGCGGGGCAAGCTTCGCCTTCAAATGAGCAGTCAGTTGCTTGGCGTTAATTCGCACGGTGCCGCAGCTCTTCCCCAGCCCAGCGCTATCGCGCGGCCAGCCGCCGTATGATCTGCTGCACGGCTTCTTGCCGTAGCTGGTTCCGCACTTCCTGTGCTTCGCGTTCCTTTGCCAACACGGCGAACTTGTCGAAGGCAAACACTCTTTGCAGGGTGATCGTTTGTCTTTTTCTAAGCTCTTTGCCCTCGCGGTCGGTCACATCAAACGCCACACTGTATCGCAAGATGAAGTCGCTTACGCGCACATTCTCGTCGACTGTAATCACGCGGGCATCAGAGCGCTCGTCGTACAGATTCAAGCTCGCCACCCGATCATCATCGCGCGATACGACCTGGACGCCTGCTGCGGTGAGAGCACTTTTCATATCTACTCGCAGCGACTCCCCGGAAACCTGACTGTTAATGAGGCGCACCCGCATGACCGAGTACTGCTCGGGTAGTGTAGTCTGAGCGCGGCCACGCAGATGAAACCCACAACCCGTTAAAAGCAGTAGCGAGTAACTAGTAGCGAGTAGCAAGAGTAAAACGCGCCGGCGCATAGACATTCTGATATCCCTAGGTTGTTTCTTGGTGCTCGTCACCAGCCACTCAAGTAACAATATTGACCAGCCGCTTGGGCACAACGATGACTTTTTTCACCTGCTTTTCACCGACATGACGTGCCACGTTGTCATCGGCAAGCGCAATCTGCTCAACGCGCTCCTTACCGGCCCCCGCCGGAACGGATATTCGACCGCGAAGCTTCCCGTTCACTTGCACTACGATCTCTATAGTGTCACGCGCAAGCGCCTTCGCGTCAGGTTGCGGCCATCCTGCGTCCAGCAACTCGCTGGCAAACCCGAGCTCGCACCACAAGACATGCGTGATATGCGGGATGATGGGTGAGAGTAATTTAAGCAAGATCTCCAGTCCCTCGTTGATGATTCTCACACTCACATCCGTGGAATCGGAACGATCGCCCGCGGCCGCCACATGTGTCGGGAGCGCGGACAAGATATTCAGGATTTTCATTCCGGCTGAAACGACCGTGTTGAATTGGTACTTCTGAAAGTCGTAATTCGCTTGTCTCAACAAGCCATGTACTTCCCGATAGGCTTCGGCTTGCGCCGGTGTCATCGCCGCCAGATCGAGCGGGGAGCGCGCGTTTGCCGCATTGACTTGTTGCGATGACCTTTTATGTTCGTAGGCAAGTGACCACAGCCGCCGGAGAAAACGGTTGGCGCCCGCGACCGCCTCATCGCTCCACTCGAGCGACTGCTCCGGTGGGGAGGCAAACGTAATGAAGAGACGAGCCGTATCCGCACCGTACTGCCCTATCAGAGCCTGCGGGTCCACGGTATTACCCTTGGACTTAGACATCTTGACTCCGTTCTTCAGGACCATCCCTTGCGTAAGCAAGTTGGTGAACGGCTCGTCGCAATCCACCAGCCCCTCGTCTCGCATGAGCTTGTGATAAAAACGCGCATACAACAAGTGCAAAATCGCATGCTCGATGCCGCCTACGTACTGGTCAACCGGTAACCAATAGGCGGCACGTTCATCGAGCATCGCCAAGTCGTTGTCCCGGGAGCAGTAACGCGCGTAATACCAAGAGGATTCGACAAATGTGTCGAACGTGTCGGTCTCGCGCTCGGCATCCCCGCCACACTGCGGGCATTGAGTCTGGTAAAACTCCGGCATCTTCTTAAGCGGCGAGCCTATCCCATCGAATGCGATGTCTTCCGGTAGTACGACCGGTAGATCGTCTTCCGGTACCGCTAGCGCACCGCACTTCGGGCAATTGATAATCGGTATGGGCGCACCCCAGTAACGCTGGCGCGACACACCCCAGTCGCGCAACCGGAAATGTACCTGGCGTGCTCCACGTTGCTCACGCTCGAGCGCGTCGGCAATCGCATCAAAGGCCTGCTCCGAGGTGAGCCCATCGAAAACGCCGGAGTTCTTGACGACGCCCGGATCGATATAGGCGGCCTCATCGATGCTGATGTCCGTGCCATCTGCAGGAAAAATCACTTGCTTGATCGGCAGTCCGTACTTCTTGGCAAACTCGTGATCCCGATGGTCGTGTGCCGGCACGGCCATAATCGCGCCCTCGCCGTAGGCCATGAGCACGAAGTTGGCGATCCAGATAGGAAGCTTGTCGCCCGTAATGGGGTGCACGGCCTGCCATGCGGTCGCGATCCCGACCTTTTCCATGGTTTCCAGCACCGCCTCGGAAACGGCGATGTTACGGCAGTGCTCGATGAACTTCGCGACCGCCGGATCTTGTTCTGCGGCCGCCACTGCCAACGGATGTTCCGGTGCCACCGCCATGTAAGTGGCGCCCACAAGGGTGTCGGGTCGCGTGGTGAATACCTTCAGGGGATCATCGCGACCTTCCACCGCAAACACGATCTCCACGCCTTCGGAACGCCCAATCCAGTTGCGTTGCATCGTCACTACGCGCTCGGGCCATCCCTCGAGGTGATCGAGCTGCGCGAGGAGCTCGTCCGCATACTCGGAGATCTTCATGAACCATTGCGGAATCTCATTGCGTTCCACCACACCTTCACAGCGCCAGCAACGGCCGTTGACCACCTGCTCATTCGCCAGCACAGTCTGGCAGCTGGTGCACCAATTAACTACAGCGGTCTTCTTGTAAACGAGCCCCTTCTTGAACAGACGGGTAAACAACCATTGCTCCCAGCGATAATACTCGGGTTTACACGTGGCAAGCTCGCGGTCCCAATCGTAGCCGAAACCCAGCCGCTTGAGCTGCACCCGCATGTAGTCGATGTTCCCGTAGGTCCAGCGTGCGGGCGGTACCTTGTTCTCGATCGCGGCGTTCTCCGCCGGTAGGCCGAAGGCGTCCCACCCCATCGGCTGCAGCACGTTCTTGCCCTGCATACGTTGATAACGCGCGATCACGTCGCCAATAGTGTAGTTTCGCACATGGCCCATGTGCAGCCGCCCCGAGGGATAAGGAAACATAGACAGGCAATAGAATTTCTCCCGCCCGGCATCCTCGATCGCCTCGAAGCTTTGGTGCTCTTCCCAGTAGCCCTGGGCGGCCCGCTCGACCTGCTCGGGATAGTATCGTGGATCCATAGGAATCAATTATGACAACTGCAACAAGCAGCGCTTAAGCCTGCCATAGGCCGGTTGCCCAGGCAACAGAGCTTCCGTTGACCGCCTCGATAAGGCGCGTTCAGCCGGCCCGTCTCGTTGCGCGGGATGCACGCTCACGAACCCATGCGACGACGACCAGCCCGAGCATGATCGGTACAATCAGCCAGTTTCCGAATCGCACGTACGGCGTTGCACCTTGCATCGGCTGCACGTCCGCCGTGAGCACCGTCTGCACAAACTGCGGTGCAAGGGCGAGGACATTCCCGCGCGGATCGATGACGGCTGAAAGTCCGTTATTGGACGCCCGCAACACGGGCCGGCCCGTTTCCATCGCCCGCATTCGCGCCATTTGCAGCCGCTGGTGCGGCGCCAGCGAGTCCCCGAACCACGAGTCTTCGCTCACGTTAACCAGCAATGTGGCGCGCGGCAACGAACGGATGATCTCCTGGCCGAACGCATCTTCATAGCAAATGCTCACGGCGATCCGCTGCCCGGCTGCCTGCATCGGCGCTTGATCGGGCGCGCCGGCACTGAAGTCCGACATCGGAATTTCCATATACCGGAGCAGCCAGCTCAATACGCTCTTTAGCGGAAGGTACTCCCCAAGCGGCACCAGATGGCGCTTGCGATAGGTCCCGGGCTCGGCGCCGACGCTCACCACGCTGTTATAAAATTCGCCACTGTTTGCATCACGTTCCACGACACCGATCAGAAAATCGCGCACACGGCTGCCGCCCTGACGCCGCAGTCGCGCCAGATACGCCGGGTCGATCTGATCAAGATAGGCCGGCATCGCCGCCTCGGGCCAGATCACCAGCTCGGCATCCGGTGCCTTGGCACTGAGATTGAAGTAGCGTTCCAATATCGCCTGTCGGTGGCGCGGTCGCCATTTGATTTGCAATGGCACATTGCCCTGCACCAGCGCCACGCGCACGGGAGTATCGACCGTGCGTACCCATTCGACACTGCCGGCAAACCAGCCGGCGATCCACAGCGCCAGAAATGCCGGAACACAAAGCCGCCAGGCAGAGCGCCGGTCGCGCAGCGCTTGCACGATCAGAGTGGCGCTCAGGATGCTCACCCAGGTGACGCCATACACCCCGAGCCAGGGCGCAAATCCGCCCAGCGGCCCAGGCACCTGGCTATAACCGATATTCAGCCACGGAAAGCCCGTGAGGACCCAGCTGCGGGCCCATTCAAATAACACCCACAGCGCCGGCACGGCCACGATCATTGGCGTCGCGCCCGCGAAACCAAACAGGCGCGCTTGCAGGTAGCCCGTCATTGCCGGAAAGGCCGCCAGCGCCATTGTCAACAACAACACTGTCAGCGCCGCCAGCAGCACCGGCATGTTGCCGAAATTATGCAAGCTCACGTAGACCCACGATATGCCAACGCCGAACATGCCGAGCCCGAACAGGAACCCACGCCAGGCGGCGCGAGCCGGGGTGCTGTGCGGCCAGCTAGCAAACAGCACGGCCGGCATGACTATGCCAAACGGGAACAGGTTGAACGGCGCGAATGCCAGCGTGGTGGCGGCGCCACTGAGCAGGACGAACCCGTCGATACCGCGCGGTCCGACCCGCTCGAGCCGTGGCGCCAGCTTCCCGCGGGCAATGATCCCCGGGGAACTATTTAGAGACTTGGCGGACAGCTTTCGCAACAGGTGTGACTTTAAGTAAATGGATTCGGCGGCTGTCGGCACGCAGCATCTCGAATCGCAGGTTGCCGATCTCTATCTTCTCTCCGCGCTCAGGCACACGACCGATGGTGGTCATGATCAGTCCGCCGATGGTATCGACCTCTTCATCACTGAAATCGGTCCCGAAGTGGGCATTGAAATCTTCGATCGGAGTAAGTGCCTTGACGATCGACTCACCGCCCCGGTGCGGCATGATGATGACATCTTCGGCGTCGATATCGTGCTCGTCGGCGATCTCTCCCACAATTTGCTCGAGCACGTCCTCGATAGTCACGAGCCCGGACACACCGCCGTACTCGTCTACCACAATCGCCATATGATTGCGGTTATCGCGAAAGTCACGCAGTAACACGTTTAGCCGCTTGCTTTCCGGTATGTACACGGCCGGACGCAATATATCGTCGATGTCAAAGTGCGACAGGTCACCTTGCGACTTCTGGTAGAAGTAACGTAACAGATCCTTTGCCAGCAAAATGCCCACTACCTTGTCCTTGTCCCCGTCGATCATCGGGAAGCGGGAGTGCGCGGTCTCGATTACCATCGGCAGGTAGGACTCGGGCGGGCTGTTCTTGTCCACCACGTCCATCTGTGCACGCGGAACCATGATGTCCCGGACCTGCATCTCCGAGACCTGAAACACACCCTCGATCATATCAAGCGCATCACGGTCCAACAGATCGCGAGACTGTGCATCGCGTAACAACTCGATGAGCTCCCGCCGCGAGTTCGGCTCCCTCAGCAGGACCTGGCTCAGAATATTAAGAAAGGATCGGGCGCGCTGGGGCGCACCGTTGGTACTGTTACTAGGGTTATCGTCGTCCGTGTTCATCAGGATTACCGGTGGGGGGTCATCTCGGGGTATACGGGTCCGGAAAGCCTAATTGTTCGAGCACACGTGTCTCTATGCTCTCCATGATATGCGCATCCCCCGCGGTGCGATGGTCATATCCCCGCAGATGCATTATAGCGTGCACCACCATATGGGCCCAATGCGCCGAAATCTGCTTGTTTTGCGCCCGCGCCTCACGGCGGACTACCGGGGCACAGATCACAATATCGCCGAGCAAGCTAGATGGAACCTCCGGGGTCTTCCCGAATGGAAAGGCCAGTACGTTGGTCAGTCCGGTCTCGTTGCGAAAACGCCGATTCATCTGGGTGATCTCGTCCTCGTCAACGATCCGCACCCCTATTTCGACCTCATCCTGATCATGTCCTGCCAATGCCGTTCGCGCCCAACGCGTAATACTCACCTCGTCGGGCAGACCGGGGGCGGCCGATGCGTATTGCACATTCATCCTCAACTTCATGCCTGTTCGGAGGCATCATCCGCGCGCGCGCGTTCGTGTATATCGTAAGCCTCGACTATTCGTTGCACCAGCGGGTTACGCACCACGTCCTCGGCGGTGAAGTGGGTGAATGTGATACCTTTCACGCCTTTCAGTATTTCCATTACATGCTTTAAGCCCGACTGCTGGGTTCGTGGCAGGTCGATCTGGGTAATGTCTCCCGTAATCACTGCAGTCGTACCGAACCCGATGCGCGTGAGGAACATCTTCATTTGCTCGGCCGTCGTGTTTTGCGCCTCGTCAAGGATAATAAAAGACTCGTTCAGGCTGCGGCCACGCATATAGGCCAGTGGCGCAAGCTCGATAATGTTCTTTTCCAGCAGCCGGGCAACGCGTTCGAACCCCAGCATCTCGTTGAGCGCATCGTAGAGAGGGCGCAAATAGGGATCCACCTTCTGCCCCAGATCACCCGGCAGAAACCCGAGCCGCTCACCGGCCTCTACCGCCGGGCGCACAAGGATAATGCGTTCCACCTGGTCGTTTTCCAGTGCATCGACGGCACATGCCACCGCGAGGTAAGTCTTGCCGGTGCCCGCCGGGCCGATGGCGAAGTTCACGTCATGCGTAAGAATATTGCGGATGTAGTGCCGCTGGCGTGCGCTGCAGGGCTTGATTACCCGTTTTGGCGTCTGCAGGGTGGTTTCCGGCCCTTCTTCCTCGGCCAGCGTCTGCTTGGCCGTTTGCTGCAGCATCATGTGAACACCCGAGGGCGTTAATGAGCTGTCGTTGGTGGCGGACTCGTAGAGCTCCGTAAGCACCCGCTTGGCGGACGCGGCAAGCTCGTCCTCTCCAGATACGCGAAAGACGTTCCCCCGGTTGGCGATTTCCACACCCAGATAGTCCTCGATCTGACGAAGGTGCTCATCGTGCAGCCCGCAGACGCTGGCCAAGCGGACATTGTCTGCAGGGGTGAGGCTGAATTCGATTACCCGTTGGGACACAGGCTTCTGGGATCTTGTGACTCGCAGCGACTCGGTCTCAAAGCGGCTGCTAAGCTCAAGTTTAGACGGAAAATCGGGGTGTTGTTCAAGTTCGGCAGCCACGCAGGGAATTGGGCAAGGCCTCGGTGATCTCGACATCGATAAACCGGCCAATCAAGCCGCGATCCCGGCTGACAAAGTTCACGACCCTGTTATTTTCCGTGCGTCCCGCCAGTTGCCGGGGGTCCTTGCGCGCCGGACCATCGACCAGAATCCGCTGGACCGTCCCTACCATCCGCCGGCTGACCGCAGCACCCATGTCGGCAAGTCGGCGCTGCAGCTGCGCCAGCCGCTTTTGCTTGATGGCCGCTGGCGTCGGGTCGGGGAGTTGCGCGGCCGGCGTCCCAGGTCGTGGACTAAAGATAAAACTGAAAGAGTTATCAAAACCCACCGCTTCTATGAGGTCCATGGTCGCTTCAAAATCGGCGTCCGTTTCGCCCGGGAAGCCGATTATGAAATCACTCGAGACACTGATGTCGGGTCGTATCGCGCGTAGCCGGCGGATCTTGTCCAGGTACTGCGCCGCCGTGTAGCCACGCTTCATGCGGGCGAGAATCCGGTCTGAGCCGCTCTGCACCGGCAAATGCAAATGATTGGCGAGCCTCGCTACCCGGCCAAAGACCTCGATCAGGCGCTCGTCGAATGCCGCCGGGTGCGAGGTGGTAAAGCGAATGCGGTCGATGCCGTCGATCTCGGCGACGTAGCGAATCAACAGTGCCAGGTCAGCCACCCCACCATCGTGGGTGACGCCGCCATAGGCATTGACGTTCTGCCCCAGAAGCGTGACTTCGCGCACACCCCGTTCTGCCAGGTGAACGATCTCCGCGATCACTTCGTCGAAGGTACGACTAAACTCCTCGCCACGAGTGTAGGGCACGATACAGAACGTGCAATAGCGGCTGCACCCCTCCATGATTGAGACGTAGGCACGCGGTCCCTTTATACCCGGCTCAGGCAGACGGTCGAATTTCTCGATCTCCGGAAAGGAGACATCGACCGCCGGTGTTCTGGTTGCATGGATACGCTCGAGCATCTCCGGCAGTCGTTGCAAGGTCTGCGGACCGAAGACGAGATCGACGTATGGCGCCCGCTCGATAATCGCCTGGCTTTCCTGGCTCGCGACACAGCCGCCTACGCCAATCACGATCTCGGGCCGCTGCTGCTTCAACTCCCTCCATCGGCCGAGTTGCGAGTAAACCTTCTCCTGCGGCTTGTCCCGCACGGAACAGGTATTGAGCAACAAAACGTCGGCATCGGCGGGGTCGTCGGTCAAGCTCAGACGGTGGCTGGCGGCAAGCACGTCCGCCATGCGGGCGGAGTCATACTCGTTCATCTGGCAGCCAAAGGTCTTGATATAGAGCTTGCCTTTGGTGTGGGATGCTTGTGGCTGAAGGGTCGCGCGGCGCGTCATCGGCGCAATCATGTGTCAAAACGGAACGCGTAATCTACATTCGCGGAGGGGAAAATACCAGCAACGCAGCTGCGCAGAGCGGGTGCGCGGCATCAATTCGATGCGCACAAGCCGGTTGCGCCAAGGACCGGGCCCCGCACCGACCGACAATAAAAACCCCGTGGGCGCCATGCTCACGCATGGGGTCACAATCCCGCCCCTCGTCATCTTCCCCACGCCTGGCCACGGGTCGCATGACGCGCATCGGCCACGCGAGCCCTCCCGGGCGGAGCAGCATGAACGTGCCTGCGGGCCACGGCAAGAGCAAGCTGACGCGAGGCCACGGCAACAGGGCAGTCCATAAAATGCTAAATAATCAAAGCCTTATAGAAAATTCGTAAAGGAGATCCCGATTTTGCAACGCAAGCTGTTGTAATGCAGCGGGTTTTGCGAACTCCGGCGGGGGCTGCGGCGGCGCTAACGCGGCATAGCCCGCGGACCCCGGAGCCATTCACGCAACCCGTCGACCACCGCCTCATCCAGGTCTACTGCCCGCATCTCCTCGCTCCCATCCGCGCCGCGGCGCAGCTCCCATAGGCCTCGGAGCTGACAGTCATGCGGGTTCAACGCGTGTAAGCGACACAACAACGCCGCCAGCGTCGGCGCCATATAGTCCTGGTACTTCCGGCGTCCTGACTTGTCCAGCCACATCAACGTGCAGATGTAGCCGGTGACCTGGCTCATGGTCCTTTCTCCTAACGCAGTTCGAAAGTGGTATAGGCGTGGGTGGTGCATCACGGCGGGTATTGGACGCTATGCCGGGACGTGGCAGAAGCTCCGCACACGCCGAATGCTTGTCTTGAGGCGTCACTGTGGGTCTGAACGTCCGGCATTGCTCACCGGCGGCAGGTCTCGGGCGAGACGCAGCAGCCCGGCAGGGGCCGCTAAGGCGGCGGTCCCGCTTATCGCTGGTTGCGCGGACTGGTGGCTACGGGTGGACTCGAACCACCGACACCGGCATTATGAGTGCCGCCTGCACAGGCTAACTATTTGATTTAAAAACGTATCGCTGGGATGCCCGTTGCTTGTTTTTCACTACTGTGCAGCACCATGCACTACTGGTCCCCGCAAAAGTCCCGCACACGCCGAACATAGCGGAATGATGATAGACGGTCTCGACATAAGACAAAAAAATCCCCGCACAAGGCGGGGTGAGTTTCATGGCTCAAAAACAGAAAACAACCTGCTACTAGTTTTTATTTCTCCGCCGCCCCATCCATCCCAGACCGGCGAGGCCAATGCCCATGAGCATGAGTGTGGAGGGTTCGGGGACAGCAACCAAATGAACTGCGTCAAGATCAAAGTCGCTTGAATCATCAATGCTTACGAAGAAATCTCCGGCGATCCCCGCAAAGTTCGAGTCGAATTCATAGAACAGGATATCAGCACTAAAAACACTCCAAGCCGGATTAGAGATTGACACGGTTTGGAGCAGACTTGCGGTGCCTGGCAAGATATCGGCAATGCCATCGCCGTTTACATCGGTTACATCGGTCGGTGTGCCATAGCCAAACCCGACCTGCGGTGCAGGATCACCGATGATCACATTGGTCAAGATTAGATCCGTGCCAACGGGAATGCTGATGCCGTAGTCGAACGCTGTTAGCGTCTCAGAAAAGCGCACAGTGACACCACCGCCATCCAGATCACGGTGGAAATCAGCGACACCATCGGGTTCGATGTCCGTCGCATCAGGCGGCCCAAATATGGTCTCAGGTGCGTTATTCGGAGAACTCTCTGGAACCGGATCGAAGAGAAAAACAATCTCGTCAGCAAAGAATCCCGAGATCGGCATGGCGTGGGCAGCGGGCATCCACAGCAGAGAAGACAGCACCGCTGCGATAAGCGTGCGTGGTTTCACGGGGCTTTTCCTCCTAGGTGGTGATCGGGCGTATTACCCCAGTTGAAAAGCGTGCAGCACTCGTACCATTTTCACATGTTGCTGATCGGTAACCAGAAATTAATTTGCGGCTGAAGCGCTGCCAAAGAATCTGTAAGGTATTCCGACGCTTCCCGAGCGGTCTTCCAATCCAGAGTCAGTTTTGGCCTACAAAGAACCTGAAATAGACTGACAAGCCGTGTCGGGGACGGTGTAAAGTCTTCCGACGAACCTATCTTGATCTAAACTAAGACCCCGCTGCATTGCGGGTATTCTTAGCTGGGAG
>JBHHZP010000019.1:0-35528 GCA_046758085.1 Acidiferrobacterales bacterium
TTATTCGTTCTGGCGGCGACGCTCTGCTTGCCCGCCCTGGCGGCGGGCATGACACGGGGGGAAGCCCGCTATCTGCTAGCCCGTACCGGCTTCGGTGGAACCGCCGTCGAAATTGAACAGCTCGCGGGTATGGGCTACGCGCAGGGCGTCATGGGCATTTTGGAGAACACGCGCACACAGCCCCAAATCCGGGCACCCGCATGGGTCGATGATCCACCCCCGGACTTCCGCAAGCTCAGGGGCATGAGCGAGCACGAGCGCCGGTCGTTTCGCAAGCGGCGACATGCGCAAGGGCTCGATCTCAAGGCCTGGTGGTACCAGCAAATGATCCACAGTGACTCGCCGCTGACCGAGCGCATGACGTTATTCTGGCACAATCATTTCACCTCGGCGCTGCGCAAGGTGAAATGGCCAACATTAATGTACCGCCAAAACCTCTTGTTGCGCCGCCACGCACTCGGAAATTTCCGCGAGTTGCTCCACGCGGTGTCCAAGGACACCGCGATGATCCTGTATCTCGACAACCAATCCAACCGCAAGGGAAAACCGAACGAAAATTTTGCGCGCGAGGTTATGGAGCTCTTCACGCTCGGTGAAGGTAACTACAGTGAGCGTGACATCAAGGAGGCCGCACGCGCCTTCACAGGGTGGACGGTCGAACGCAGATCCGGCCAGTTTCACTTTAACCCGCGCCGGCACGACCCGGGCAGCAAAACATTCATGGGCCGAACAGGCAAGTTTGATGGCGACGACATCCTGGATATTGTTCTCGATCGGCGCCGGGTAGCAGTCTACATCACCGAAAAACTCTGGCGCGAGTTCGTTTCCGACGATCTGAATCGGCAAGAGATCAAACGGCTCGCGGACATATTTCGCACAGCTGACTATGAGATCAAGCCGCTGTTACAAGCATTGTTGATGTCTCCGAGCTTCCGTGCGGCCGAGAACCGCGGTACCTTGATCAAGTCACCGGTCGACCTGATTGTCGGCACCGTGCACGTGCTCAACATTCCGGTGCGCGATGCCCGCCTCCTTGCACGTGCTGGACGCTACTTGGGTCAGGATATTCTTGATCCGCCGAACATCAAAGGGTGGCCCGGTGGAGCCGCGTGGATCACAAGCAGCACATTGTTGGCGCGCCAGCGTTTCCTTGGACGCATCGTGCGCGCCAGCGAGCGGCTGGAACGTAGTAACCCCCGTGACCGAAACGTTTTGCCCATGATCATGCGCGCGGCAGATATGGAGCCAGGTTTTACGGGCGTGGCGAGCGACCACGATTCCAACCTGACCACCGAGAATCTGCAGGACGTCCTCTTACCCGTCTCCCCCGTGAGTCCTGCCCCATCAACTCTGAATCTTTTCACGCTGGTTGGTTACCTGGTTCTCGACCCGGTGTACCAGCTCAAGTGAGGTCGGGCTGATGAATCGCCGCGGATTTACCAGGCTTACTGCACTCGCCACCATCATGGCGGCTTTCCCTGGAGTGGCGGTGGCGGCATCGCGCGCGCCGCGCCGGGATCGTGTGCTCGTGTTGGTCGAGCTCAACGGCGGCAACGACGGCCTCAACACACTCGTGCCATATGCTGACCCCCAGTATTACCGCTTACGCCCGCGGCTTGCGCTGGCGCGCGACAGCGTCTTGCAGTTGTCAGAAAAGCTGGGGTTTAACCCGGCGCTGGAGACACTGATGCCCGCCTGGAATGCACGCGAGCTTGCCGTCGTCCTAGGTGTCGGTTATCCGAACCCAAACCGCTCACATTTTCGCTCTATTGCGATCTGGGAAACCGGATCCGACAGTCACGAGGTGTTGCAGGAGGGCTGGATTGCTCGCGCGTTCGCGCAGGATCCACCTCCCGCGAACTTCGTGGCTGACGGGGTCGTCTTCGGCCACGGTGAACGTCCGCTCTACGGACGCCGCATGCGTAACATAGCCATACGTGATGCACGGCACTTCATGCGGCAGGTGCGCGGCATAGAGCGCCCCACGGCAACGACTGATAATACCGTTTTGTCACACCTGCTGGGGTGCAAACGGATCTCTATACGGCGGCGCAGGCACTGGCCCGCAAGCTCGCCCAGGCTCCCAGATTATCAACGCCTTTCCCGCGTACCCAAATCGCCCGGCAGCTCGAGACTGCTGCCGGCCTGGTAGCTGCCGGGGTATCGGCACCGGTAATCAAAGTATCGCACGGCAGCTTCGACACACACGCACAGCAGCGTGGTCGCCAAGACCGCCTTCTGGCCGAGCTGGCCGAAGCGTTAAGCGCGTTTCGCGCCGCCATGCAGGAAGCCGGTACGTGGGACCGGGTGTTGATATTGACCTACTCCGAATTCGGGCGACGAGCCGGTGAGAACGGCAGCCGTGGGACCGATCATGGTACCGCGGCGCCGCATTTACTACTCGGAGGTCGGGTTATAGGCGGATTATATGGACAACAGCCGTCACTTACCCACCTGGTAGACGCTGACCTCGGTTACCATGTGGACTACCGCAGTCTATATGCCACGGTCGCGCGAGGATGGTGGGGCATACGCGACCCGCTGTTCAGCAAACGCTACCCGCCAATAGAGTGTTTGACTTGATTCCGCCTGCTGCGCAAATTCCAACTAACGCCTAACACGGTAGCGCCCGCCTGTTGATGCCGTAAGATCAACCTGCACGCGCTGGGGGCCCCAGCCATGCACCTTGTCGTGGGCCTCGACAAACACGACAGTAACGTCCTTAGGAATGGAAACACCGCGCAGGCCGCGGGTGAAAGGCTGCTCGTCGACGTGGGGATGGTGCAGCGTCCGCGTACCCAGCACACGCCCGTCTCGAGTGACGACGCGCCATGCATCGGCATAGTGCTCCCAGCCGGTATCTGCGTGCCGCAACGTCGTCTCGACGCCCCAGCTATCGCCGTGCTTGCTGAATGTTACCTTCACCACCTCCACCTTACCCGCCATAGCTGTCATCGCCATACCCCCTGCGAATAGCGCGATCGCTGACCTTGTCCACATGCTTGGCTCCTTTGTTTGTCCCGCTTGCTCGATCACCCGGACAATTTCCAGGCTCGCAATATCGTGTAGACCGCGCCGCTGGCGTGAGTCGAGGACTCAACTAGCACAAACCGGTCTACATTCCAGCATATCGGATCAATAGACGCACTCTTGACACCCCCCGACACTTTGCGTGCCAGCGTAGCATGTGCGCTAAACGCTCGCGCCTCCGCTGCCAGCCCGCAGGCACCCAGTCCCTGTTGCAGCGATTCCACCAGCTCTGCCAAGGGCCCAGGTATGTGAGATGCGCTGACCCACAGCAAACGTTGTCTCGGCCGGAAGACCAACTGGTCCAATACGAGCATAAACTGCCGTGTACGGATGCTCGAAGCCACGCGCTCAACATACGCCCGCGTATCAGAATCCACGGCCCCCAAAAACACCAGGGTTGCGTGCAAGTTGTCGCGCGCTACCTTGCGCCCCGATACGGTTTTCGGCGTCAGTACGTAAAGTTCGTCGCGCAGGCGTTGGTCCGGCCACAAGGCGAGGAACAACCGTTGGGTGCGCGGTTTCGCAGCTTGTCCGGAAGGATGGTTTGCGGTATCACGGTCTGGCATTGTTGCTTTTGCCGTCTTTTTGCCACCACTACGCAGTTCGGTATGCTTGGAAGCACTCCGGGCTGTCGCGCCGCGACTGCCGATCGACCTTCCCACTGGCGCTGCCATATTAACGCCGATGGCTTATGAATTCATGATCACCGACCGAGACCGCGGGAACAACAGGCCGGCGTCGAGCCACATCGAGTCACGCCCCGGAATTTTCTGAGAAAACAAACTCAATCGGGCGGATCCGCCGATTGAAGTGCCTGGATGGCGCAGCTCAGGAATGCGCCTGTTCTGACTCTGCAGAGATTCTGAGCTGTTTGCGTACCGCTTCGCTTAACTTTTGGCAGCAGCCCGACACCTCCCACGAAAGATCACCGAGGCAGCTTCCCCGGACCACAATGGTGGGCGCTGACCCGTGATCGGGGCATCGCATGGCGTGCAAACGCCTGCGTATGGACGTGCGGATCGTCCGCAGTACCGACTGCCCAAGGGCATGGCCCAGGTTGTCAGGATTGACGGGCCAACCATTTATCTCGAACAACACATCGATCACCGCTCTACCCCCGTTTCAACTGGGTCGGCGCGTTCCACACCGACCGCGGCGCGCACTGGCCATACATCAGCCATCGCGTCATGGGGGCACGTTTGTTAGCGTGAACTCCCTGTCAAGCTATGGGTCATCCAAGGTTTTCTAAATGTTTTGCCGGTTCCGCAAATCACTCGCGCCAGCGCGCGGTGCGGCAGCCATAGCGCGTTGGCATGCGCTAGGCCGGGTGGGATATGCGGCCTACCAACCGCCGTCCTGAAACCACACCACACGCCCGACTCACTGCCCGGGGCCGGAAATCTGGGGCTGCGGTGAATCGCGGCATGCGATCCAATTGCCACCGGCGGCCCACCGTGCTCTGTGCGTATTGCTGTCTCCGTATCCCGATCGATAACGGAGCAAAATCCGTACCACGCTTGAAACGCTGCAAGCCTCGGCCTGCGGCGGCGCGGGTGACGTGATTCGTCTACCGCACGTCGCGGTCATGCCGGCCGTTGCCCGGCCTATTGCCACGCGGTGTCCGTTTATCTCCGATAAGCCGTTGAATTGGCAAATATTATTTCCGGGTGTTGGCTGAGGGCACATGCTTGACAACGATACACTCTTCCATTATGCTGCAGTGCAGTAAGATATTGCAGTGCACAATTTCCAATTTTACGAGGAGAATCTAGCGATGTTTTTGGACGTTGCGACTAAAATGGCCGCCGCCTTTGTCGGCGCGGTCTTGTTGCTCGGATTGGCGCTGTTTCTCCTTCAGTAATGCCGGCAGAGGAGAAATATTATGCAGAACGTGATGTCGAATCATCATCAGAAGGTGCTGGCCACGCTTTACCGGCTTGACCCCGTTCACGTAGCGCTGACAGAGCGCTCTCGCATGCTGCGGACCCACACCGGCGCGGCGATCGCACATCGATTGGTCGAGCCATTGCGCCGTTGGTACCGGAGTCATGTCACGGTCCGTCAACTGGAGGGCCTGTCCGACTGGCAGCTCAAGGACATTGGCGTCGTGCGCGGGGAGATCCCGGCATTTGTCGATGCCCTTCTCGCCAAGGAGACGCCCCCGAAACTCGCATACAGCGAGCACCAGCTCGCCGCCTAACGCCCTACCCGCGCAGCTCACGTCAGTCGATTGGTCTGGCCGTGGCGCAGCGATCTCGCGTGCCGCACCCGCAGACGCGCCTAATGTTATGTATGTTCTATCGGCAAGAGCGTGTCCACCCGGTCTCTCACCAGCCACTCGCTCAGCGCGACCACAGGGGTCAAGCCTACCCGAACCAGGGAGCGCAGCCACGCGCGCTCCCGGATGTAATCCGCCAACGGCGGGCTGTAGCGGTAGTACAGCTTGACGAACGCGCGGCCGGCCTTGTTCGGCAGCAAGTACAGATCACGAAATGCGCGCAAGTATCGGACCTCCTTCTCCATCGGACTGCCGTAGGCTGCGGTCGCGATAAAACAACCGCCGCCACCGGCAGAAGGAAACACGACCAGGGTGCTCGCGACCGCCGTGTTATTGCTGGTGTCGGGGTCAGATTCGTTGGCGCTCACGGTTGGTGCATTGTTAACAGTCCCCCCCATATCTGCGCTTACTACCACCGTGACGGTTGCGGTATCTCCCGGATTCAGAGTCGCCAAATTGCACGTAACCGCTCCCCCCGCTTCATTGCAGGCGCCTACACTCGGACTCGCCGCAATGAAGCCCACCGTAGGTGGCAGGGTATCGGTCAGAATCACGCCAGTCGCCGGCTCGGGCCCGTTGTTTCTGGCACTTATCGTATAAGTAATGCCTCCGCCCAGAACAACGGGATCGGGTGAATCGATGATGCTGAGTGCGAGGTCGGCGCCGATACTAACCAGAGTAGCAAGGGAAGCGTAATTGTTCGCTGTCGCGCGATCAAAGACATCAGCACCTGTCTGAACCTGATTGACTATGGTTCCCTGCACATTGGGTCGCACTACGATGTCGATGGTCGCGCTTGCTGTCGGTAACAACGTACCGATATCACAGCTAACTGTACCCGGGCTCTGGCCGCAGGTTCCACTGCTCGGCGTAACGCTCTGGACGGCAACCATTGCGGGGATCATATCGATCAGTCTCACGCTGTTCGCCGCCGATGGGCCGTTGTTCGTCACAGTAACAGTATAATTAAGATCACTGTTCACCCGCACGGGGTCGGGGGAGGCGTTTTGCGCCACGGCAATGTCGACAGAATCGCCCCAGCCGATATCGAAGAGCAACTGCAACGCCAGCCCGATGCTCTGAGTCGGCGTCGTCGCAAATGGCTCCATCAACTCGTCTGGTGTCAGTACCGTATCGAAGTGAGAGACTGAAGACCCAGCCATGGCCGGATTAGGCGCGAACATCTGTACATGCCCGCCGCTCACCCCGGCAGAAAGCTTGTCGCCGGCGGAAACGACGGACGGCCCTGTCCAATGCAGATTGCCGGTCGAAATACTGGCATTCACTCGCTGGATATCGGTCATCGCGGTGTAATCGGCCGGGCTTGCACCGTGATGCTCCAGATGCCGCATGAACGAATCATCAAAGCCGACGAACTTCGCTCCAGAACCTAGCTCGACCAGACTGACAAACCCAAGACCGTGTACCAGCTCGTGTAAGACCACCGTGACAAAATCCACATCGGTTCCGGCGTTGCCGTCGAGTCCGTAGTACCAGTGCGTTGTGCCGAGCACTACATCATCGTCCACATCAGAATTGAAAGATGCACCGATATCCTCGACGCCCGGATTGAGATCCATACCGGCCAGCTTGTCAGCCAAAGCGCTGGGGTACCACGTGAGCGGAAACGGGGCATTCGTAAAGTCGCGGAAAACGAATGTAGGGCCGGCAGAACCCAATAGCGCGCTCGTTGCGCTCCCACCAAGCGGATCCATCGTGGTGTCTATCCTTATTTGCACCGGACTGTTTAGCAGCCCCGCGAGGATGTTAGCGGCGTGTTGAAACGCGTTCACACGTTGCTGACCAAGCGTTGTGCCTGCGTTCCCGCCTACCGGCGCGACAGGTATGGGGTCGTTGAATCCTTCCCCGGGGCTGTCACTGTTGATGAGAGTAATGGTCGCCGCGGACGCGTAAGCGCCTGCCGTGCTCAGCAGGGCGAGCAGCAAACCTTGAAACAAATACCTCGAGGTGCTCCTACCGCTGCCGCCGCGCATCGGCCCAAACCCGGCTCGGGAAGTCTGCCCGCTGATTATTGCGAGTGTGTGCCTGGTTGGCAGTCAATGCGGATTTTGCCATCCGCACCCTTCGTGCCTGTCGTGTGACTTCGAAACTGGCCCTTCAGATCCACCATGGCACCGCCGCCCGGAACGGGACTCGGCACCTCCACCGGTTCTTCGGGCGGGGGGCCCAGCGTGCGTCCAGCTGCCCTAGGCGCCGCCTTGGGACGCTCCCCCGCAGGTGGAACGCCGAGTTTGCCGGTCTTGGGATCCTTGTATGCGCGCATCGAGGGTGGCTGCTCAGATTTGCTGGCATCAGATGACACACCATCATGGGCCGCCGGCCCAACCATATAGCCTGTCACCACCACGAGACAGGAGACCTTCGTCAGCCATCGATAGAACACGCGTGCTTTCATATCATTCACCCTCGCTAACGTTTGGTCGGGATCAGATTCTTATCGCTCGATCGGCAACTTCGCCTCATTCCAGTCGAGCATACCTCCCTTGAGGTTCGATACCCGCTGGAAACCCATACCGGTTAGGATAGCCGCGGCCGTCGTACTGCGCACGCCCGCTCGGCAGACCGCAACGACCGGTCTGTCCCTGTAAGCCTCTAGCTCGCCCACACGTCCGCCCAACTCTCTCAGCGCAATCAGGATACTGCCTGGGATATGACCCA
Source organism: Acidiferrobacterales bacterium (assembly GCA_046758085.1). GTDB lineage: Bacteria > Pseudomonadota > Gammaproteobacteria > Acidiferrobacterales > SPGG2 > VRUB01. Next base: position 7,988 of record JBHHZP010000019.1, read on the forward strand.
GCTCCCCGCTCCATTCCTCGGGCTCGCGTACATCGATCAGCATAGGCGGTTCAGTTCCTTGCAACTGCGCATGGACCTCCTTAGCTGACAGCTGCCGCACTTGATCCAATTCGGCGAGTCCGGGAAAGGCGGCACGATCATCCTCCATCGCGGTCTGATTAGGCTGCAGCACTTCCTGAATCTTGTCTGGCAAGGGAAACTCGATGCTGTTCATGAGCTCGATGTATTGCGCACGGCTACGCCCGGCCACGCGCGGGTTGGTGCGCTTCTCCTCGCCAATGGTGGACTGGGTATTGCCGCGGTAATCGTGCCCGGGAAATACTAGCGTCTTCTCGGGGAGTGAAAACAGTTTCTCTGTTATGGCATCGTACTCCTCCCCGGCGTCGCCGCCGGCAAAGTCGGCGCGCCCAGTGCCGCCGATCAATAATACATCGCCGGTGAACACACGATCACTGGTATACAGACTGATGCTGTCGGGTGTATGGCCTGGGGTGTACAGCACTTGTAGCGTAACATCACCGACAGTAATCACGTCGCCCTCATCCACATACCGGTCGACCCGCGGCACCGGAGCACGCTGATGCATGATCAGATCAGCGTGCAGTAACCGGCGGAGCTCGAAACTGGCGGTGGCATGATCGGCATGTGTATGCGTATCAATGACCGCGTCGAGCTTCAGCTCCTGATAAGCCAGGAACGCGATATAGCGGTCGATGTATTCCTTTAGGGGATCGATCAATATCGCCTGACGTATACTCTCACAGGCCAACAGATAGGTCTTGCATTGCCTGCCGTTCAGCTCTTGAAAGATCATTGTCAGCCTCGCTCCTGTGAATGGCTTTCCGCCAATTGTAGTGCCCGATACTTTACCTCAGCGCTCGCCTGAGATTTAGCAGTTCGTGCAAGCCAGTCATACTTATTTGCCCGATCAATGCATTCAACAAGCTCGCATCGGTCATGCCGCGCATCACCGGTGCCCCATCCCTCGACCCACCGCCCGTGGCTCGCGCCTATCCCAGGTTGGCGCGCCAAGCCTAACCTATCCCACCCGGGCACGTGAGACCCGTCCCCGACCCGCAGGGTACAAAATCGCGAGAAACCGCCGTATTGCGGCAAATTTCAGCAGAAACCGCTGCCACTAATTCGTTATATACAGGCACAAATTTTGCACCATATCGGCAAAGTTCTGCGACACCGAAGCTGTGCGTAACGCCGATACGCTTCGCCCCTGCTGAGCGCCAGCCGGGCGATTTCTACTGGATACGTATGCGCAAATACCGCAAATAAGGAGAGTACCGTTTATATTCGCGACCAATCGGTAAATTGGCCGGCATTATCGCGTTTGCGTCTTTTTGATGAGGTCAGTCCGGAATCGGTCAAGGACCTGCTTAGCGCATGCCCGATCCGGTCATTGCGCCATGGTGAGGTCCTCATCGCAGCAGGGCAGCCCAACGATACGGTGTACCTGCTGCTCGCGGGGCAGCTGCACGTATACCTGGATTCTGTTAAGAATGAGCCAGTTGCAACGCTCGAGGCTGGCGAAACAGTAGGGGAACTCTCGCTCATGGACCAGCAACCGGCCTCGGCGTTGGTTGTAGCGACCAAGAATTCGCGTCTGCTCGTCGTGCCGCGCGAGACCTTCTGGCGCCTGATCCAGGCCTCCCATGGCGTCGCCGCCAATCTCTTGTCCATTCTTGCGCAGCGATTGCGACACAACAATACAGCTATTCGTAGGAGAGAGGAACAGATACAGCTGTTGTTCGAGTCGACCGGTGAAGCGATCTACGCCATAGACTTGGCCGGAAAATGCGTCTTTGCCAATCCTGCTTGCCTGAGCCTACTGGGCTACGAACACGCCGACGAACTGATTGGCAAAAACATGCACCGCCTGACCCATCGCAACCACGCCAACGGTAAGGCCACCCGACTCAAAGACTGCCGAATCTGTGCGGGACTCAAGAAACAGTCGGCCAACCACTCCGATGACGAGACCCTGTGCCGCAAGGATGGCACGCGCTTTTCAGCCGAATGTTGGTCGTCGCTGATCCATCGCGACGGTGAGGTCGTGGGGTCCACTATAACATTCATTGATATCACGGAACGTAAACGCAATGAGGCAGAGCGACTTAAATTATCCCGCGCCATCGAACAAGCGGCAGATGCAGTCATAATTACCGACAACAGGGGTGTGATTGAATACGTCAATCCTGCATTCGAGAAAACAACCGGTTACAACCGCAAAGAGGCGTTAGGCCAAAACCCCAGTCTGCTCAATTCCGGGACGCACGATAGCAGTTTCTGGAAGCGGCTCTGGGAAATGATTCAAGAGGGCCGCGTTTTTCGTGATGTTGTCGTTAATCGTAGAAAAAATGGACACCTCTACTACGAAGAGAAAACTATTACTCCGCTCACCGATTCTCAGGAAAACATTACGCATTTCATTTCGACCGGAAAGGACATCACTGACCACGTGCATGCCCAGGAACGACTCGAGCATCTGACCCATCACGACGCCCTAACTGATGCACCGAACCGCAACCTGCTAATGGACCATCTAAACGAGTCGATGACGAGCGCGCGGTTAAATGATCGCCTTGTGGCCGTACTGTTTCTCGATCTTGATCGCTTCAAGGTTATTAATGACACGCTCAGTCATGATACTGGCGACCAGATATTGCAATCTGTATTTCAAAGGCTCAAAAAATGTGTACGACACAGTGACACGGTCGCCCGGCTGGGAGGAGATGAGTTCGCGATCCTGCTGACCCATATCGCCCAAACTAGCGACATCGCGCCGATCGCCCAAGAGATCCTGGATGCCCTGTGTCACCCGTTGCAGCTCGGTGAACACGAGGTTTTTGTTACCGCTAGCATGGGTATCAGCATTTACCCATACGATGGCGACGAAACCGGTAGTCTGTTGCAACATGCCGATATCGCTATGCACCAGGCCAAGGACCGCGGAAAGAACAATTACCAGTTCTATACGGCCGAGATGAACACTCGAAGCGTTGGGCAGCTGAACCTTGAATCCGCTTTGCGCCGCGGCCTCGAACGCCGCGAGTTTCTCCTCCACTACCAACCTCAGGTTGATCTACAGAGTGGACACATCGTCGGCGTAGAGGCGCTTATCAGGTGGCAGCATCCGGAACGCGGTCTGGTATCGCCAGCAGAGTTCATACCGCTGCTTGAAGAAACGGGTCTGATTGTGCCGGTCGGCGAGTGGGTATTGCGATCGGCTTGCGAGCAAGCACGCGCATGGGAGGGCGTTGGTATCTCCCCGACTTATGTTTCGGTAAATCTCTCTGCCCGGCAGTTCGGCGCCGCGAGTTTCCTGGCCGCCGTCGACCAGATGCGCAAGGAAGCTCGTCTTGACGCAAAGTTGCTCGAGCTGGAAATAACGGAGAGCGTGCTTATGCAAGAAGGCGATAACTCCCTGAAAACGTTGCAGGCCCTGCAGGCGATGGGAATTCGAATCGCAATCGACGATTTTGGAACCGGCTATTCCTCGCTGGCATACCTGAAACGCTTTCCCATCCATACCTTGAAAATCGACCGTTCCTTCATAAAGGACTTACCGAGAGACGGCGACGATGCGGCTATTGTCACCGCGGTCATCTCGCTGGCACGTGGCCTGGGATTAAATGTCGTCGCCGAGGGGGTGGAGACTGCCGAGCAGTTGAGGTTCCTGCGTTCCAGGAGCTGCGACACGGTACAGGGCTTCGTCTTCAGTAAGCCCCTGCCCACCGAGGAAATGACGCGATTGCTGTGGGAAGGTAAACAATTCGGGTCATTCGAGCTTGCTGCGCGTGACCGGACCGGCGGTACAGCACACCGAAAAGCGCTTGATTGAGCCCTCGGTCGCGCCGGTCAAATCACAAACAAAGGGTTAGGTTCGCCCTGTACTTCGAACCGGGTCACGCTGTCTGTCATCCAGCAGGTCGCATAGCGGCCAACTTTCTGCTTGGAAAGCGAGAACAGGTACCCTACCTTCTTACCATCTGCCGTAGTCAGGACTACAGCCTGCACCGCCTGATCTTCCGTGGCTTGGATTTCACCGTATTGTGCCTCGTCGTAACTGAGCATCGGCTCATAAACCGGACCGCTGACCATGCGCGTAAAGCGCTCGAGCGGCCCGGTGATGCGCTTGTTTGCGGGGGATGCAAAACGGAATGCGATCTCGATGCCAGCGTTTTTGTGGGGGATATCTTTCTTGCCCAATGCCTCGATCTGGATACGAACCACCTGTTCCGGTGAATACTTCGGATCAGGTTGTAGTGAAGCCATGTTGTGCGCTTGCTCACCCGTTCTTTGTGTGGGCACCCCGACGCCCTCACGCCCATCGGCCTGCGCACTCATCAGAGGCCACGAGATTCCGACTACGAGCACACTCAGCAGAAACTTCGGTAAATTGCGGTTTCTCATCGCTTTGCTATCTTCCCGCGCGCCACTTTATGCAATTTTACTCCTACCGCCTTGCCGACGCGAGTAGGTGTTCCACCGCTCCAACCGCGACAACGTACAGACGCGTGATTGTTACCGCCACGACGGCCAACCGCAGTCGACACGTGCCGCACAAAGAATCGTGCATGGCTACGATTTATGTCTGGCGCCGCAGCTGCTAGGATACGGAACCTGGTGCAATGGCCACAATTGGGAGTGAGATGGCCATAAAAGCGATCACACTTGATCTGGACGGCACGCTCTGGGACGCGGAACCCGCACTGGCCGAAGCCGAGCGTAAGGTTCATGCCTGGTTTGCCTCGCATTATCCGCTCCTGGCCGAGATGTTTTCGATCGACGAGCTGCGCACACTGCGGCACCAGCTTGCCGGCCGCACCCCACGATTGCGCCATGACGTAACGGAGCTGCGCAAGGCCTCCGTGCGTCTGGCTGCCAGGCTAGCTGGAGTAGATCCGGCCGTCTCTGAGGAGGCATTTCAAGTCTTCATGAGGCATCGTAACCGAGTACAGCTCTATGAGGATACCTTGCCCGCGCTTGAGGACCTGCGCCGCCGCTACACATTGTGCTCACTTACGAATGGTAATGCCGATCTCGACGAAATCGGTCTCAGCCACGTGTTTCACCACTCATTGTCGGCAGCCCAAATAGGCGCGGCCAAGCCCGCGCCTGACATGTTTCTTGCGGTATGCGGCCTGGCCGGCGTGCAGCCCGAAGAATCCGTGCACATCGGTGATGAACCCGAGACCGATATCGCCGGCGCGAGTGCCGCGGGCTGCCGCACGATATGGGTGAATCGGACGAATGCGGCGTGGGACTATGCCTGGCGCGCTGACGCGGAGATCACCTCGCTGAACGAGCTGAGTTCGTTGCTTGCTTCATGGGAGCGGGATGGGGCTCACGTCGAATTTTAGCGCGTGGCGCGGGCGTCTACGTAATGCAATCACACAAGGGGTGAGATTCGGGATGCCGCGCGTTCCACTTGCTGCCGTCGCCTTTTCTGTATATCGCGACGTGCCGAGGTTACCTGATGAACCAGCTCGGCTTCGGCAGTTTCCGGAGACCCGCTGCAAAATGGCGGCTCCGGGCTGTACTCCATCGTAAGCTGGATTTCTCTGGCGACGCGCTCGCCGTAAAGCTCGGCGGCAACCACGAGAGCGAAATCGATTCCCGCCGTGACGCCGCCGCCGGTAATTCGATTACGGTCAATGACCACTCGTTCTGATACCGCTTGCGCGCCAAATTTGTCCAGCAAATCCATCGACAGCCAGTGCGTCGTGGCGCGGTAGCCTCGCAGCAGGCCCGCGGCCCCTAACAGCAGGGCACCGGTACACACCGAGGTGATATACCGTGCCTGTTTCCCCTGCCTCCTGAGAAAATCGAGGAACGCTCCATCCTCCATCACATCGCTTACACCCGGACCGCCGGGAACGAACAGCACATCCAGCGACGGTGCATTGTCCAATGTCGTGTCCGGGCTGATCGTCAGTCCGCGTTCGCTGCGAACAGGCGTCAGCACCGCCGCCAGCAGACACACTCGGGTGCTCGGCATACGGGCGAAAACCTCATAAGGACCCGTGAGATCCAACTGCGTAAGCTCGGGAAAAAGCACCATTCCAATGGTGGTTGATACGAACTCTTCGTTTGCCGTCATTTTTTATTACCTCTCAAGGTAGCCTGGCATGTAAGACCCTCGGATGTTGGATGTCGATTACAGAAAGCCTCTGCACCATACCCGTTCACTTCACCTCCATGATGAAGTCGAACATAAAAACGATGGCCTCGGCTTCCACCCGGATGGTATACACGTCCAGGTCGCGCATCCGCACTTCATAAGGACTCTGCATCGACGCCTTTCGCACGAATCGTTGAAGGTCCTGCAAGAGTGGATATTGCAGCGACTGTTCGAGCGCATCTCCGAGCACAGCCCGGATGAGGCCGCCGTACAGACCATCTGCCGGTTCCAGTTGCGTCTGCTCGAGGCGGAGCACTCCGTCCCGGTAGACCGGCACACCGGTCATCGACACGTCGAAAGCCTGCGCCGGACCCACGCAATCGCCCCCCAGCTCCAGCGCCGTGAGACTGTCGAAATGCGCCCGGACCCGCAGCTGCGCTTTTTGCGCGCCCACCTGTGGTTTTTCCAAATAAGCATAATTGCAGCGAGTTTTGCGATCGCCTACGACATAGGCGCGCCCGCCGTCGGTAAAGACCTGCTCGCGCAGAAGCGCTTCCAGCGCCGAATAGTAAACTCTCAGCTCCGCGCCCACCGTTGTCGCCGGCATCAGCAATGCGAGGAATGACAGCACGATCGGCACGATCGGGTGCGCGGGCATGATCATCCGGCTATTCTTTCATATTCCGTTTAGGCTTTCATGAGATTCTTAGGGGTAAACGCGGCTGGCTGTCAGCAGACACCGGCGCATGCCGTTTCCGTCAAGTCCCGCCGTTGACACCGGGCGCGTCGGCGAGCACGGACATGCATTGAACCGTGTGAGGCCGTCGCGTTGCTGGCAGCAGTCGGAGTCCGGGGCCGGCGTTTTATGCTTGTCGAACTGTCGGGGTAGACCAGTCAGAGCGCGCAGCGAGCTTGACGGCACGCCCCCCGATGCAGTTACGCCCGGCACGCTTGGCCCGATACAGATACTTGTCCGCCATCTCGACCAGCTCGGACACGTCGTTCATGTCATCGGACAGCGTCCCAATTCCAATACTGACGGTGACAGGGATCTCTATGCCACCGAAGAGAAACTTATAATGCTTGGCTAATTTCCGAATGCGCTGCGCCACAACCAAGGCTCCGGCATCGTCGATGTCCCGCATCATCACGATAAACTCATCTCCACCGTAGCGTACGAAGACATCTGCAGTACGTAGTGTGGTGGCGACAACTCCGGTCAGCTCCTTCAAGATGAGATCTCCCGCAGGATGACCATAAGAATCGTTAATGTTCTTGAAGTTATCGATATCAAAGAGCAACAAGCTCAGGTCTCTTTTGTGACGACGCGCATGCGCATACTCGGAGTCGATTCGATCGAGGAAATATTTCTTATTGTAAATGCCCGTAAGTCCGTCCTTAATTCCGCGGTCGACAAGCTGTTGCTGGAAGGTCCGGTCAAAGTCGTCCTGGTAGGAGAACTTGAGAATCGAAATAGAGCCGATCTGCACCTTATCGCCATCTTTGAGGGCATGCTTTTGAATTCGCTCCCCATTGACGAACGTGCCATTGCTGCTGCCCATGTCTTCCAGCACCGGATCAGCACCCGCGGCGAGGGTGATCTTCGCATGCCGCCGACTCACACCGTCATCTTCCAGGCGCACGTCGGCATCGAGCCCACGACCGATCAACGTGGCTGCATCGGCACGCAGCTGATGCATGATGCCGATGGACCCCCGGCAAGCACGATCAGGTACGGTTCCTCGCGCATCCCTTTGCCGGGTGTGCGCGAGACCGTTTTGGTCTTTCCGTCGTTGGTCATGTGACCCATCTATATTAATAATTCCTGATATACACGCGGGCCCATCCGGCCTGCTCAGGCCGGAAAATGCAACAAATGTGCCATGGCTAATCTTCCCCGGGCGTTTACCGCCCGCGGCCCAGTCCCCGTGGCCTGACATGGCCGCCTCGACCGCGCGGGAGCGGCCCAGCACCCGTTCACGGACGATGGTGGGGACCGTAGCAGCCAGCCAGTGGACGGTCGCGCTGTGGCGATGCGCTGGCCAGTCCCGTCCCGGCTGGGAGAAAACGTCCCGTAGCTCAACGACTTGTGACGCTTTTCGGTCTCGTGTCCCCGGCGCGAGACGTTACCCCGTATAATCGCGTATGGGCTCTCGACGACCCCGGCGGTATACGGGCAAAGACCACCTTCCAGGCGCTAGCGGGATGTGACGCCACGATAGCTGCGCCGAAAAGCCAACCGCCCACTCTTTACAAGATAAAACGTCAACGGGATGATCGCATCATGTTGGACAAAAACGCCGCAAAATTACACGAGACCGTTCTCCATCACTGGCACGTCGCCCACGCCGGCAAGATGGTCGAGTTCGGTGGGTGGGATATGCCGGTGCAATACAAGACTGGCATTATTCAGGAACATCTCGCTACACGACGCAATGCCGGCTTGTTCGACGTCTCACACATGGGGCGATTCAGCGTGACCGGAAAACAGGCTGAGGCGTTTCTGCTTCATGTCTTGACCAACAACGCCAAGGCCCTGGAGGCGCATCACGCCCAGTACACTTTCATCGCCAATGACCACGGCGGCGCCGTCGATGATGCCTATCTTTATAAGCTGTCGGATGATGATTTTCTTCTCGTTGTCAATGCCGCGAACCGCGAAAAGGATTGGCATTGGCTGCAGCAACACAACAGCCATGCCGGTGCCAAGATGACCGATGTCAGCGACGAGCTGGCAATGATCTCACTTCAAGGACCGAACTCCTCTGCGGTCCTGGAACAGCTGATCACCAAAGAGGATCTCTCCGAGAACAAACGCAACCGGCTGAACACAGCAATGGTACAGGGACATGAAGTGATCATCGCACGCACCGGTTATACCGGGGAGGCGGTCTGTTTCGAGTTGTTCCCAGAGCGAGACTACGCCCTCGAGCTTTGGGAAACGCTGGTACGCCTGGGAGCTGTTCCAGCGGGGCTGGGGGCACGTGACTCTCTGCGCCTGGAAGCGGGACTCCCGTTGTACGGCCATGAGCTCGGCCCGGGCCCGGCAAATGGCGAGATCCCGATATTCGCTAATGCCATTGCCAAGTTTGCCGTGCGGGCGCCCGATCACCAAGACTACATTGGCAAAACGGCCCTGGAGAAACAACGCCAGGAGTTCATCCAGATCAAGAGAGGCGAGCTCGACACACCGCTCAGCGAACGCACCCTGCAGTATCTGGTTCAGCCGATTGCCGTATTTTCAGGGAGAAGACCGTTGCGCGCGGGATTCAAGGTTTACTTGGATGGTGAGCATGTCGGTTATGTAACATCGGGCACCAGCGTTCCCTACTCCCGTTTCTACGGCGAGGGCATTACGGCGACACCGTCCGATGAGCACGACCTGCGCCCGATCGGGCTGGCGTTGATCCACTCCACCGTGCACTACCGCTCGGACAAACCGGTTGTGCTGCAGGTGATCGACGATCGGGGCAATAGCTTTGACGCCGAGCTGGTGGAAAGGAACCTGTGGCCGTCGGCACCCTATACCAGACCCTATACGGGCTTTCGCCCTCCCCGATCCGATGAGCGCGTCAGCGTGCATGGTGTTCCAAGGCTTGCGAGCGCACTGATCGAAGAGACCGAAACCTACAACCGATGGAGGAGAAAGGAATGTATTAACCTCATTCCATCAGAACAAACGACGTCATCCTACGTGGATAAGCTATGCACGTCGGACCCGGCAGGGCGCTACAACGAGCATAATCGCCTCAAGTCACTGGGCCCGGACGCCTCCGATGTGCGCTATTACAAGGGAACCGCTTTCATAATGGAAAAAGAAGAAGAACTGCAAGCGGCCTTGCGCACGTTCTTCGATTGTCTGCGAGTAGAGACTCGGGTCATCAGCGGCCAGATGGCCAACGACACCGTCTACGATGCGCTCAAGCAGTTCAAGAACCGATATAAAGGTGGCAAGCAGCCGGACTTGCTAAGCCGGGTCCTTGTGCATGACCTCAACAAGGGCGGTCACCTGAGCGCACAGATTGCCGGGGCATTAAAAAACTATGTGGCCCTCGACCCGGAAAGTGGACGGGCGGCGGTCGAGCATTTTCCTTTCCGGCAAGATAATCCCTACAGAATAGATATCGAGGCGACTAAGCGACTTATTCTGGAAACACGACCCGGGCTTCTTGTGTTCGGCAGAAGCGTTATCATTCACAAGGAACCGGTGGGGGAGATTGCGGAGTTCGTCCATAGCGAGTATGGAAAAGACAATCCCCGACGCCCACTGATCATGTACGACGGCGCCCACGTTCTCGGGTTACTGGGCCAGCATTACCAGGAACCGTTAAAGGAAGGGGCCGACATTGTCACCGGATCGACGCACAAAACCTTTTTTGGCCCGCAACGGGGTGTGATTCTGAGCAACATTCAAGCCGGATCTGCATTTGAGACTCTGTGGAATTATATCGAGTCGCGAACCTTTCCCGGCCATGTCAGTAACCATCATCTCGGGACGCTTCTGGGCCTGTTGGGCGCCACCTACGAGATGCTCCAGTTCAAAGATGCCTATCCGAACCAGGTGATCCAGAACGCCAAGGCCTTTGCGCAAGCGCTGCATGACGAGGGTCTTGTTATCGAAGGGGACCTGGCTTGCGGCTTTACGGAAACGCACCAGGTGCTGCTGCGTGTAGCCCGTGCCAAGGGTGAGTACGCTGCAGACTTACTGGAGAAAAACAACATCATTACCAACCCGCAGGCGTTTTATGACGATCTGAGCTTCGCGGCTGCCAGCGGTGTGAGGATGGGCACCCAGGAGATGACGCGCCATGGCATGGCAGAGAGCGATTTTCGCGACCTGGCCCATCTGATCGCGGAGATCGTCAAGGATGGCCGTACCAGGCCGGACGGGTTTTGGCGCGAAACCGTGACAACTTTTAGAAGTAATTTCACCGAGATGCGCTTTTGCTTTTGACGCCTTACCCGGGCGGATCTTTCTGTTTCCGACAATCGCCGCGCTGAAACACTTATTTCAGCACGGCGCTTGCGGTTGCCTGAGGCAGCTCCGGGTCGGGCGCAGCGCCGCCGGCCCCCTGCAGTCGCCCGAGCAATGTCTGCCCCTGTTCCGAGATACTCTGCATCTTTTCCTCGATGACCGCCATTTCTTCCAGCCAATGGGAGAAATCGCGCAGATACACAGATAGATCGATCAGAGCCGCGGCTGCCGCCTCGAACTCCCGTGATACGTTCCGGGCGCGACCGACAGTTTCTTTCAACCGATTTAATAAACTTCGAATCTTTTCGCTCTGCGAGCGCACCAGCTTGCCGTCCGTTCCAAGGGCTTGCAATACAGAAAACATGACGTCCACAGACTCGATCCATTCCTCCGATAGTAAGGAATCGTCCCCGCGTCCTTCGAACGCCCGCTTCATGACACGGCCGATCTTCTCATCGACTGTCTTGAAATAATGGGCCATCTGGTCATGTACCTGGGTCAGTCGTTTGTTCAAGGCCACAATCTTGGTCAACACATTGCTCAGATCTTCGATAACATGACTCACCCGGTCCAGAAAGAGATTCAGGTCTCGCGCGAGTTCTCCAAACTCATCGCGAGACTTGACAGACGCACGCTGCGATAACGTCGTGCCAGTCTTGGCCAGTACCCCGATCGTCGATTGCAACGACAGTAATGGCTCCATACGCACTTTCAGCAGAAAAAAAAGCACAATGGTATGCACTAGTATCTTGCCCATGCCTAATGTGGTAGTGAATTGGACCTCCTCCCACCACTGGCTCAGGTGTGAGCCCAGATAACTGCGCACCTCGACATAGCCCAGCACCTCACCCAGTTTGGCGCTTACATGGCATTGAATACAAAACTCTTCGGCAAGGATGTCGGCCCTGGCCTGCTGATACCGGCCAACAGGCCATTCCCCCGGAATCCCCTTGGGCGTGAAGCTGAAGGTGCTCTCGATCGACTCAATCGTTGTGGCCGAAGGCTCGATGGCCACAGTTAGTCCGATCTCCTCGTGATTTTTCTTCAAGATCGGATACACCGTGCGTGCCGCCACCGGCCCACCCCGATTCAGCATGATTGATTTTACGTCGGCAGCAAGACGCTCCGCCGTAATCTGTGCGTTTTCTTTCTCATGGCTGTAGAACTCGTACAGAACCACCAGGAAACGAATCCCCAGCTCCAGCACTATCACGCCGAGTAGCACCAGGAAGAAATCCCGGATCATGTGAATGGCAAACGAATCATCAAAGCGTTCGATCTTGGGCAAAGATGTTTTCAACAGGCTTCCCCGTGGTCTACTCATACGTTATGAGTAGATATCAATAAACTGAGACGCTTTTTCAGCACCTTGCTGGTTAGAGGGGGATAGCGGTCGAGCGTTCCATAGCGGTGTTGGTGTCAAATTTCCGTCAATGCTTGCGCGCGGTGATTCATATGGTCGATACCATCGCACCCGACGATCGAAATCAAAGGCTATGTAAGCAAAACAGACGACTTAGGGTCTTTTGTTGTAGTTTGTTGTAGTTACGTCGGGTGCCCTCCGCGATTGGCTGCGTGTTGGTTTGCTCCGCGATCTTTGCGCTGACACCAGCAATATCCGGCTGAAATCCGCCAATCCACCTCGCTTGACGAGCGCGGTCAGAGTGTAGCGTCAACGCTGTCCGGGGCTGTCGCAAATTGCAGAAACTGCCCGACGACTTGCGCCGTCACCTCGGGCGGACAATGGGGCGATTGTACCCGGCACCCGCACTCACTTCTGCCAAGCATAGGCTGTACCGTTCTGACAGGTGATTGCCAAGGCGATCGCGCCGGTGCTCATTGGCCGGGATGTGGCACGGCTGGCAATAGCGTGCGCGCGCCAGTGATCGGTGAACTTGACATGACCATCTCGTAAAGCAACGATCAACGGCTATCACGAGCTCACCGGGCCGGTCAGCATCTCTGTGGACGGAATCACGCACTGCGCCACTGCGGATCGGCGCCAACAACGCGTAACGATCACCGGCGCCAGCGCGCGGTCGCGATGGCGCGACCGAATGTTTGCGGGGACGCACACGCAGGTCGGGTATTGCGCGAGGCAGCGACTCCATTCACGCCCTGGTGCCCGCTCTCGAGGGCAAGCGTCTAGCCCAGCATAGAAATCGCCACTGCATCCGGTAGTAATCTCGTTGGGTGCTTGCTACCGTTCCTAGGCTGGAGGAGCGCGCCCGTACGTCGAATTAACAGCGGCATTGCGCCAGTGCCTGCGCAACGATCGGCAGGGCGAGGGCACAGCCACACACACTATAGGAGCTGCAGGAGTCCAATGTAATGAAGCGATCGCAGGGCAACATGGCGCGGTTGAATGCCGCCATATCGGAACGGTTCGGGGAGAGCATTTCGCTGCCCAAAGATGTGCTGAATGCAGACGAGCTGGCACGAATCCTGGAGCACCGGTCGCACCGCGTGTACACCGAAGAACCCGTAAGCGAGGCACTGCTGCGGCTCTTGTTCGCCTGTGCGCTTTCGGCACCGTCAAAGAGCGATTTGCAACAGGCCGACATCGTGTGGGTGGTAGACCCGTCAGCACGCGAAGCTTTTACTGACCTGATACCTAACATGCCATGGGTGCGCACCGCCCCCGTGTTCCTCATCTTCTGTGGCAATAACCGGCGCATCCGTCAAATCGGGGAGATGCGCGACAAGCCCTTCGCCAACGACCACCTCGATGCCTTCATGAACGCCACGGTCGATGCTGCGATTGTCATGACCATGTTCATCCGCGCCGCCACGGTTGTCGGGCTAGGATGTTGCCCGATCAGCGCGATCCGTGATCACGCCGAGACCGTAAACCGCTTGCTGGCATTGCCGCAATGGGTTTTTCCAGTCGCGGGCCTTTGTCTCGGTTACCCGGCCAGAGAGGGCCAGATCAGTCCACGTTTGCCCATGGATATAACGGTACATGTCGATCGTTACAGTGAAGATGGGCTCCAGCAAAAAATCGAAGCGTATGACCAGCGCCGGCACGTGCAACAGCCAATTACAAAGCAACGTTATGTCGAGCTATACGGATCCGCTGCCTTTTATGGCTGGTCGGAAGATAAGGCACGCCATTACTCCCGCCCGGAACGGGCGGATTTCGGCCGATACATTCGTGAAAAAAGATTTAACCTGGAATAACCTGTCGGCTCGAGCTTCTTCGCATTTTTGGTCCCGCACAGATAGAAAAGAACACCCGACCAATGCTGTCCCACAACCGCCCGATGCATGGATTGCGCCTTTGTTTCCGAGACCGTCGCCAGCAGGGATGCTGGCGCCGAGCCTACAGGGAAGTATTCACGGCGTGTCGCGGAAACAAAGGCGCAATCCATGTCTCTCGAGCGCAGTCCTTTCCCAAGACATCTCGGTCTTGGCGAGTTTCAGCGTTTCAAGCCGGGACTTGTGGGACACTAATGACACCCGACTGATGTCCCCGAGTTTTGATTATGTGATTGTAGGTGCGGGCTCCGCCGGCTGCGTGCTGGCCAATCGCTTGAGCGCGAATGGTCGGCACAGCGTGCTACTGCTGGAGGCTGGACCGACGGACTCGTACCCCTGGATCCATATCCCGATCGGCTACGCCAAAACCATGTTCCACCCGAAATACAACTGGTGCTTCTATACCGAGCCCGATCCAGGCATGAACAATCGAAAGATCTACTGGCCTCGCGGCAAGGTGCTCGGGGGCTCTAGTGCAATCAACGGCCTGATCTACATACGCGGCCAGCCAAGCGACTACGATCAATGGGAACGGCTCGGGAACCGCGGTTGGGGCTGGAACGATGTTTTGCCCTACTTTATAAAATCCGAACGCAATCAGCGCGGATCGACTGCCCTTCACGGCGCAACAGGCGCGCTCGGGGTATCGGACGTCGGTAAGCCCCATAAGCTTGCCGAAGCCTTCATCACCGCGGCCGAGCAGGCCGGAATTCCCCGCAATCATGATTTCAACAGCGCGAAACAGGAAGGCGCCGGTTATTATCAACTCACGACGTGGCGTGGCCGGCGCTCGCATACCGCCGTTGGTTACTTGAAATCGGCACATAGGCGCACCAACCTTCGTGTCGAAACCAGTGCGCTCGCCACACGTATTATTTTCAAGGGCAAGCGTGCAAAAGGTGTTGTCTACAGGCAGGGCGGACAGGAACACGAAGCGCACGCCTGGCGTGAGGTCATACTCTGTGCCGGCGCCATCCAGTCGCCGCAGTTATTGCAGCTATCGGGCGTGAGCGCGGCCGATCTGCTGCACCGGCATGGCATCGCCGTGGTGCATCACCTTCCGGGCGTGGGTCAGAATCTACAAGATCACTTGCCGGTCCGCGTGATCCACCGGTGTGCCAAGGCGATCACAACGAACGACGACATGCGAAGCTGGCTGCTCCAACTCAAGATGGGCATAAAGTACCTGCTCACACGTAGCGGGCCTATGGCCATCGGCATTAACCAGGCGGGTGCGTTTGTGCGCGTTCATCCCGATAGCGAGTCGCCTGATCTTCAACTTCACTTCGCCGCGCTCTCGGCCGATATGCCCGGTGCGCCTTTGCATGCATTTTCCGGCATCACTTCCTCGGTATGTCAGCTTCGACCGCGAAGCCGTGGCAGTGTAACGATCAAGTCGCGAGACCCGCACGAGCCCCCGGCGGTGCAATCAAATTATCTGTCGGTGGAGGTGGATCGCACAATCACCGTTGCCGGGCTCAAGCTCGCGCGCCAGATCGCGAGCTCACCTGCACTCAAGCATTATATTGTCGATGAGTATATGCCAGGCGGGGATGCCCGATCCGACGATGAGCTGCTCGCATTTGCGCGCAACACGGGTGTCACCATCTTCCATCCCTGTGGCACCTGCAAGATGGGGCCCGATCCCGCGGCAGTGGTTAACGAGCGCTTGTGCGTCCATGGGATCGGCGCCTTCCGCGTGGTCGACTGCTCGATCATGCCGACCATCACGTCCGGCAATACGCACGCCCCGGCAGTGATGATTGCCGAAAAAGCCGCTGATATGATGCTCGCGGACGCGCACAGCGACGAGTAGCTTTTTGTGGTAAAACGGGCGGTGATGGGCGCGGCCACGAGGGCAAGCTGCATTCCAAACGCGTGTTACCCCGGGCTGCCGCGGGGGGACATGATATGGGTTGCTGTCAATACTTCACGCCAACCGAGGGCGGTGCTGACGCCTTCACCGTGGAGATGCCGCGCCTTACCTTCGGCCGTGGCGTGCTGAACGAGGTCGGCGAGCGTGCGCGTGCTTGTCGCATCGGCCGCGCGGCGCTTTTCACCGACCCCTACCTTGCCGGCTCAGAGCATCTCGCGCAGGTACGCGCATCTCTCGATGCGGCCGGTATCGATTATGCTGTCTACTCGGAGGTACGCATCGAGCCGACCGATCGTTCGGTGCTGGCAGCGGCTGATTTCCTGAAAGATGGAAACTTCAACGGGGTTGTCTCGGTCGGTGGTGGTTCCGTGATAGACACGGCCAAAGGGGGCATGGTCTACGCGCTTTATCCCACCAGCTTCTCGACCTATTTCGCACCGCCGGTCGGCGAAGGGCAGCCGGTGCCAGGCCGGGTGTTACCGCACCTGGCCTGTCCTACCACTTCCGGCACGGGGTCTGAGGTGACCGGCCTCTCGGTGATCCTGTTCGAGTCACTCCACACCAAGTTTGTGCTCGGGAGCCGTTACATCCTCCCGGACGAGGCCATCATCGACCCCGCCTGTACCGCTACACTGCCGTCGATGGTGGTGGCATCAAGCGGGCTCGACCTGCTGAGCCACGCGATCGAGTGTTACACGGCGCGCGCCTACACGCGCTGGGCGAAGGTGGCGGCACCGGGCGCGCGACCCATGATTCAGGGGGCTAACCCGTGGAGCGATCTGCACGCGCGCGAGGCCTTGCGTATCGTGGGGGAGTATCTCGAGCGCGGCGTCGCAGACGCCTCCGACCATGAGGCGCGAGACAACCTGAGTTGGGCCGCGTCGTTGGCCGGCATGGCGTTCGGAAACTGCGGCACGCACCTCCCGCATGCGCTGTCTTATGCCGTATCGCAAGGAGCCCGCGATTTCCAGGCCAAAGGCTACCCAACGCAACCCTCGTTCGTACCCCACGGTATTAGCGTCATTGTCAACTCGCCCTCGGTATTCCGTTACACCGCGCAGGCAGCGCCGGAACGCCATCTCGAAGCCGCCTGGTGCCTCGGCGCCGATACCCGCGACGCCGTGCACGCAGACGCGGGCGAAGTCGTGGCTGCGCGAATCATTTCACTCATGCGGGCGACCGGTACTCCCAATGGCATCGGCGGTGTTGGGTTGGCACAGGAGGACGCCTCTGATCTGGCGCAGTCCGCTATTCGTCAACGTCGCGCCATCGGCAACGCACCGCGTGACACGGGGCTTGCGGAGATCACCCGAATCTTCGAAGGGGCTGTCAATTACTGGTAGGGCGGCGCAAAACGCAATTTCAGGCCCGATCAGACCGCCCGGCGCTTTCCTTGAGTGGATCCAGGTAACAGAAACGCATGACGGATTGCATCCATGCCCGCGCAATCATAGCCGATTCACGATAAGGTATGACAGGTTATTGAACACCGCCGCCGCCTGCGGTGGCATTATGGCCCGGTGAAAACCACCGGAGCTGAGGCATACCATGAGCCGCGATCGAATCAACTTCGTGTTCCTGAACATTGGCCACTTCTACGATCACCTGTTCATGTTGATCTTCGCGACGGTGGCGGCGCTCACGCTCGCGCGTGGGTGGAATATGAGCTACGCCGAGCTGATCCCTTACGCTACGCCCGGATTTATTGCCTTTGGCGTGTGCGCCATTCCGGCAGGCTGGCTTGCGGACAAGTGGAGCCGCGAAGGTATGATGGTGATTTTCTTTGTCGGCATCGGCCTGAGCGCAATCGCCACCACGTTAGCACAGACACCGTTACAGATCGGGATCGGGTTGTTTGCCATCGGTCTGTTCGCCGCAATCTATCATCCCGTAGGCATCGCGATGGTCGTGCATGGGCGCGACAAGACCGGGTTTGCGCTCGCGGTCAACGGTGTGTTTGGTAACATGGGGGTGGCGTGCGCAGCGCTGCTGACCGGATTCTTGCTGGATGCCTCCGGCTGGCAATCGGCCTTCGTCCTGCCCGGCGCCGTAGCCGTCGCAACCGGTGTGGCCTATGCCGTCTTTGTCTATGTCGGCCGTGCGGCGGCGGCAGAGCCGCACAGCGCGACCGCGAGACGCAAAGCGTCCGCCGGCACGCACATACTCGAGCGGGCAACACTGATGCGGGTATTCGCCATTATCTTCTTCTCCACCGCGATCGGCGGCCTGATCTTCCAGAGCACGACCTTCGCACTGCCCAAGATCTTCGACGAACGGCTGCCGGCGATGGCGGACACGGCAACACTGGTCGGCTGGTACGCCTTCATCGCCTTTGCCGTGGCCGCCTTCGCCCAGCTCGTGGTGGGCTACCTGGTGGACCATCATTCGATCCGAACGGTGTTCGCGTTCGTCGCCGCCCTGCAGGTCCTGTTCTTCACGCTTATGCAAGAGCTTTCCGGACCCTTAGCGCTGATCGTAGCCATCGCCCTCATGCTGGTGGTATTCGGGCAAATTCCCATTAACGACGTGCTGGTCGGCCGCATCACACGCAGTGAATGGCGCAGCCGCGTTTACGCCGTGCGCTATATCGTGACCTTCTCGGTCATGGCCTCGGCAGTGCCGTTCATCGCATGGCTGCATGCGTACTGGAGTTTTGCCGCACTGTTCCGGGTAATGGCGATTGCCGCGGGCGCGACCTTCCTTGCCGTACTGCTACTGCCACGTACCGGCGCCGTGACTGGCGACACGCCAGACACCGCGGCGGCGGAATAGAGTAAAAATAGAAACGCGGCCATTGGGATATTCGCAGCCGGCCGCTGTCGCATTCAAACTACCACACGCGAGTTCAGGGTTCGCGCTACCGCCAGAACGCGAGCGATCTCACCGGCTGGGCCCAATGCAAGCCCGACCGGCGAGTTACTTCTGTTGTGCGATTACTTCTTGGGCTTGAACTTGAACTTCTGCCCACCGATCGAGGCCTGGAACATCAATCCGCCCTTGGCCATGGTGAACACGGCTACGCCCTTCGAATAATTGGCGTTGGCTGCGACGCCGGCATCGGCCCCAACGGCGTTGGCTTGAGCATCGAACGCAAATGTGCCACCAGTGAACTTATAAAGCGCAGTACTATCCTTGAAGAAAATAACCTCCCGGAATGTTTGACCGCCTGCCTGAAGGCCGATCGAGCCTTGCGACAGAGTCGCGCGGCCGATGACGGTACCTTTCTTGAAAACCAAACCTTTGCCGCCGGCACCACCGACGATGAAACCGCCTTTGGCAATGGAGGGGAACACGACATAACCGTAGGCAGCCTTAAAAAAAGCCTCTATCGTGGGATCTTTTTTCTTGAACTCCGCTATTGCCTCGTCAACGTCCGCCTGGATCTTCTGCTCTATTGATCCGGCCTGGACCGGAAGGCTGGTGATCGCAACCAATCCGAACACAGCCAATGTCAGTACAGCGATTGCTTTCATTATTCCTCCTGAAAATGAAGCGATAAAAGAAATGCCGGCTGCGAAAACGCGCGCATCCGGCATCGGTGGCTTTTCGCCACCAGGAACCTCGACCTGCACGCAGACGGCACCGGGAGTGCCGGGGGGGCGCCGCGCAGTGCCGCGAAAAGCGGCGCTATTTTAGAGGCAACATCGGGGCAACACAACAGAAGGGCGTAAATAGGTGGGGAAAAGAGGTTTTTTCCTCACTGTCCCATAGGTGTACACCATGGCCCAAGACATGCCGCCCGCTGGACAAACACCCTCAGTGTGAACGGGTTTCAGGCGGCCAGGCGGAGATTAGTGGGGCAGCGGTGGTTGATGCCTAGATGCCCCTGCTGACCAAGCATCACACCTTCCAGAATATGGCCTTCGACCGAAGGCCTAATCGATTCCAAGTAGGTTTCGCGACAAAAAATTCTAGGAACGATACCATCTCGCGCGTGCGCGATACGGGCGCGCACCAGGATCATATTTCATGATCGCCCGGGGTATGCGGCGATAGCGCCGGCGTGCAACGCAATGCTAACCGGTCGCAGCGGCGGACTGCAGCGAGGCCAGCACGTTTCCGGCCTCCGCCAGTAATTGGCGCTGTCCGCGAGACTGGTTTACTGTATTCAAGGTGTTGACTACCGAGGTGCTTTTTAGCGTGTCGCCGAGGACATAGGAACCGGTCTGGCTTTCAAAATTGGGCACGAGCACCACGAACGTGGCGCGCGTTGTACATGGCGCATATTCAATCACGATGAAGGTGTCGAACAGAACCACATTGAACGGCTGGTTATAGCCGTTGCCTTCGACGGCCGCCAGTAACTCGGCCTTGTCCCGGAAGAAATCCGATGCCGATGCTTTACGGCGCATACCATCGACCGTGATGTCATTGATCTGTGCGGATTTCACGTAGTTCGCCACCCGGTAATCCGCGAGGAATCTCGCCCTGTTGCCGATTAATTCTTGGACCATCTTTCTTTTGCGCATAACCTTCTCACATTCCGCCAGTACGGGTAGCAAGGCAATAAGACCGTTCCGTGAGGCGTCAGGCCGGAATCGCGCCCGACGCGAGAATCGTCATCCTGCTGAGCAGCAGGAAGAGTACGAGCAGCCAGTAAAAGACATATAGTCTATTCCGGGCTGAAATCCAGCAGCACCGTCGGGTGCCCAACACACAAGAATGGTTTCCTTGCATATCAAACAGTTAGGTCGGAATCGTCAAACTCGCGCCGGAGTTCGCCACACACAGTACTCGGACATCGGATTTTTCCGCAATGGCTGTTCGTCCGCAAGATTCGCGGATAGCCAAAATACGCAACGGGCAGTGTGTCCCGCGACAATTGACGTCGGGGGAATTAGCGCTTACCTTGTCGGAACTGCGAGGTCAACACGTAGCAGCGACACGGAGGGGAGGACATTCGATGGGTAAGCTTATCGAGCAATACGGACCGCTCGTCGGCCGAATATTCCTGGCGGGGCTCTTTATCGTTAGCGGTTTTCACAAGATCGCCGGCTTTGAGGGTACTGCCCAGTATATGGCCGGCAAGGGCCTGCCCATGGTGCCGTTCTTGCTGGTGCTTTCGACTATTATCGAATTGGCCGGTGCGGCGTTATTGGTGCTTGGCTGGCACGCGCGCTGGGCGGCGCTGGTGATATTTCTGTTCGTGATCCCGGTGACGCTCGTGTTTCACCCGTTCTGGACCGACGCAAACCAGTTGTGGAGTTTCTGGAAAAACGTCGCGATCATGGGCGGGATGCTCTACATAATGGCCTATGGCGCCGGCCCGTTCAGTATGGATCAACGCCGGCGCTAAGTCTGCCGCCTAGCTGGAACCGGGGGCGTACAACTAGACTAGATATTCATGGTCGATGGCCTGCGTCGCACAGGGTATTGCCAGGCCGCTGCCCGACATTAACGTTTGATCGGCCCCCTTGATCTGTCCCAGGGCGCCAGGTCTGCGCTTTTCCTGCCGTTTGGCGTGACTCTTGCAGGACATTTGTAGACCCAACTTTCAGCAAATTGCTCACCGATGTGGTTTGCGCTCAGCTCCTCGGAAGTGAAGCAAGTATTAATACGAGGTGGCGTATGTTTGATGCAATGAGCAACAAGCCGAACCGCAGAGCGTGCGGAACGGTCGATGCCCTGATCGGAAACAAAGTAGACTTCCAAGGGAACACAACGTTTTCCGGTGGCCTGCGGATCGATGGGAAGGTGCAAGGGGACGTCACGGCACATGGCAACAATAACAGTACCTTGATCTTGAGCGAGCACGCCGAGGTCCAGGGGAATATCACTGCCCCCCACATGATTATCAACGGCAAGATTACGGGGAACGTGATGTGCTCCGGGTGCATCGAGCTGCAGCCACAAGCCGAGATCGTGGGCGAGGTACGCTACCGGTTTATCGAGGTGGCGCCGGGGGCGGCGATCGAGGGCAGGCTGGTACGAGAATCCCGGGATCTTTCCGGGAAAGCGGTGGTGACCAAGCTCACGCCGGCGACACCCGGTAATACAAAACCATAACCGGGTCGCGAACGCCCACCGGGTCAGATCATGTGGCGCGCGCGGTATGGGGACGCAAATTGCCGCGAGCACGTGTGAGCGCAGGAGCAGCCTCGGACTTGAGCTCCAGGTGTGGATCAATGGGGAGCCAGTACAGCTGGATACCGGGTCGACCAAGGTACACGTTTATCCAAAGTAGGTGATCCCGTAGACGGCTCACCACAAAGCCGAACTGGCGGGCGCCGGTGTGGCTATGGTAGCAACCTCTAAGCTTGCGAATTCTCAACATGGTCTGTCCTCTGCACTGGTTATACCAACAGGTTTCTGAAAAGCTGTTTTCAGCAACTTGTTGACTTTAAATAAGGCCGCCAACAGGAGGTTAGACCTGACGCGCCAATCTGTTGTCCCGACACGCCAGCCGCGCACAGCTCAGGGAGCTACTACGATACATGATCGTTGACGGGGGCCTGTGTTTACCGGGCTGGCGGTGACGAACGGCGTGCGGTTTTGCCGTAGCTGTCGCATCAAGGTGCCCTGGCGACCACGAAAATTCGCCGGAAGGGCAAGAGGGTCTTTCCCGCCGGGCCCGGGGGATAGGCGATAAGAATCAGTCGTCGATACTCCGCCTCGAAGCGGCTTCGTTCCGGTTCCTCCAACGCGTCCAGAAAGGGCTTCAGCCATGTCCCCTTGGTCCATTCAGCCACAGGGTTGTCACCCTCCAGCGTTTGCATATAAGTGGTTTCCCAAATATCTACTGAATCACTACACGGGGCCAGCACCGCGTAATACTCAGCAAGCTCCATCACCGGCGGTGGCCTCAACAGAGGCTTTAGCCTTTCGTGCCAGGGCCCGCAGCGGGCCGCCTCGTACACCACAGTATGCGTCGGCGCAGTAAAGTTTCCCGGCATCTGCACAGCCAGATACCCTCCTGGTTCAAGATAACTCATCAGACGCGGGAACAATGATCGATGCCCATCTATCCAATGCAACGTTGCGTTGGAATAGATGACATCGAGTTTCTGTGCCGGTTGCCAGTCATTGATATCCTGTTCCTGCCATTCGACCTTGGATTCCATCTCCCGTGCCTTCTCAAGCATCTCCGGGGAGCTGTCAAATCCCAGTACCTTGGCGTTGGGCCAACGTGCTTGCATCATGCGGGTGACCAGACCCGTGCCACAACCCAGATCTACAACGTTGCTGGCGGTCTCAAGTGGAATGCGTGTCAGTAGCTCCAGTGCGGGCCGCAACCGGTGATCTTCGAACTCCAGATATTGTTGGGGATTCCAGACCATGATTTATCGGTCTCGCTCTCAGTCAGTCAGAGGCGTGGAGGCCAACCCACAGAGAACTGCAACTGAGCATATCATCCGCGCCGCGGTGACCGGGACCCCCGCGGCATTGGCGCGAAAGGCCCGACACAAGCGGTACTGTTCCGCCTATGGCTCGAACTTGTCATTGGGTCTTATGCTGGCATGCCATCCCGCTGCGCGCATTCTTTCAGGCGCCACCTTTATGGTCTGGCGACCTGCTCCGGGGCATTTCGGGCCGATGAAGGTGGCCGAATCCCTTGGCATAATACCGCCTTGCGGAATAATTCGGAGACACTGCGCATGGCTAACATAGACGTTCAACTGGGCTCCGGCATAACCCTGTTTTTCGCGACCCCTGTGTTCATGCGCGAAGCTCCGGACGCCGAGATGGTTAATAACGGCTTACGGGAGGCGATACTGAAGGCAGAGGCCGAGGACAAAGGCATTCCGGGTAGCAGCGTCAGCGGCTGGCAGTCAGTACCCAAGGTTCTGGAATGGCCGATTCCCGAGATCGTGACCTTGCGCGAGTTGGTAGAAGACGCGGTCGTGCAGATGGCCTGCCTACCCTACAAGGAAACTATGCCGGTTGAGTACAGGGCCTATGCGTGGGCCAATGTGAATCGCAACGGAAATTATAACCGGGTCCACAATCACGGTGAGATCCACTGGGCCTGTGTTTACTACGTCGATTGCGGCGAGCCCGAAACGGGTCATCCGATGAATGGTCAGATCGAGCTGCGTGACCCGCGGCCGGGGGCGACGGCCGGCAGCGATTACAGATATCCTGGTTACACCTTCGGCCATGGCCTGCTGATTGATCCGAAGCCGGGGATGTTATTGGTGTTTCCGGGATGGGTCGAGCATTTCGTCCATCCTTTTTTCGGAAAAGGCGAGCGTATCTCGATTGCCACCAATGTGGTCGTCGAGCGCGTCGGCGAAACGGTCCCATACTGACAAGTTGATACGCCTCATCGGGACAAGGACGGTGTTATATTTGGCTGCCGTGTGGCACCATCTCTAGCTAAAAGCGTCCGCCGTAGTTGAACCGGCGCCTCACTGCGAAACACCCATTACGCCGTCGAGATACTGATAAAACTCGCGGATATTTTTCTTGTTTCGTGCGATCAAGCTACCGGATTTAGATGTCATATCGACCCGTACGCGGCCATCCGTGGTTGGAAATATCAGGATTCTCACCTTGTCTCCAAACGAGTGCATATTCCTGGCTGTTTTGACAATTATTACACCCGCCTTTGGGTCCTTGGATTTGACCTTCCAGTCGAGCATGAAGAGGGCATCAAGGGCCTTTTCATATACTGTCTCGACGTCACTGTCGTAATAACGGGCATGGATCTTGTCGTCCGTTGATGTTGACAGGGTCGATTGCGCGGCTGATGCCAGGCTGGTAACCAGGCACAGCGCAAGCACAGAAACAAGCTTCAGTTCAGCCATTCTCATCCCCCCAAGACGGGGCACTACCTATTAATAGCCCTCTGGCCGTGGCCCTTCAAGCGAGCTGAGGGCCGTCAAGGTGCCCCTGGACGCCGCTCAGCGACTATAGTTGCTTTACAGGATACGTCAATTTCGAGGTAGGCCAATGACGTCGCTCACGAAGCAACAGCTCGCCGAGGGCATTATGATGAACACCCTGGCGGATCTCATTGAATCAATAGACGAAGGCCGGGATGTAGACCAGATTGCCTATTTCACGGCGTTGTTTATGTACGCTCTGAGTGAGGCATCCAAGACGGGCTTGGATCCGGATCGCCTCCTGCAGTCCGTGACAATCGGCTACTCCCAGCTTGAGGCGGACGGCCAGCTGCCCATGGCGTGCCTTCGTCTGATTGATCCGTCTAAAGATATATCAAGCGAAGACTACGCCAACTTAGCCCTGAAAAGCGTCATCGGGGGTGAGCAACAGTCCGCAGGACGCAATTGACCCGTTGCCTCTCAACACAGGCCGGCGCTTGCCAGCTCCTCCGAGGCGCCAAAAGGGTGCCCTGGACATGAGCATTCGTTCGAGCCCAGCGCCATTTTCCAATCGATTCACAATTCACAAGGGGTAGAGCAATGCAAAAGAAAGCATCCGCAACAACAGATTACGAAGGTTCTGACCGGCGCAGCGGGCAGCGGCGTACCCAGCCGGACCGCCGCAGCCCGACACGCGCGGGACCGGCCCGGCGCCACGGGCCGGGGCGGCGCAAACAGGATACACCGAATCGCTAGGGCTAAGACCCTAAAAACAAGTTTGGATTGCTTGTGCGCCCACCGCGCCAGCCGGACGGTGCGCCCGCATGCCATGGAGCGACAGAGTAATCACATTTCACCCTTTGCAACGCTTGGCGCTCCACCCTGCAGCCTTCCTCTCATCCTCCAGCTTCTTTATTCGAATGCGGCTTTTCGCTATTGTGCTACGAAGATAATTAATGGCCATGCTTGATTTTCTGCATTTACCCCCAAACCGATGCGATATCTGTATGCAGCGCTTAATTGGGCCTTCGGGATACTCTTCATCTTCCTAGCGCTCGTGATAATGCTCGGCAACCCGCTGGCGGCGTTGGCGTTGTTCGCTATCGCATTCCTGCTTTTACCTCCGGTGCGGGACTTGGTTCACACCAAGACAGGGAGGACATTGTTGGCCAAGACCAGGGTAGTCTCTGTCATCCTTCTACTTCTCTTGGCCGCGGTTCTGGTGAGTCAATACCAGCCCCAAAAGGCGTTGTTCTTACCCTGAATTCGACAGGGTTGCATTCAAGAAAATTTCCCGGACACGTTTTATGGTCACGGCGTGATATGGCGCGACCTCGAATATGCCTATGGCTGAACTGGACGCCTCAGAGCTTACAGGGCCAGGTCTCCCTAAAGGCCTTCTTGGCTAGATCGTCGGCCGGCCCACGCAGTTGCCCCCGGTGTGCGGTGGCCCATCCGACAAAAACCAGTCGTAGCTGGCCTGCGGGGACGTTGCTGGGGATACAGGCATAATCTTTCAGGGTATTATTGATCTCTTTTCTGGTTTTGGCCTTGCGCTCGCGGTTTTTGATCTCCTGTATCCCCGATCTCGCCACGCTTAGCATCGCCCAGCCTTCGGTAAACGACAGGTCGGCAATGCCGGTCAAATAACCGATGCAGTAAGGTTGCTCAGTAACGTTTCCCTTGCATCGATCCAACAGCGTGCCCCCGTCGAGGTAGGCGGGCAGGCCGACCGCCGGCCAGATCAATGGCAGCAGCAAGAGCACCCGTTTCATGTGCAGAAATCCGTATGCGTATTTCCCTACACTTTAACAGCGTCCCCCTCATCCGGAGACTGATGTGGTTGTTCCTCGGACGGGGTATTGTTTTTATTCAGCTTACGCTGTCTTTTTTCTTCTTTCTTTTTTTTCTTTGCTAAATCTCTACGACGCTTTTCGTACTGATAATTAGTTCTTGCCAATTTGTCACCCTTTTAGCAGGTATTCGCGACTGTGAAAAAAAGCAAAAAGAGTCAGACCCAAAGGCCTCACTCTCTTGCAGTTCAAGATCAGTTATTACCAGAAGTATTCTTGCAAGTCATCTGCTCTGCAATCACTGTTTCTCATCCATAATATTAGGAAATGTGCCGTCCAATTGCCGCCATATCGTCACAGCAGCCATATATCCCGACTGCCATGCCTTAAGTGTAGCCAAAAGGTCGGCCCCGGTCAGCCGAAAATGCCCCGCCAGCACAAAAACGCTCTATGCTCGCATCAATATAAAAAAAACCCCGCACAAGGCGGGGTGGATGCTCAAAACGAAAAAGACCTATTACGTTTTATCTTCCTACGTCACCCCCATATCGGACCGCCCCGCATCTAGAATGACCGCGACAGCTCGGCTTTCATTGCATCCCACTCGTCTTCCTGGCGACGGCCAGATCGATGGCGCCGATCCTCGGCGCCCGTGTCCCAACGTAACATCGTGCGCCGATCCGGTTCGCGCCGTCTGTATATCAGGCGCTGCTCGCGCCTTCTGCGCGTCGGTACTGG
>JBHHZP010000020.1:0-35524 GCA_046758085.1 Acidiferrobacterales bacterium
TGCATAAATGAGCACCGTGCGCGAACCCCAGATGATCCGCGACAGGATGTCCCGCCCGATGTGGTCGGTACCCAGCCAAAAGGTCCCACCGCCGGCAAACGGCGTCAGCGGCTTGGCGTATGGCTGCAGTGTCGCCAGCGGATCGAACGGCGATATGAGCGGAGCCAGGATCGCAACCAGAACCCAGAAAATAACGATACCCGCACCGATCATGCCCACCCAGCTTTCGCGCAACAGCGCGAACGACTTCAGGGCGCGCACGAGTGCCGCCACATATGATGGGGCAGGAATGGTTGCGGCAGTCGCGTGACTCATCGCGCGCTGCCTCAACTGAACCGTATGCGGGGGTTCAGGTACTGATAGCCGACGTCGGAGATCAGCCGGCCCACGACGACGACGAATACAGCCACCATGGCACAGGCCTCGATCAGGAAGATATCGTCGTTGAGCGAGGCCTCCAGCAACAGCGCGCCGAAGCCTTTATAACCGAAGAAGAACTCGACCACGATCACACCCGAGAGCAGCCAGCTGACCTGCAGTACGATCACTGTGAACGGCGCGATAAGCGCGTTGCGCAAGGCGTGCTTGAGGATCACCCGCCGATAGCGCAGCCCTTTGAGAACCGCCGTTCGTACGTACTGCGTGGTCATCACTTCGGCCATCGACGCACGCGTCATGCGCGCCACATAGCCAAAGTCGTAAATCACCAGCACCATGACCGGCAGAATCAGCTCTTTGAAATTGAATCCATCGGTCATGCTGCTGGTTCCTGGCAACAGCTTCAGCCAGAACACGAAGATAGCCGAGACGATCACCGTGCTGGCAAACTCAGGTACCGAGGTGGTGATGATGCTCGCCACTGAAATGGTGCGGTCAAGCCTGGAGCCCTCGCGCATTCCGGCAAGGATGCCGAGTACCAGGGAAATCGGGATCATGAACGCGAACACCCAAAAGCCAAGGATGGCCGTGTTCCACAGCCGCGGCCACAGCACTTCCGATACCGGCACCTTGAAGCGTGTGGATTCGCCGAAGTCGCCGGTGACAAAGTTACCGAGCCAGCTGAAGTAGCGAACGTATAGCGGCTGCATGTAACCGTGCTGCTCCAGCCAGAGGCTACGTTGCTCCTCCGACGTATACGGACCGAGCACCTTGGTGGCAACACTGCCGGGAGACAACTCCAGGATCACGAATAGCGCCATCGACACCACGATCATGGTCACGACCATGAAGCCGAGGCGTTTGGTAATGAAAATCAACATAGACGAAGCACCGTCACCCGATTCGCTCGCCTGGCTAGAATGCTGATTGGAGTCTCCAGACAAGGCGGCGCGGCGGCGCATACGCGTCGCCGCGGCCGGTGCCTGACATCAGGCGAGCCACACTTTATTCATCTGGTGGTAGTTGGTCGGGTGCAGCTTATAATTTTGGACTTTCTTGTGACCTGAGGCGAAGATCGATCGCCACAACGGCTGTGCAATGATCGCGTCGTTTTGCAATATCGTTTGCAGCTTCTCCATGTGCTTTTTGCGCTCATTTATGTCGACCGTCGCGCTCGCCACATCCAGAATCCTATCGAATTCGGGATTGTTGTAGTGCGTTTCATTCCACGGCACGCCCGAGCGATAGGCCAGGTTCAACACCATCACGCCCAGCGGGCGATGGGTCCAGGCAGTGAAACCGAAAGCGGTTTTGTCCCAGATCTCCCAGTACCGTGCATTTGGCATCACATTGATCTTGATTCGAATGCCGGCCGGCTTGCACATCTGGGCAAGCGCCTGGGCGACCGCCACTTCCCACGGTGGCTCTTTCTTGCAGTCGATCTTGAGGTCGATACCGTCGGGATAACCCGCTTCTTTCAACAGCTGCCTGGCGCGTGCATAGTCCTGCTGCGGGGTGGGCATTTGTGCATACTCGGGGTGCACGGGCGCCACGTGATGGTCCTGCGCGGGTGCACCGCGGCCCCGATAGGCCAGCTCCAGGAGCCGGTCATGGTCCTGGCACAGGCGCACGGCTGTGCGAATGCGCACGTCTTCAAACGGTTTCTTGTCGACCTGCATGCGCGCCACGCCCGTCTGGGCCGTGATCGCTTCGTAGAGCTGCGCATGGGGAATGGCCTTGACCACGTCAATCTGCTCGACGAAGGTCTCGTATACCAGGTCGACCTGATTCGACGCGAGCGCTGCCAAACCGGCAGCGGGATCGTCACCGTGGTCAACATAGGTAATGCCGTCGAGGTAAACCTCCTCACCCCAATAGTCGTTGGGATCACGTTTGACCAACACCGCCTTCTGACCGACCGCATACTCCTTCAAGACAAACGGACCGGTGCCCACGGGATTCTTGGTGAGATTGCCGCCCTTGTCCTCGAAGCGCCGGTTTACGATCGCGGTTGGGTAATTATAGAGGTTCTCGGGGATAGCGAGCTCGGGACGGTTGAGGTGCAGTCGCACTGTGTGCTTGTCGACCTTCTCGATTGCACCCGGGGTCATGCTCTTGCTGACTACGGGTTTGCCCTTCTTGTCTTTTTTCCCGGTGTCGGTCGCGGTGACCATGGAGCTGAAAAGACCGAGGTTGGAAGAACCGGTCTTGGGGTTGAGCCAGCGCTCGAAGTTAAACGCGACGTCGTCGGCATTGAACTCATCGCCATTGCTCCATTTGACGCCTTGGCGCAGGTGTAGTGTCCACGTCTTCAGATCGTCAGATGCCTGCCAGCGCTCGCAGAGATAGGGCCGCGTAACGTTGTCCGGCCCGGTAATGGTCAGGTACTCCAGGAATTGCCGCGACACATTTGATTTTTCGGTCCAATCGAAAGTCGCCGGGTCGGTCATCTCCTGCGCCCGCATGGACACCTTGAGCACGCCGCCTTTCTTCGCCATCGCCGCTTGCGCGGTTGGCATGAGGAACTTGCCGGTGATCTTGCCGGCCAGGGTATAGGCAGCCGTGGCCGACATGCCAAGCAGGGTCACGGTGCGCAGAAAATCACGACGGCCGATCTTGCCTTGCCTGAGCTCCTCCGCCAGCTCGGGGATAGCGGGGTGCAGACTGCCCCTATGCTTCTTAGCCATGGGTATGCCCTCCAATGGTTGTTCGCTCCGCCTCAGGCGGAGCCGCCGGTGCGTCTTATTGCTTTAATGTTCTTTGGCGCGCCGAATTCGGTCTATGGGAAGTCCTGGAGCCCACCTTAAACGATTGCTTTAGGCCCTGCAACTTCTGCAGCGCACAAAAGGTACGCGCTGCTCCGGCTTGCAGTGCACCTGCGCTACGTGGCGGTAATGTCTGCTATGTTTTAGAGCACATGAAGGTTTTGGGGGATTATTGTAATGAACCCTGTCGTTGCGCAGCTGCTGTGTGATTTTCCGGCTCGCCTCCACCCGGTCAGCCAGATGTTTCTGGACGCGTACATCGTGGGCATGATGACCACCGCCGATTTTCTGCGGTTCTTCTCGTTACCCAACTCCGACTACATTCCGCTCGGCCAATGCTTCGTCGCCCTGCTCACCAACGGGGCGCCATCAGCGTAGCGCGGTTGCAGTTCAAGGCGTTTCTACGCTGAACAAGGATCCGCCGCGCAGTGCGTGCCGCCCTGTCAGCTTAGTAATCACGGTTGTCGGGTCACGGCTGCGGTACGACTAACTAGACGGCAACAAACGCTTGCCATTGGCCAGTGGCGCCAACATGGTGCGAAAGCTATGGTAGCCGGATTGAGAGTCGCGCCTGTTGACGGCACAGATTCCGCCGCGCAGCGCCATCAGGCTAGCCGCCGGGTTGCCCGAGCGGTTGACAATCGCGCTGCGGTAACGCGGCCACACACAACCGGGGGCGTCGTAGACCGGTGTGGCTAGCGGCTGCAGTACGCCAGATAGCTTGTGGACCAGCGGATAGCCGCAGGTCTGGCTAAACAACGGCCCGGGGTCATACCATGCCACCCCTGTCTCATCGCCCCGTGTAAGCGCGTCCAGCACATTCTCGATACCCGCGCGGCGGAACGCGGCGGCCAAACCCCGCCACCAGGCGTCGGTCGCCCGGCGTATCGCCGGCAGATCGTACATGGGAAGGCTGGCAAGCATCCCGCATTCCTTCACTGCTGGGCGGGTTAAAGGATCGGCTGTTTTGGCGGCCGATGCCGAAATTTGCCGACGCCGACTGACTTTTCCGCGTCTGAAGACCAAATTGTCCCCATACTAACAATGAGGCAATGCGCACACGATGTAGCATTATGCAATAACATGTGGATATTTGTTGTTTAATACAGCAGCCGTTAATATTACGCAAAATCCTGCCGATATATCGACACAACTAATGGATAGACGCGAATTGGTGCTGACCTTCCGCGAGCGCCTCGTCGAGGTGATCGACCGCTCCGGGCTAAGCCGCTCGGCCTTTGCCACCCAAGTGGGAATGGATCGCTCCACCCTTTCGCAGCTGTTATCAGCCGGCAACGACCGGTTGCCGCGTGCCGAAACCATCGCGACTATCGCCACCGTGGCCCAGGTAAGCGTGGACTGGTTGCTGGGCCTGAGCCAGCAGGGCCAGCTCGGCACCGACGTCATAGCACCGGTCCTGGAGATCGCGGCGGGGACCGCATCGCCCGCGGACGAACGCCTGCAGCGTTGGCACGCAGAGACGTTGGGCTACAAGATCCGCTACGTGCCGACGACCTTGCCCGATCTGCTCAGGACGGAGGAGGTCATACGCTATGAGTACCGAGACTACAGCACGCTGGTGCCCAAAGGGCGCATTGAGCAGGCCGAAGCGCGACTTGCTTATAGCCGCCGGCCTGAGACAGATATGGAAGTATGCAGTCCGTTACAGTCAATCGAGGAGTTCGCCCGCGGCGAGGGCGTCTGGCGCAACCTGCCCGAGACCAGTCGCAGGGAACAGCTGGAATGGATGATAAGCCTGCTGAACGAACTCTATCCTACTTTTCGCTGGTTCCTGTTCGACGGGCTGCGGCATTTTTCAGTACCGCTGACAATTTTCGGGCCCCTGCGCGCAGCGGTGTATTTTGGCAACATGTACTTTGTTTTCAACTCAACCGAGCACATCCGCGTGTTGACCCATCATTTCGATGACTTGATCCGCGCCGCCGTGATACAGCCACCTGCAGTGCTTGGTTATCTCGGAAACCTTTTGAAGGAGCTGGGCCCCGGCGATAATAGTGACGCTCTTTGATGACGTCGTCATCTTCCAACCACTATAAGTTATCCAGATTCATCTCGACAGCGTGGATGATCCTCGCCAGACCAAGCACCAGCGCAGCGTTGCAGTTGCTCCTGGACTCGGGAGAGACGATAGCGCCGGAGCGCCCACGCATCCCTGTCAGACATGTCGAGCCACAGGCCTTACGAGGAACATGTGCAACTATAATAGACCACGTGGCGCGACGCGATCCTATCGTCACTACAGCAGTTCCAGGATCGCCTCCGCGCTACTGACTTTGAACTCGCCGGGTTCCTCCACATTCAGGGCCTTGATGACTCCGTCCTCGACCACCATCGCGTAGCGGCGTGAGCGCACCCCCATGCCGATACCACTGCGATCATCGTCCAGCCCCATCGCCTTCGTGAACTCCGCACTCCCGTCGGCCAACATCAAGATGTTGTCATCGACATTCTGATCCTTGCCCCACGCGTCCATGACGAAGGCGTCATTGACCGAAAGGCAGACTATCCGGTCGACATTCTTTTTTCTGATGGCATCCACATTGACCACGAAGCCGGGCAAGTGCGCCTTCGAGCATGTCGGCGTGAATGCACCGGGCAACGCGAATAACACCACGCGCTTGCCCTTGAAGAGCTCATCCGTCGTAATGGTCTTGATGCCTTCGGCCGTCATGTACCGTAGCGTGGCGTTTGGGATTTTGTCGCCTACTTTAATTGTCATATCTCCACTCCTTATGGATCCGTTTTCTATCGCAGCGTGTCGTGGCTATCGGCGCACAGCGACTCGCACAACGCCCGGGCCGCCCGTTGCTACCCGTGATATCAGCGCCAAGGCTAGTGAACCGACGGTGTTCCAGTTATTTCTAAGGCAACAGCACTGTTGAGCCTGTCGTCTGACGTGCCTCGAGCGCGCGATGGGCCTCCGCCGCATCCTTCAACGGAAACGTTTGTCGCACCTCGATCTTGACCACCCCGCGCCCCACGACCTCGAACAGCTCCTGCGACATGGCCACGAGATCCTCCCGCTTGGCGGCGTAGGTCATCAGCGTGGGCCGCGTCAGGTAGAGCGATCCGTTCTTGCTCAGGATTCCGATGTCGAGCGTGGGAACGACCCCGGATGACTGCCCGAAGCTAACCATCATTCCGCGTGGCCGCAGGCACTCGAGCGAGCGCATGAAAGTGTCCTTACCCACTGAATCGTACACCACCGGCACCCCTTCGCCATGGGTGATCTCGCGCACCCTTTCGACAAAATCGTCCTTGGTATAGATCACCGGATGGTCGCAGCCGTGGGCGGCGGCGAGCTTGGCCTTTTCCTCGGAACTGACCGTGCCGATCACGGTTACCCCGAGGTCCTTGGCCCATTGACAGGCAATCAGCCCCACGCCGCCCGCGGCCGCATGAAACAGTATGGTATCCCCGGGCTTCACCTGATAGGTGCTGCGCAGCAGATACTGCGCGGTCATACCCTTGAGCATCATTGCGGCGGCGCTCTGGCTGTCGATCTGGTCGGGTAAGTGCACCAGCCGGTCTGCCGGGACCAGACGCACGTCGGCGTAGGCGCCGATTGCGCCAATGCCGTAGGCAACCCGGTCGCCGACTTTAAAATCTTTCACGCCCGGTCCAATCGCCTTGACCGTGCCGGCGCCTTCCATTCCCGGAACAAACGGCAGACCTGGGTTCGGATAAACACCCGTGCGGAAGTAAACATCAATGTAGTTGAGGCCGATCGCGTCCTGGCGCACCAGCACCTGGCCCTCCCCCGGCTCACCGACGTCGACGTCTTCCCAACGCAATACCTCGGGTCCACCGGTTTCGTGTATTCGAATCGCTTTCGCCAATTTTTCTCTCCTTTCTGATCTCCACCCAATCTTGGTGCCCGCGCGCGCCGCCACTCAAGGCCACGGGTGCACCAGCCCGGGTGGCCCGTTCACCTGCATGGTGGCGTGGGCGTCACGAGCCAATGTTACTACCGAACCTCGCCGCATGACATCTGCGACATGGTACCAGCCGGTGGCATGCATATTGCAGTTTACTCCTGTAGGTGCAACTCGCCGCGTGAAACCGGTTTGTGTGGCCACCGATAGCAAGGTACAGGACCATGAAGGAGCTTACAGTCGCGTTACTAATGTGGATTGGCAGCCATACGCCGTTGGCCTATGACGGCTCGCACGCGCCGGGGGTGGTGCGGGTACATCGCGCCGAGCTGGCGCGGATTCTCTACCAGGATGACCGGCCTCGGGATATCGATGTCGACAACATCAGCGTAGCAGGGCTTTACAACTTCAAGGATGGAAACATCTACCTGCTGGACAGCGTTGATGTCAGCACGGTTGAAGGCAGGGCCGTGCTTGTCCATGAGCTTGTCCACTATCTGCAGTACCACGACGGACAGGACAAATCGGTTCAGTGCATGCGGATGCTCGAGCCACAGGCCTATCGGACTCAGGCCGATTACCTCGACCAGCACGGCAAAACATCCCCCTTTAATGAGCTGCACATATTGCTGGCAAGCCAGTGCTTGCCTATGTACATGTAACGCTTGCCAGCGGTCCCGTGCGGACGCGCTTTGCAACTGCGCCCGCCGCTCATCGTTCCACCTCGAGTTACAAGACCCTCACCCTGAGTCGCCACCCCGGGGCGGTGGCCTCCGGATAGAGCGCCGCTTTAAAAGGAATCGTCCACGCTGCCCACCTGTCCCCGACTCCACGGCGGCCGCTCGCGCGGCCCGCGAGGATCCAAAGTGCGCCCGGCCCGCCATTGCATCATACGGGTGAGATCCGCTTGTCGCTGGCACACAATCCGCCTACGATGAACTAATAACATGGGGCAAACGCAGGCAGGGCACCCCTGTCGATG
This sequence comes from Acidiferrobacterales bacterium, assembly GCA_046758085.1. GTDB lineage: Bacteria > Pseudomonadota > Gammaproteobacteria > Acidiferrobacterales > SPGG2 > VRUB01. The sequence continues at coordinate 8,022 of JBHHZP010000020.1, forward strand.
ACCCCAGTATTCTTTACAATAAGGCGGTTGCCTATCCTGACAGGCACAGAGCACCCGAGAGGCATTTCATCGTGATCCGAAAACAAGAAGCACTCGAATACCATTCCGGTGGGCGCAGGGGGAAGATCGAGATAACGCCCACCAAACCAACCCGGACGCAGCGGGACCTAGCGCTCGCCTACAGCCCCGGCGTGGCGGAGCCCTGTCTCGAGATTAACGCCGACCCGGAGAACGTGTTCAATTACACGACCAAGGGCAACCTGGTCGGCGTCGTCACCAACGGCACTGCCGTGCTTGGCCTTGGCGATATCGGCCCGATGGCCGCCAAGCCCGTGATGGAGGGAAAGGCGGTGCTGTTCAAACGATTCGCCGATATCGATGTTTTCGATCTCGAGGTGGGCTTGTCCGACCCCGACGAGATAATCCGGGTCGTGCAGGCGCTGGAGCCGACGTTCGGCGGAATAAACCTGGAGGACATCAAGGCACCGGACTGCTTTTACATCGAAGAAAAGCTGCGCGAATCGATGAACATCCCGGTTTTCCATGACGACCAGCATGGAACAGCCATCATTACGGCCGCCGCCCTGTTGAACGCGCTTGAGCTTGCGGATAAGGACATATCCAAGGTGCGCGTAGTCTACAACGGTGCCGGCGCGGCCGGGATTGCCTGTGCCGAACTGTTCGCGGATCTCGGCGTGCGGCGGGAAAACATGATTATGTGCGACTCCGCGGGAGTCATCTACAAAGGGCGCGAACAAGGCATGAATCCATACAAGGCGCGCCTGGCCTCGGACACATCACTTCGCACCCTGGCCGATGCGATGAAGCGAGCCGACGTATTCATTGGCGTGTCGGTCGCCGGGGTTGTCACCAGGAAAATGGTGGCCTCTATGAACGAACGGCCCATTATCATGGCGATGGCCAATCCCGACCCTGAGATCACCTATGAAGATGCCAAGGCGGCACAAAGCGATGTGATCATGGCGACCGGGCGCTCGGACTATCCGAACATGGTAAACAATGTGCTCGGGTTCCCGTTCATATTCCGCGGGGCCCTGGACGTGCGGGCGCGCCGGTTCAACGAAGAAATGAAGATTGCCGCCGTGCACGCGTTGGCCAACCTCGCCAAACGCGGCGTGCCGGATTCGGTGAAGCGTGCCTACGGCGTAGACCGATTGCGCTTCGGCCCGGAGTATATCATTCCCAAACCGTTCGATCCGCGCGTGCTTACCTGGGTTTCGCCTGCGGTCGCGCAGGCAGCCATGGACAGCGGCGTGGCACGCATTGAGATCGATATTGACGAGTACCGTCACCAGTTGGCGTCGCGTCTCGGCCGCAGCCGCGAGGTCATGGGCGGCGTTATTGCACGCGCCAAGAAACAGACCAAGCGCATCGTGTTCCCGGAGGGCGAAGAGGAAAAGATTCTGCGCGCCAGCCAGGTGTTGATTGACGAAAACATTGCCCGCCCGATCCTGCTGGGACGATCGGATATCATCGAGGCAAGAATTAAAGAGCTGGACATGGAATTGCCGGGTGCGTCGGTGGTGTCACCGCGCGCCGCCCCCCAGTTCGACCGTTATGCGGACGAGCTCTACAAACTTCGCAACCGCCGCGGTGTCACACTCAGCGAGGCACGGGTATTGATGGCTAACCATAACGTGTTCGGGTCCATGATGGTGAATATGGGTGATGCCGACGCCATGGTTGCAGGCCTTACCCAGCATTACTCCTCCACCATCCGCCCGGCACTGCAGATCATCCGCACCCGTCCCGGCACACACAAGGTAGCGGGCGTTTACATGATGATCTTCAAAAATGATGTCAAGTTCTTCGCCGATACCACGGTCAATATCGAACCCACCGCGGAGGACCTGGCAGAGATTGCCATAGAAGCGGCCGAGGTCGCTCGCCGGTTCAATGTTGAGCCACGCGTCGCCATGCTCTCGTTCTCCAATTTCGGCAGCACCCACCATCCGCTGACGGAGAAGGTGCGGCTGGCCACCGAGCTCGTGCGTAAACGGGCACCGGCGCTAATCGTAGATGGCGAGATGCAAGCCGATACGGCGGTGATGGAGGACATTCTCACCGAGACCTATTCGTTCAGCACGCTCAAATCACCGGCAAATGTGTTGGTCTTTCCGACCCTGGACGCGGGCAACATCGCCTACAAGCTCATGCAACGGCTGGGGGGCGCCGAGGCGATCGGACCGATCCTGACGCGCTTGCGCAAACCGGTGCACGTACTGCAACGCGGGGCCGAGGTGGACGAGATCATCAACATGGCGGCGGTTGCAGCCGTCGAAGCGCAGGAGGAGGAAGCTGGCCGCTGACAGCGCGGAACTGTGTGATATATAAACGTTTCGCCCATACGTGTTCGGTGTCAGGCCATCGACGTAAGAGATAATCCGATATGCGCGAGCTTGTGGTAAATCGCCTGGCGAAATCGAGCCGCGCCGGAACCGCAAACGGTCCCGCGCGTGTCGGCGACCTCAAGCCTCTCTCCGGCGCCGAAGCAAGCCGCTCATTGATACCGGCGGCGGCGCTGGTCCCGCTTGTCGACCGCCCCGGCGGTATGACACTGCTACTCACGCAACGCACAAAGCATTTGCACGACCACGCCGGCCAGATAAGTTTTCCCGGAGGCCGGGTCGAGGCGCACGACGAAAGCCCGATAGCGACCGCACTGCGGGAGACCAAGGAGGAGATCGGACTTACTCCCGAGTTCGTAGAGGTGGTCGGCTATCTCGATCTCTATGAGACCGGTACCGGGTTCCTCATTACCCCCGTTGTGGGCATTGTGTCTCCGGGGTTTACGCTGGCGCCGGACGAGTTCGAGGTCGCCGATATTTTCGAAGTGCCGTTGAGCTTCGTGCTGGACCCGCGCAACCATCGCCGCAAATCGATGTTCTATAAAGGCACCAAGCGGACCTACCATGTCATCGAGTATCGGGAGCGCTACATCTGGGGCGCCACGGCCGGGATGCTGATCAATTTGTACAAAAAGCTGAGCAACGATCCAGGCCCCGCCATCCAGTCATCGCCGTAACTTCCAACGCAAAGACCCAGAGACGCGAAGTCTTAGGCGCTCTTAAGTTTTGATCAACGCGCTCGCGTTGCGATCGCAATGAAAACGGAAATGGTGTAACGAAAAGAAGCGTCGACTTCTCCGTCACCGGCCCACAATGGTCTCAGGAATAACACTATATTGGATTTGAGCCCTCGATCTCCTGTCACCGGCTCAGCCCCTCATCTTCCCCCCCGACGGATCATAGAGACACCCGCTTACGGGTCGCGCGAGGTAGCGCTCACCGAGTATCTCGATCTCGAATACATTATACGCTGCCCCAAGCTCGGTGGGCACATACCCAAGCGCCACAGAGGCGCCTACGCAGTGGGCGAATCCTCCGGAGGTCACCCAGCCGACCACTTTGCCGTCGTGCGAGATAGGCTCGTCTCCGATGACGTCGGTGTCAGCGGTATCGACAACGAAGGCCATGAGCCGTCGCGCGGGAGCTTCGTCCTTTTCCTTCAGCACCGCATCGCGGCCGATGAATTCGCCCTTCGCAAGATCGACAAAGCGCATTAACCCGGCTTCGCTGGGACTGTAAATCGGGCGAAACTCACGCGCCCAGGTACCAAAGCCCTTCTCCAGCCGCAACGCGTTGAGCGCACGGGCACCAAAGTGCCGAAGACCCAGGTCCGCACCGGCCTCGAGCAAGCGGTCGTAGAGCGCGAGCTGATAATCGGAACGCACCCAGATCTCGTACCCCAATTCCCCCGTAAAACTGATGCGCCCCACCCTGGCGGGCAACACTCCGAGATCCAGCTGCCGGAAGGCCAGGAACCGAAAGGCCTCGTTTGAGACGTCCTCGTGAGTTAGTCTGGACAAGAGCTCTCGGGACCGCGGACCGGCGATCGAGAAACCGGCGAGCTCTGTGCCGAGTGCACGCACGCTCACACCGGTCGCCGGGCGTTGCTGTTCAAACCAGCGCATGTGGTAGTGCTCGGCGATGCCCGATCCGAACACATAGAAGTGCCCCGGTGCTGTCTTGACCAGCGTGAAGTCGCCGATGAGCTTACCGTCAGGGTTGAGCATAGGCGCCAACACCAACCGCCCCTCGCGTGGCATGCGCCCCGCAAGAAGCCTGCTCAGCCAAACCTCAGCGCCGGGACCCGTGACTTCGTACTTCGCGAAGGTCGAGGTCTCGATGAGACCCACCGCCCCGCGCACCGCCCGGCATTCCTTGCCGACGGGCCGGTGGGCGTTGGATCGCCGGAACGTCACCTCCTCGACGGGCTCCGTGCCTTTCGGCGCGAACCACAGCGCGTGCTCGAGACCGTACGCCACGCCGAACACGGCGTTGTTCGCTTTGAGCCGGCTGTAAACGGGCGTTGTGCGCAGCGGCCGCGCCGCCGGTAGCTCTTCATTGGGAAACGTGATCTGAAACCGTCTCGAATAATTCTCACGCACTTTGGCGTTGGTGTAGGCCATGGTCGCCCAATCGCCGAAGCGCGCGACGTCCATCGCCCACACATCGAAGCCCGGATCGCCGTGCACCATCCAGTTCGAGAGCGCCAGCCCCACGCCACCGCCTTGGCTGAAACCGGCCATGACTCCACAGGCCAACCAGAAGTTTTTCAACCCGCGTACCGGGCCGATCAGCGGGTTGCCGTCAGGTGTGAACGTAAACGGGCCGTTGACGATTCGCTTGATACCCGCACGCTCGAACGCGGGAAAATGCGAAAATCCGATCTCCAGGCTCGGCGCGATGCGGTCGACATCGGCGGCAAGCAGCTCATGGCCAAAGTCCCAAGGCGTCTCACGCTCTGACCACGGTACGCCGGCCTTCTCGTATGTGCCCATGAGCATTCCGTTGCCTTCCTGGCGCATGTAGATCTCCCCCTCGAAATCGATCGCATGCAACAGCTCTTGCTCGCGCTGCGTTAATTCGGGCATATCTTCAGTCACGATATATTGATGCTCCATGGCGAGCACCGGGAGCTCGAGCCCGACCATACGACCGACCTCCCGTGCCCACAGACCGCCCGCATTGACCACATGCTCGGCACGGACATGGCCCTTATCCGTAATCACATCCCAGGTGCCGTCCGCGCGAGGCTTCAGGTCGGTGACACGGGTGTGCCGATAGATTTCGGCCCCACCGCTACGCGCAGCTTTGGCATAGGCCTGAGTAACACCGGATGGGTCGACGTGCCCTTCGATGGGATCATAGAGCGCGCCAACGAAAAAGCGTTTTTCCATCAGCGGAAAGAGCTTCGCCGCTTCCTCCACGGAGATAACCTCAGTCTGCATGCCGAGATAGCGCCCGCGAGCGTGGACAGCCTTGAGCCAATCCATCCGCTCCGTCGTGGCGGCGAGCATCACGCCCCCGGTAAGATGCACGCTGCAGGACTGACCCGAGATTTCCTCGATCTCCTTGTACAGATTGATGGTGTACGCCTGAAGCTTAGCAACATTGGGATCGCTGTTAAGGGTGTGCATGCCGCCGGCCGCGTGCCAGGTGGAACCCGATGTCAGTTCCCCGCGCTCCAATAGCACGACGTCTTTCCAGCCTAGCTTGGCGAGATGGTACAGGACACTGCACCCGACCACCCCACCACCAATAACGACCACTTGAGCGTGAGATTTCATGGTTTTGTGAAGCGCAGTGTGTGTTGGTGTGTCGCCTACGGCGACGATTATTTTGAGCCCGGTTCTGCCTGGCGGTACCAAATATGCAGTCGTCCTGCGTTTCTGCAGTCGTCCTCCATCCATGGAGTCGGGCGCTCTCCGCGTTCTTTCCAGGGCTTTTCTTTAGATATAGTGCACACGCCGGTGGCAGAGTGGCCGAGGGGTTCACCAAATAAATCTAGCGTCTTGGCGTTTGAGTCGTTAACCCCGAACGAGAATGACATGCAGGCTGCGTGGCCCGTGGGCGCCGAGCTGGATGGTCTGCTCGACATCGGCCGTGCGCGATGGACCGGTAATAAAGTTAATGGTGCGCGGCATCGCGGCGAGTTCGCTACGCAGCCGCGACCACACGTCCTCGATGTGGGCCACGATCTGGTCGCGGCGTAACACCACGATATGGACATCAGGCAAAAAGTTGAGCGTGGTGGGGCTTTCGCGACCCGAGACCAGCACCAGGCTGCCGATCTCCGCCACAGCCGCGAAGGCGCCGGTGACGGTCACGTGGTCCTCGCGCCGGGCGATGCGGCGCTCGATCTTCAGCGACGCCGGCCAGTCCATCTGCGCCAGCGCAGGCGCGGACGCCATCACCACCTCCAGTGGCAACGCCTGCGCCGACAGATAATCAACGACGGCGCCGGGCACCGCGGCGAGCGATGATACGCGTGCCGCGGTGCCGGCAACCGCTTCCAGCTTGCTGACAAATCGCGCGGCGAGGTCTCCTTGCAGTGCCGGTTGAACGTGGACCGGATGCCGCCCCAGCCGCTCATCGAGCATCTGGCTCACGCTGTCCTCGAGCGCACCCGTGCGTTTGAGCGAGCGGCGAATACTCGCCAGGATCTGCTCGCGTGCGTCGCTCATGGGCGCTGCCTCCGGTGTGCCCGGCACCACGCGCTCTGAAAGGTGCGCAGTCCGGGCGCCGGCATGTCGCGCGCGCGCGTCCAGCCCCCGGCCAGGGGCAGATAACGGAAACGGCCGCGCTTGCGCCCCAGCGCCCCCAGTAACCGGATCGCGGCGGCGCTCGCCGTACGGTACAGCCACGGGCGCTTGGCGAGGAAGGCCCACACCCCTAACCCCCAGCGCGTGCGCGGCGGTGTGAGCCGCTCCTCGAACTCGTGCACACGCAATGCACGCAGCATGCCCGGCAACGGAATACTCATCGGGCAGACCTCCTGGCAACGCCCGTTGAACGTGCAGGCATTGGGCAGGTTGCGCGCTTCCTCAAGGCCGACCATCAGCGGCGTGAGCACCGAGCCCATGGGACCGGAGTACACCCAGCCGTAGGCATGCCCGCCAACAGCGCTGTACACCGGGCAATGGTTCAGGCACGCGCCGCAGCGAATGCAGCGTAACATCTCGCGGAACTCATCGCCCAGCATGCGTGAGCGGCCGTTATCGACGAGCACGACGTGAAACTCCAGCGGTCCATCCAGATCATCGCCTCTGCGCGGGCCGGTGGAGAACGTGGTGTAGCTCGACATCTCCTGGCCGGTGGCGCTGCGTGCGAGCAAACGCAGAATCGTGGTCACGTCTTCCAAGGTCGGCACGACCTTCTCAATGCTTGCGGTGACGATGTGCACGCGCGGCAGCGTGTTCGTCAGGTCGCCGTTGCCTTCGTTGGTCACGATCACGGTAGAACCGGTCTCGGCGATAAGAAAGTTCGCCCCGGTTATGCCCACATCGGCGCTTAGAAACGCCTCGCGCAAGACCTCGCGCGCTTCGTTGACGATGTCGGGTATCTCGGTAACGCGCTCTTCGCGACCGTGCTTGCGATGATGATCGTGGAACAGCTCGGTGATCTGGTCGCGGCTCTTGTGCACCGCCGGCGCGATGATGTGGCTCGGCGGCTCCTTGGCAAGCTGGATGATGTACTCGCCGAGGTCGGTTTCGACGACCTCGAAGCCGGCGGCCTCCAGCGCTTTATTGACGGCAATCTCCTCGCCCACCATGGACTTACCCTTGGTGATGCGCCTGGCGTTGGCCCGGCGGCATAGGTCCACCACGATCGCGCGGGCCTCCTCCGGTGAACGCGCCCAGTGCACGTGGCCACCATGCGCCATTACCCGGGATTCAAAACGTTCGAGATAATAGTCGAGGTGGGCAAGCGTATGCTCTTTGAGCTCACGCGCCGCTTCACGCAGCTCCCCGAACTCAGGCAGCGCCTCGATTGCCGCCAGGCGCTTGTCGACGAAGCCGCCCTTGGCATTGGCGAGCGCCTTTTGCAGCTTGATGTCCTGCAAAGCCACGGTGGCCCGCGCCCTGAAGGCATGCGCATTCGATTTCACGTGGGCTCCTCGCCTTCACCGACCGCGAACGTGGCCATCTCGGCCAGGATCTCGGCGACGTGATAGACCTTGACCGCACTACCCTGGCGTTTCAGGCGACCGGCGATGTTGAGCAAACAACCCAGGTCGCCGCCCAGTACGGTGTCGGCCCCGCTCGCTTTTATGTTGTCCTGCTTATCGGAAACCATGCGCGCGGAGATTTCGGGATACTTGACGCAAAAGGTTCCGCCAAAGCCGCAGCACACATTGGCATCTTTCATCTCCGCCAGTTTCAACCCGGTGACACCAGCAAGCAGTCTACGGGGTTGCGCGTGAATGCCGAGCTCGCGCAACCCGGAGCAGGAATCGTGGTAAGTCACGGTATTTTCGAATCGCGCGCCGATATTGTCTGCACCCAGCACGTCCGTCAGGAAGCTCACCAACTCATAACAGCGCTCGGCCAATGCTTGCGCCCGCTCCTGCCAACGCGCGTCGGTCACAAAAAGCTGCGGGTAATGCAACTTCAGCATGGCCGCGCAGGAACCGGAGGGCGCCACGACATAATCAAACTGCTCGAACGCCAATATGACTTGCCGGGCGATATCCTCGGTGTCTTTGAGATCGCCGCTGTTGTAGGCCGGCTGCCCACAGCAGGTCTGGGCCCTGGGCACCTCGACCTTGCAGCCGGTATCTTCCAGCAGCTTCACGGCGGCAAAGCCGATATTCGGTCGCCACAAGTCAACGAGACAGGTCACAAAGAGTCCGACACGCGGCTTGTCTTTTGTCTCTTCGTTACTCATGGCGAAAGGTGCTGGCGAGTGTGGGCTGGTTTTTTGTCATCTGCCCATGCGCGCAGGAAAAAACCAAGTATACCATCGCGCCCCGATGATACCGCGCCTCGGGAAGGGACTCGGGGAAAATGCCGCCTAGCTCGCGCTTTGGAACGCCTTGATGCGTTCCTTGGTGGCGGGATGGGACGAGAGAAAATCCGGTATGTCGCTTTCGCCCGGCCTGCTTTGCTCGAGGCGCAACAGGATGTCAGCAAAATGCCGCGGGTTGATGTTGTTCTGTTTCAGGTAGCCTAATGCGAAGCGGTCGGCCTCGCGCTCGAAGTCGCGCGAGTACTTGGTCTCGATGAGCAAGGTGGGCACGGTCGCGGAAAGAGACGTGATAGACGTGGCATCACCCGTAATCGCCACGATGAGCAGGACGGTGGCCGAGTCCTGCAACAGGCGGCGCAGCGCGTGACGGTGGGTCACGTGTCCGATCTCGTGTGCCAGCACCGCCATCAATTCATTTCGATGTTTGCCCAGAGCCACCAGCTCATCCGTCATGACAACAATACCCGAGGGCAGCGCCAACGCGTTGGCGCCGACCGCTCCGCCTTTGCGGAACTCCAGGCGAAAGCTGTGTTCGTCGGTCAGATCCCGTGTCATCGCGGCAAAGGCCGCGCGCAGCTCTTTTTGTTTCTGATTGCTCAACTCCGATGCCGAAAAAAAGGCGCGATCCAGCGCCGACAGGCTACCCTTACCGAGCGCCGTGTCGACCGCTGGGGGCAGCGAATAGGCAACCTGCTTGGCGATTGCGGGAATACCGTACTGGATGAATCCCCATACGCTGGCCAGCGTGATGACCAGCGCCAGCGCGACATAGCCGAGCCTGCTTTCAAGCTTGTGCACGAATGCGTGCCATCCGCCACTTCGGCGACGCTCGAGTATCCGGTCGACGGCGTCGTTGTCAGTCGTTTCGCACTTGGCGCCACCGGGCAGGTAAATGCTGCGCGGCGTGTTCCCGACACGGGGCGCAATTCGTACCTCCGAAAGCGAGAAGCTCAGCTCGTGCTCCAGCCCTGATACCCGCAGTTGGCGGAGATTGTAAAAATGGATCTGGACCTCCTGGCGTTTCGAGGTCTTGCCGTCGTAATAGGTCGCTTTCAGGGCCCTCATATACCGACATCGAAGTCAAAAAAATCGGCAATCTCTTCGCCGGCGGAAGCCACCCCTTCGCGCTGGCTCGCGACGAAGCCATCCAGGTCGCCCGCCGTCAGCAATGCCATATTTTCCAATCGGTAGCGCGTCGTACGAATCTGCGCCCACGGAATCATTAGCCCGAGCGACAGCGCTATCGCCAAGGCATTAGTGATATATAGCCACAGCATCTTTGATGTCTCCAATGTGCTGCGGAGCCGATGCTGCTCGAGTGCGGTGTTAGACCAAACCAGGTTGGCGCTCGCCGTCTTTATATACACCCACACCCACAGGTAAACGACGATAACGAACACAGAAAACAGCATCACTAGGTACGCCGGGGTCTTGCCCGGCTCGCCGGCTGCGCCGGCCGCCAGGCCCGCTTGCATCATCCCGCCGATCACGCTGGCAACAACCCCACCCAAAATCGCAATCAGCACGGCCTTCAGATAGATCATGTAAAAGGCCTTCACAGTCGCCGAGAACGTGAACGGCGTGGTGCCGTAGCCGCTGTGGGCCACGACGAACCGGCTGCGGCGGTAGGCGTAATAGGGATAAGCGAGCCCCAGCGTGATTCCCGCCAGCAACGCCAACCCAATGTAGACGCCCACAGCCTCGCCGTAGTTCGCGCAGAAATCAAAGCGAACGTTGCGGTAGGCGGAGTACCGCGCATTGAAGGCATGGGCCTTGACGACCAGCCAGGGAAGCACAGCAATGAACGCTAACCCCAACACCGGAGCCACGAGCGGAATCAAATTGGTGACGACCAGGTAGACTATGAATATTCCGAAAGCAATCAATCGCCCCTTGAGAATCTGCATCGGTTCTGCCAGATACTCGAACGCCGATTCCTGCAAGAGCGTATTGCCATAAAAATACCGCTTCCTGCGCACCTTGGCCCAGGCCGAGTAGATCCCGAGGGTAAGAATCGTCAGCAGGATGTTGACGATCCAGATCTTGAAGTACTCGCCGGCCTTGCCGGTAAATTGAAACGGTATCGCCGGGGCCAGCCGGGCACGATCGTCGGATCGGACCTGGCTCTTCGCAGCGTTCACGGCAGCTTCCATTCTTCCCCCCTTCACCCCGGGTAAATCCGAGGTCACGCTATGTGCCTGTCGCAGGCCTTTTCTAAGCCTAGCAGCTGGGGAATGGCCGGATCCATTGTGCGCCCCCTGCGCTCCCCGCAGGGCGCTGCTGCAACTAAATCGCGGATTTCATTACAATTTGGAGGCATGGGTCACTGTCCCATAAATTCCCACCCGCGCCTAAACCATGGCGAGCATTTGTTTCTGAGACCGTTGCAAGCCACGGATGCTGGCACAGAGCCTACAGGGGTGAGGCGGAGTGAGAGAAAGGTCCAGTGAACCTTTCTCCCGCCGAACGGGCCCGCCACGGACGGCGAGCCCCGGTCCTGCAAGCGCAGCACGATTGCGTAGCGCTGGAGGTATTCACGGCGTGTCTCAGAAACAAATGCTCGCAATGTATGCATCGCAACCTTTCGAAAAGTACCCTGAGTGTTAACGGGTTTCGACAGGTTTTGCGGCCATTGCTGGGACAGCACTGAGCATCGGTGCTTTTTCACAGTTTAGGAATACACTAGATTATTATGTCCGCCCATATACCGCGCGTCGCCTTCGGTGGCATGGTCCTGGAGAGCAACGCCTTCGCGCCGCTCGCGACCGAGCAGGACTTTCGTGAGCGCTATTACCTCGAAGGCGAGTCCATTCTGAGCGAGGCGGCCAAAGCGCATTCCATCATCCCGAAGGAGATGACCGCGTTCGTGCAGGCCATGAACGCCACCGGCCCGTGGCAACCGCTGCCGACCCTGCTGACCGGGTGCCAGCCCTGGGGTCCAGTAGAGGAGACGTTTTTCCATGCCTGTGTGGATAAGATCGTCGCCGGACTCGAACGCGCACTGCCGGTCGACGCCGTCTATCTCGCGAACCACGGGGCCATGACGGCGACGCATGACGCCGATCCCGACGGTGAGCTCTATGCCCGCGTGCGCGCCGTCGTCGGCGAACAGGCCATCATCGTCTCCACGCTCGATCTGCATGCGAACATCTCCGCGCGCATGGTCGAGAACACCGACCTGCTTATCGGCTATCTCACGAACCCGCATGTGGACATGTGGCCGCGCGGCGAGGAGGCCGCCTTTCGCCTACGCACTATTCTCGCCGGCACGCCGCCAAAGACCGCGCTGGTACGCCTGCCGCTGACACCGCCGAGCGTGACACTGCTCACAAGCGATGGCCCTTATGCCGACATGATCGCTTACGGTCAGCGCCGCCAACAGGAACTGGGTGAGGCTATTACTAATGTGTCGGTGTTCGGCGGATTCGTATTCAGCGATACGCCATACAACGGCGTGGCCGTAGTGGTGAGCGCACGCGAGGATCTGACGGCTGCGCGCGGGCTTGCGCTGGAGATCGCGCGCTTCGGCTGGACGCAGCGTGCGCGCTTTCGCCGCGCGCTCACGCCGTTGGATGAGGCCGTGCGCCTGGCGCGGCGCACCGGCGAGGACGAGCGTCTGCCGGCGGTAATCTTTTCCGACGCCGGCGATAACCCCGGCGGTGGTGGTAGTGGCGATACCACCTGGCTGTTCGCGGCGCTGGTTGATGCAAAGGTGCCGCGCGTTTACGTGGGCTCGTTTGCCGACCCGGCGCTGGCCGCCGAGGCGCACCGGTTTGGGGTCGGCGCCGAGTTCGAGGCGGTCTTTAATCGCGCGCACGAGACCGGGTTCGCCAAGCGCTTCGTGGTCACGGCCCGGGTGCGGGCGCTGAGCGATGGCGACGTCGTCGGCCGGCTTGGGATCTTCGCCGGTCGGGCGCTGGCGCTCGGTCCGGCGGCCGCACTGCAGATCGGGGGCGACGACGGCATCGTTGCGGTGGTCATCACGAATCGCCAGCAGACCGCCGATCCCGTGTTTTTCGAGATGCTCGGGCTCGAGATCCCGTATGCGCGTACGGTGGTGGTCAAATCACGCGGCCACTTCCGCGCGGGTTTCGAGCCGTGGTTTCCGCCGGAAAACGTCTACGAGGTCGACACGCCCGGGCTCACCTCACCGGTACTGAGCCGCTTTACCTGGAAACACCTGCCACGGCCGGCGTATCCGCTCGACGAGGATGCACAGTGGGTACCGCCTGACTGGTGATGGCGCTGGCATCTCGTCGGCCAAGGCTTGCCGGGGCATGTTTTCCTAGGCAATATGGATGATTGAACCTGTCCAGAAGACGACGGGTGGAGAATATCCCGATAAAAACATCCTAGGAGATGTGAAAATGCGTGTTTTCAGACATTTCGTAAGCGGGGTCGTGGCAACAGCACTATTGCTGCCAGTGGCCCTGAGCGCGCAGGAGCTGCGGGTCGGCCTGGCGCTCGAACCTACCTCGATCGATCCGCACTACCACAACCTCACGCCGAACAATGCGCTCGCGCGCGAGATCTTCGATCGCCTGGTGATGCCGGATGACAATCAGCAGCTCAAACCCGGGCTGGCGGTATCCTGGCGGCCGGTGAATAAGACCACCTGGGAGTTCAAGCTGCGCAAGGGCGTGAAGTTCCACGACGGTACCCCGTTCACCGCCGACGACGTGGTATTTACCTTCGAGCGCGCGCCGAATGTGCCCCAGAGCCCGTCCTCTTTCGGGACCTACCTGAAGGGAAAAAAGATAGAAAAAATCGATGATTACACGGTGCGGATAACTACGGAGAAGCCCTACCCGCTTATGCCCAACGACATGTCCACGTTCAGCATCATCTCGAAAAAACACGGGCAGGGCGCCACGACCGCCGACTACAACAGCGGCAAGGCAGCGATCGGGACCGGCGCGTACAAGTTCGTGGAGTGGGTACCGGACGACCGGCTGATCCTGGAACGCAATGACAACTACTGGGGCAAGAAGCCGCAGTGGTCGAAGGTCGTCATCAAGCCGATAAAGTCGGGGCCCGCGCGCGTGGCGGCGCTGCTGGCGGGTGATGTCGAGTTTATCGATAACGTCCCCACCACCGACATCACGCGGCTCGAGATGAATCAGAAGCTCAATCTGAGCCAGGGCGTATCTAACCGCGTGATCTACCTGCACATGGATCAGTTCCGCGACGACTCGCCGTACGTCAAGGCCAAGGACGGTGGCCCGATCAAGAATCCGCTGAAGGACGTGCGCGTGCGCCGCGCCATCTCCAAGGCGATCAACCGTGAGGCGATTGTGGAACGCGTCATGGAGGGGGTGGCGATTCCCGCGGGGCAGCTGCTGCCGGCGGGATTCTTCGGCGTGAGCGAGAACCTCAAGCCGGAGAAACATGACCCGCAGGGCGCCAAGCAATTATTGGCTGAAGCGGGGCTGCCCGACGGCTTCCAGCTTACGATCCACGGCCCCAACGACCGCTATATCAACGATGCCAAGATCGCGGAGGCGATCGCGCAGATGTTGACCCGCATCGGGATCAAAACCGCGGTCGAGACCATGCCCAAGAGCGTGTACTTCAAGCGCGCTTCCCGCGGCGGACCGAACAAGTCGCCGGAGTTCAGCTTCATCCTGGTCGGCTGGGGCGCGGGATCGGGCGAGGCCTCCTCGCCATTAAAGTCGCTGCTGCACACTTATGACAAGTCCCGGGGCTTCGGGGCCTCGAACCGCGGCCGCTACTCCAACCCCGAAGTGGACCAGCTGGTCGAGCAGGCATTGGCCACCGTTGATGACGCCAAGCGCCAGAAGCTGCTGGCCAAGGCGACCGAGATCGCGGTCAACGACCTCGGCATCATTCCGCTACACTACCAGGTAAACACCTGGGCCAGTCGAAAGGGACTGAAGTACCTGGCTCGCACTGACGAGCAGACCTTATATACGGGTATCGTGTCCGAGTAAGCTGCTAGCCGGCGGGCGGTGCACAGCCTGCACCGCCCGCCGGCATTCGCTGGATCCGTGTCGGTCTTCATCATCCGTCGGCTGCTGCAGAGCATTGTCGTCGTGGCAGTGATGTCGCTGCTCGTCTTTTTCGGCGTGAATGTGGTTGGCGACCCGGTCGACATGCTGATTAACCCGGAGGCCGACCAGGCGGAGATCGAAAAAACGATGCGTGCATTCGGGCTCGACCGCCCGGTGCACGAGCAGTATTGGTTCTTCCTTTCCAACGCGGTCAAGGGCGATCTGGGAAAGTCTTTCATCTTCGGCGAGCCCGCGCTCAAGCTGATCGTCGAGCGCATGCCCGCGACACTCGAGCTGGCGTTCGCCGCGCTGTTTCTCGCGGTGGTCATTGCCATTCCACTGGGCATCTACGCGGGCCTCAAACCGGACTCCAAGTTCAGCAAGACCATTATGGCCGGCTCGATCCTCGGCTTTAGTCTGCCGACCTTCTGGGTCGGGCTGATGATGATCATGGTGTTTGCGGTGATGCTGGGCTGGCTACCGTCGACCGGCCGCGGCGAAACCACCTCGCTGCTGGGCATCCAGGTGAGCTTTCTGACGTGGGATGGCTTGAGGCACCTGGTGCTGCCGGCGCTCAACCTGTCGCTATTCAAGATGTCACTGACCATCCGCCTGGCGCGGGCGGGTACGCGCGAGGTAGTCCATCAGGACTATATCAAGTTTGCGCGCGCCAAAGGGCTGAGCTCGCGCCGGGTGATACTGGTTCACTTGTTAAAGAACATTATGATTCCGGTGGTCACGGTTCTCGGTCTCGAGCTGGGCGGGCTAATCGCCTTCTCGGTGGTCACGGAAACGGTGTTTGCCTGGCCGGGCATGGGCAAGCTGGTGATCGAGGCGATCCAGAACCTCGACCGGCCGATCATCGTCGCCTACCTCATGATCACGGTGCTGATGTTCGTTACGATCAACCTGCTGGTCGACGTGCTCTACTCGGTGCTGGATCCGCGGGTACGGCTACAGGATGTCAAGGCATGACGACGAGTGTGCAGCAAACCAGCGTACCCACGGGGGTGTCCACGGAAGCCGCCATCAAGGTGCAAACGCCGTTTCGCCGGTTCTTGTCGGATTTCTTTGAGAGCGGGACAGCGATAGCGACCTTTAGCGTGTTGTTGGTGATTGTCTTTATCGCCATTTTGGCCCCGGTAATCTCGCCCACCAACCCGTACGATCTGGCCATCGTGTCGGTCCTCGACAGCCGCCTGCCGCCCGGGACCAGGAATTTGGATGGCACGACCTTCTGGCTCGGGACCGATGGCGCCGGCCGCGATCTGCTGAGCGCGATTTTCTACGGGCTTCGCATCAGCCTCGGGGTCGGCGTGATGAGCGGTCTCATCGCGCTGTGCATCGGTGGCACCATCGGTCTCATAGCTGCCTACTTCGGCGGCCGTACCGATACGTTGATCATGCGGATCGTGGACTTGCAGCTGAGCTTCCCCGCTATTCTGATCGCACTGGTCTTGCTGGCCGTGCTCGGCAAGGGCGTCGACAAGATCATCATCGCACTGGTTACCGTACAGTGGGCCTACTATGCCAGGACGGTTCGCGCCAGCGCGCTGGTCGAGCGCAACAAAGAGTATATCGAAGCCGCCATGTGCCTGGCGTTGAGTCACCGGCGCATTGTTTTCCGACATCTGTTGCCCAACTGCCTGGCGCCGCTGATCGTTGTCGGCACCTTGCAGACCGCACACGCGATCTCGCTGGAAGCGACATTGAGCTTCCTCGGGGTCGGCCTTCCGATAACGGAGCCATCGCTGGGCCTGCTGATCGCCAACGGCTTCGAGTACATGCTTAGCGGCAGGTACTGGATCAGCTTCTTCCCGGGCGTGGCACTGCTCGTCACCATCGTCAGCATCAACCTCGTGGGCGACCAACTGCGTGACGTGCTCAACCCGCGCTTACAACGATAGGGGCCCCCGCGGAGACATCGAGCCATGACCAGCGCGCGCTCGACATTGCAGGTCGAAGGCCTGGAGACCTACTTCTTCACGAAGGCAGGTGTAGTCAAGGCAGTCGACGGCGTGAGCTTCGTCGTGGAACGCGGCGAGGTCATGGGCCTGGTGGGTGAATCGGGCTGCGGCAAGTCGGTAACGGGGTTTTCTATTATGGGATTGGTCGATCCGCCGGGCCGAATTGTCGGCGGACAGGTTCTTTTCAATGGCGAGAATCTCGTAACAGCCAGTGAGGAACACATGCGCGCGCTGCGCGGGAGCCGCATCGCGATGATCTTCCAGGATCCCATGATGACGCTGAACCCGGTGCTGCGTATCGACACTCAGATGATCGAGACCATCAGGGCGCATGAGCACATCGATCGCGCAAGCGCGCGCCAACGGGCGCGCGATGCCCTGGGGCAGGTCGGAATTCCATCACCCGATGAGCGCCTGCGCGCCTACCCGCATCAGTTTTCCGGCGGCATGCGCCAGCGCGTGGCGATCGCCATCGCACTACTCAACAAACCAGACCTGATCATTGCCGACGAGCCTACCACGGCGCTTGACGTGACCATCCAGGGACAGATCCTGTACGAGGCGCAGAAGCTGTGCCGCGAGCTCGGCATGGCGCTCATCTGGATCACGCACGATCTGGCCGTGGTCGCCGGGCTCGCTGACAAGATCTGTGTCATGTACGCCGGCAAGGTCGTCGAGCAGGGGCTGGTGGACAACGTGCTCGACCGTCCGGTACATCCCTACACCGTCGGTCTGATCGGTTCGGTCCCGAGCCACAACCCGCGCGGCCAGCCGCTGGCGCAGATACCCGGAATGACGCCTTCCCTGCTTAATCTGCCTCCGGGCTGTGCTTTTCGCACGCGCTGCTCGCGCGCCAGCGGGATCTGCGAACAAGAACCGCGCCTGTCCGAGCCGCGGTCCGGGCACAGGGTCCGTTGCTTCCACCCCTGCCTGGAGGGGCGCGCATGAGCACCATGCTCGAGGTTCGCGATCTGACCAAGCGCTTTGTCAAGACGCTGGATCTTGCAGGCAAGGTCGCACGAAAGCTCGGTGGTGGTGTGCGCGAGGAAGTCGTGCACGCCGTCGACCATGTCGATTTTTCCATCGACCCGGGCGAGGTGGTGGGCCTCGTGGGTGAGTCCGGCTGCGGCAAGTCGACCGTAGGGCGCATGGTCGCCGGCATACTGCCGCCGACCGAGGGCAAGATCTTGTTCAAGGAAACCGACGTCTCGGGCATGGACGACGCCGACAGTAAGACCGCAGCGCTGCAGATCCAGATGATCTTCCAGGACCCCTTTGCCTCGCTCAACCCGCGCATGCGCGTGCAAGACATCATCGGTGAGGCCCCGATTATTCACGGGATCATCAAACGTGCCGAGACCGCCGCTTACGTCGAGGACGTCATGCTGCGAGTCGGGCTCGACCCAGAGTACCGTCGCCGTTATCCGCACCAGTTCTCGGGCGGACAGCGCCAGCGCATCGGTATCGCCCGCGCACTTGCGGTAAGACCTGAGTTCCTGGTGTGTGACGAGGCCATCGCCGCGCTCGATGTGTCAATCCAGGCGCAGGTCCTGAACCTTTTCATCGACCTGCGCGAAGATTTGAACCTGACCTACCTGTTCATCAGTCACGACCTGGGCGTAGTCGAGCACATCTCCGACAGAGTGATCATTATGTATCTTGGCCGCATCATCGAGGTGGCACCGACGGAGGAGTTGTTTAAATCACCCAACCACCCGTACACAAAAGCGCTTCTGAACGAGGTCCCACGTCTCGGTGCACGCCGGCGAGATTTCGCACCGGTCGCCGGTGAGATCCCCTCGCCGATCGACCCGCCAAGCGGCTGTCACTTCCACCCGCGCTGCCCGCACGCCACCGAGCGCTGCCGAAACGAGGCACCGGTGCTGAAAGCCGTTGCGCCCGGTCGGGTCTCCGCCTGCCACCTGAACGACGCGCACTGAAGGGCGGCGATGGCTCATATCGTCCCCGGCATACTGCAACGGCACGACCCCGACGGGGAATGGGCACCCGTGGTATTCGATTCACCGCACAGTGGTTGTATTTACCCGGACGACTTCAATCACGCGCTGCCCCAAAGCGCCGTGCGCCAGACCGAGGACGCGTTCGTCGACCGGCTATACGAAGCCGCGCCGGATTACGGGGCAGTGCTGCTACACGCACTGTTTCCGCGCAGTTACATCGACCCCAACCGTGCACCCGATGATATCGACGAGACCCTGCTCGATTCGCCGTGGCCCGGCGCCGTGAATCCCGGCCCCAAGGTAGCGCTCGGTGTCGGGCTAATCCCGACGCATGAGCCCGGCGGCCAGATGTACGATCGCGGCTTGAGCGTGACCGAGGTGCGCCGCCGGCTGGACCGTTACTACTGGCCCTACCACCGGGAGCTCGAGCGACTGCTGGACCACTCGCACAGCCGCTGCGGTGCTGTCTGGCACGTCAACTGCCATTCGATGCCGTCCGTGAGCACCGAGGTCTCGCCGGAGGGCCCGGGCGTTACGCGCCCGGAATTTTGCATCGGCGATCGTGACGCCACCACGTGTCATCGGGCATTCACCGAAATCGTCGCCGATACGCTGCGCACCATGGGTTACCACGTGACGATCAATGATCCTTACAAGGGGGTGGAGCTTATCCAGCGCTACGCCCGACCAGCTGGCGGGCGCCACAGCTTGCAAATCGAAGTCAACCGCGCGCTCTATATGGACGAGCAATGCATCGAACCGAACGGCGGTTTTGCGGCGCTGAGGCGAGACCTGGGCAGGCTGGTGGAGGCAATCTGCCATTTCGCCCGGGAACAAGTTAACTGACAACGCAAAGTCGCAAAGATTTTCAGAACTAAAAGGCACAAAAACCTGGTTGGAAATTACCCGATCGCACGTGAATACGGAACAAGAAAGGAACAATATAAACGCCGAGGACGCAAAGTGTTCGATAAGACAAATCAGCGTTTAGGTAGGTTGACGGACGACCTTTTCAGGGCCCAGTCTAAAAAGAAATTAACAGTAACAATCACTGTCCCATAACGACCCGATGCCTGAATCGCTGAAACTCGCCAAGACAAAGATACCTTAAGAATGGCCTGCGCTCGAGGGACATGGATCACGCCTTTGTTTCCGAGACCGTTGCCAGCAGGGATGCTGGCACCGAGCCTACATGGAAGTATTCAGGGCGTGTCTCGGAAACAAAGGCGCGATCCATGCGTCGGGGGGGTTGCGGGACAGCAGTGAAAAAACCAATTATTTTTTCCTCTGCGTCTTTGCGTTGAGTAGTTTCTGACAGTGAGGTCCACTATGGCAAGCTCGTACCCCGTAAATCTACAGGCTCCTGACATCACGCCCTACCGGGCCGGTAACACCGGTGTGGACTACGTCACCACATTCGACAGTGGCAAGCCGGGTCCGCATGTAATGTTGAGCGCAGTGGTACACGGGAACGAGCTGTGTGGTGCCATCACGTTAGACTTTCTGTTCCGCAACGACGTGCGTCCTACCCGCGGTAAGCTTACGCTGGGATTCATGAATGTCGCTGCGTTCGAGCGCTTCGATCCGGCAAACCCGGACGTCTCGCGCTATGTCGACGAGGACTTCAATCGCGTATGGGACAAGACGGCGCTGGAGGGCACGCGCGACAGCACGGAGCTGCGGCGCGCACGCGAACTGCGGCCGATCGTGGATCAGGTAGACTACTTGCTCGATATTCACTCAATGCAGCACCCCACGGTGCCGTTGTGCATGTGTGGACCACTTGAGAAAGGCCAACAACTGGCGCGCGAGCTGGCATACCCGGCGCATGCCGTGAGCGACGCGGGGCACGCGGCGGGCCGACGCCTGCGCGACTACGGGCCGTTCGGCGAGGAGACGGACCCACGCAACGCCTTGTTGATCGAGTGCGGGCAACACTGGGAAACAGGCAGCGAGGTCGTGGCGAAAGAGATGGCGTTGCGTTTTCTGGCTCACTATGACTTAGTGGAGCCCCAGTTCACCGCCGACTACCTGCCTGCCGGCCCGCCGGCAGGCCAAAAGCTCATAGAGGTCACCAGTCCTGTGACCATCAAGACCGACAACTTCAAGTTCACGCAGGACTTCAGGGGCATGGAGCTCATTACCGCGGCAGGAACCGTGATCGGTTACGACGGCGACGAAGAAATAAAGACACCTTACGACAATTGCGTGCTTATCATGCCGTCGCGGCGCTTGCGCAAAGGCGAGTCGGCCGTGCGCTTCGGGCGTTTCGTCGCTTAAAAGCCAACGTTGCCTGTGCCACTGCATCTAACAGAAACTTCGATCAATTCGCTGAAAGGGTAAGGGCTTCGTCAATGATGGCCTGCTGCTCTATTTTGTGCGCCGCGTGAGAGCCGGTCGCTGGGCTGGCCGATTCCTCGCGAGCAATGCAAGCGCTAAAGCGCCAGCGAGCGATCCTGAGGCGGGGCGCGATGCGGGCTCGCAAGAATGGCCACGCACCCATGTTTCGGGGCTCCTCCTGCACCCAATACAGCTCCGCGTCGGACGCGTACCGCGCCAGTGTCTCGAGCAGGGGTGCCTCGGGGAAAGGGTAGTACTGCTCGAGGCGCACCAAGGCGATGTCGCCGATACCGCGCGCGCCCCGCTCGGCAGCCAGCTCGTAGTACAGCTTGCCGGCACACAGGACCACGCGCTTGACGCTGGCGTCATCGGTGATGGTAGCGTCGGGGATCAGGTGCTGGAACCGCCCGGTCGCAAGCTCCTCAAGCGTCGAGACGGCGTCGCGGTGGCGCAGCAGCGCCTTCGGCGACATCACTACCAGCGGCTTGCGAACTGGTTCCAGAACCTGCCGTCGCAACGCATGAAAGAGCTGCGCTGGGGTAGTCAGGTTGACCACTCGTATGTTTCCCTCGGCGGCTAGCGCAAGAAAACGCTCGAGGCGTGCGCTCGAGTGCTCCGGTCCCTGTCCGTCGAAGCCGTGCGGTAAGAACAGGCACAATCCGGAGAGCCGATTCCACTTGTTCTCCGAGCTAACGATGAACTGGTCGACGATGACCTGCGCGATGTTGCAGAAATCTCCGAACTGCGCCTCCCAGATAACCAGGGCGTCCGGGTAATCGAGGCTGTAGCCGTACTCGAAGCCGAGCACACCGGACTCGGAAAGCGGGCTGTTATAGATCTCGAATTGCGCCTGCGTCTCTGTCACATGCTGCAGCGGAGTGTAGCTCTTCCCGGTCTCGACGTCGTGACACACCGCGTGCCGGTGGCTGAAGGTGCCACGCTCCGAGTCCTGACCGCTCAGGCGCACGCGAAACCCATCGCTTACCAGAGAGGCGAAAGCGAGGGCCTCTGCGGTCCCCCAGTCCAGCGCGCGCTCGCCACGCGCCACCGCTTCCCTGGCCTTGAAGAACGGCAGCAGTCTGCGGTGGGGGCGAAAACCATCGGGCAGGTGTGTGAGCGACAGCAGCAAGGTCCGCAGTTGCTCCTCGGGCACACCGGTATCTGCCAGCGGCCGCTTCTGCACGTAGGGTCGCCAGATCCCGCGCCCTGCCGGTTGCTCGTGATACTCGTAGTCTACGCTGCGGGCTTCAGCCAGATCGGCCTCGAGCCGGCTGTGTGAGCGCGTCGCGATGTCGTCCGCCTCCTGCCGGGTGATGCCGCCGAGCTTGAGGAGGTTCTCCACATACGCGGCGCGCACCGAAATCTGCTTGCCGATGGCCTGGTAGAGCAAGGGCTGAGTGAAGGACGGATCGTCACCCTCGTTGTGGCCGTAGCGCCGGTAGCAGTACATATCGATAACGACGTCCTTTTTGAACCGTGCCCGGAATTCCATCGCCAGGTAAATCACCTGGTGCACGGCCTCAGGCTGCTCGCCGTTGACGTGGAAGATCGGGATCTGCAGCATGCGCGCCACGTCGGTTGCGTACTGACTTGAGCGGCTCTGCTCGGGCAGCGTCGTAAAGCCGATCTGGTTATTAAGGATGATGTGGACCGTGCCGCCGGTGCGGTAGCCGGGAAGCTCGCTCATGTTGAGGATCTCTTGCACCACGCCCTGTCCGGCGAAGGCGGCGTCGCCGTGGAGAAGGATGGCCATAGCGCGCGAGCCCTCAGGATCCTCGAAACGATCCTGCTTGGCGCGGGTTCTGCCGAGGACCACCGGCCCAATGTATTCGAGGTGGCTGGGGTTAAAGCTGAGCGAGAGGTGAACGCAGTGCCCGCATGCGGTGGTGCGGTCGCTCGAGTGGCCAAGGTGGTATTTGACATCCCCGCGGCCCACCTTCGTCTGCGCGTCCATGTCTACGAACTCGCGGAAGATCCGGGCGGCCGGCTTGTCGAGAATGTTGGCCAGAACGTTCAGACGGCCGCGATGGGCCATCGCGATCACTACCTCGTCGATGCCGTGCCTCCCTGCTGCCTCGATCGCGTGGTCGAGCAGCGGGATCAGGCTCTCGGCACCTTCGAGCGAGAAGCGCTTGGCACCGACGAATCTGCGGTGCAGGAACGACTCGAACACCTCTGCGTCGGTGAGCTTGGCGAGGATGCGCGTCTGCTCGGCGCGGGAGAGTACCCGCCGGTTCTCGGTCTCCTCCATGCGCACGCGCAGCCAGTTCTGGATCTCGAGGTCGTCGATGTGCATGTACTGCACGCCGATGTCGCGACAGTACGTGTTCCGCAGGCTCTCCCAGATACTGCGCAAGCTCCTGATCGACAACTCCTCGCCGAGGCGAGCGGAGAACACGGAGTCCAGATCTTGTTCACTGAGACCGAAATACTCGAGTTCCAGGGTAGGATCAGAGCGCGGTAGCCTGCCGAGGGGATCGAGGTTGGCAATGATGTGGCCGCGCTCGCGGTAGGCGCGGACCAGTTGGTCAACCTGCTCCTGGCGCGAGCTGTGGCCGCGCACGCGTGAGGCGAGGACGTGCAGGAGCCGCCGGGCGAGATCGCCGCGTCGATACAGCAGATTCTGGAAGTCCTCGCCACGAATTTTCAGGAGCGTCGCCGCGCTCCTGGCGATGATGTCGGCGGACCGAGGCTCCCTGTCGAGGACGGCAAGCTCGCCGACGACCTCTCCAACCGCGCGCTCGGCAAGTATCTTGCACCCGCTCCGTACCACGACTGAGCCGCCCGTTACGATATACAGGCTATCCCCCGGCTCGCCTTCCAGGAACACCGGTTCGCCTGCATCGACAGTGACCACACTTGTCAGAGCCGCTACGTGCGCGAGATCCTCATCGGACATGGTGACGAACAGGGAGCAGCGCTTCAAAAAAGACACCTGATCCTCGCTCTCTGAGCCCCGCGTGGATGGAGGGGGCCACGTTGGCTTCAACGCCTGCGACTGGGAGTGTGTCTCAGCCGCCACCTGTTTTGCTTGGGCACAAGGCCCCAGGTTCTCGGTGTCCTTGCTGAGGCTATCGAAGTAGCGCCTGAGACCCGGGTCGATTGAGGAGGGGTCATCTCGATACGCCAAGAAGACCTCCTCGAGGAAGGCCAGATTCTCCGGAGCCAGACAGGGGTCTTCGTTGTCCACGGTCTTTCGTTTACCCTGAGGAGGCAGTGCTCACAGCTGGTTATTTACAGTGCCGCCGGGCGGCCCCATTGAGAAAGACCGGCGCATGGTCTGCGGAATTTCTTTTTCGGTGAACACGATAACCGACGCAGGGCATCTGACAGGCCGGCACATGCGCGATTATGAACCGTTCGCTGATAAGATTATCAACCACCAACGGGCTGGGATCGCACTATTGGGCCGAAACCCGGAGGTGCCAAAAGGAAGGACTGGGGCTATCCACACGCACAGGAGCGGGAACTGCCTTGTGTTACTTATCAGCCGATTCGAAAGTAGCGCAGTCCAAACTGATGACCGACAGTTATCGGAAGAGACGGCTCAGAGCCGGCCATCATAAGCATGCTTGCCGATTGGGCACGCAAGGATCGTGAAGCGGTCGCGATTCAGGGCTGCTTCGAACTCTCGTGTCAGCTCATCACGGCTGGCCGTCACCACGCCGTGACCGCCCATGGCCCCGGCGAGGGCCGCAAAGTCGGTACCGCCAAACTCGACACCGAGATTGGCGAGCCCGGACTGACGTTGCTTGATCTCGATCAGTCCGAGCAACTCGTCGACGAACACTACGATCACCAGCCCCAGGCGCTGGTCGCGAACCGTGGCCAGATCACCGAGCACCATCTCTAGCCCGGCGTCACCAGTGAAGGCCACCACCGGGTATTGTGGCGCGCTCAGCTTGAAGCCGGCGGCCAACGGCAAGGCGCCGCCCATGGCACCAAGCGCGGAGGACTGCAGCAGTGTGTGCGGCTCGTAGCATTCCCACACCTGGCTGAGCAGGATGCGGTGCGCGCCGCTGTCGGCCGTGGCCACACCATGGCGCGGCAGGACTCTTCGTATCGTATCGACGACCGCGGCGGGGCCCCAGTCTTCGTCCGCCCTGAAAGCGGTTCTCAAGGCCACGCGCGCCGCGCCCGGCTCGTCGCCAGGCCAGGTGGGTTTGGGCTCCACACCTTCGCGCAGCGCGGACACGCCTGCCCCCACATGACCGATAAAGCTCACACGCGCTTGATGCACGTAGTGCGTATTGGGGACCGGCGCAAATTCCACGACCGGCGTATGGCGGTCCCACGGGTTGCGCCAGCCCATGCGCATTTCGATCGGGTCGTAGCCGACCAGCAGGATCAAATCGCTCTGCTTGAGTAGCGGCAGCAGGAACTTGTCGGCCGTGGGCGATAACCCCGCCGCACCGAGCGCCAGCGGGTGATCCTCGGGGAGCACGCCCTTGGCCTTGTAGGTCGTAATCAGTGGAATACCGAAGTCCGCGGCCATGGCCGCGACGGCGGGCGCGGCGTTATGATAGAGCACATCGACACCCGCCAGCATCAACGGCCGCATCGCCTCGCGCAGGTAGCGCCGGGCGGCTTCGAGCTCCGCACCGGGCGCGGGTGCGGCCGCTGCGGGTCGCACGCGCTGCACGCCGAACGCCTCCGGTTGCGGGTTGCCAGCGACGCCGACAGGCATATCGATGTGGACCGGGCCGGGCTGGTCATCGAGCGCAATCGATACGGCCTTGTCGATCACGACGTCCACGGCGCCATCCACTACCGTGAAGCTGGCCTTGGTAATGGGTGCCAGCAGCGCCCGATGATCGAATATTTGGTGCGTATAGCTCGGTGCATCGACCGGGTCCACACAACCGGTCAGAAATATCAATGGCACACGATCTTGCATGGCGTTGGCGACCACAGTCACGGCATTGGCCACGCCGGGACCGAGTGTCGCCAGCAGCACACCGGGGGCGCCCGTGCTATGAAATGCCCCTTCCGCCATGAAACCGGCAAAATTCTCGTGCTTAGTCAGTACGAACTCGATACCGGCGTTGGAAAGCGCGTCCATTACTGTCAGTACCTCACCTCCGGGGATGCCGAAGGCGTGACGACAGCCGGCATCAAACAGGCGGCGTGCAATAATGTCAGCGGCGGATGGCATGGTGACAGTGTTTTATCTTTCCTTTGTCGACAAATACCCGTCACGTGTCTGCGGCAACTTGCGCCCGAGCAATTGCGACGCGATGACGGTACGAAGGATCTGCGCAGTGCCGCCACCGATGGTAAACATGCGCGCATCCCTGACCATGCGCTCCAGCGGCAGGTTGCGCGAGTACCCGGAAGCGCCGAAGACCTGCAGCGCATCGTTGGTCACCTTGATCGCCATCTCGGAGGCAAACACCTTTGCCTGTGCGGCTTCGGTAACGTCCGGAAAACCGTTGGCCGCTCCTGCAGCCGCTTTGTAAATCAGCAGGCGTGCGGCATTTAGCTGAGTGCTCATGTCCACCAGCATCCACTGCAGCCCCTGGAACTCGCATATCGGACGGCCGAACTGCTCGCGCTGCTGCGCGTAGTCGAGCGCAAGCTCGTAGGCACCGGCGGCTATTCCCAGTGCGACGGCGGCAGCGCCTACGCGTTGCGCATCGTAGGCACTCATCAATCCCGCGAACCCGCGGCGAATTCCCTGGGGCGGAACCACCATCATCGTCGCCGGGATTTCCAAGTCTTCGAAGAGGATCTCGGTTTCCGGTATTCCACGAAGACCCATCGCCGGTTCGCGTCGGCCGATGATCAGCCCCTTCGCCTTATCGCGCACGGCGATAAACCCGCCGATGCCTTGTTCCTCACCGTCATCAAAGATGCGTGCGAAGATCAAGTGCAGCTTCGATACGCCGCCACCTGTAATCCAGTGCTTGCGGCCGTTGAGCACATAACGGTCGCCTTTGCGCTCGGCACGGGTGGTCATTTGCGAGGCGGCACTGCCGGCATCGGGTTCAGTAATACAAATGGCGGGCTTATCTCCCTGCAGCACCAGCTCCGCCGCGAGCTTCTTCTGTTCCTCGCTACCATAGTGCATGATGGCACCGATGGCGCCCATGTTGCCTTCGACCACAATGCGCCCCGTAACGCCGCAAACCCTGGCCATCTCCTCGACCACGAGCACTGCATCCAGATGGCTCAGGCCCAGTCCGCCATAGGCCTCGGGGATGGTCATGCCCATGTAACCCGCCTCGGCCAGTACCCTGACATTCGCCCACGGGTACTCCTCCGAGCGGTCCACTTCGGCCGCGTGTGGTGCGATTTCCTTCTGCGCCACGGTGCGCGCGTGCTGCTGCAGCTCTTTTTGAGCATCGGTTAATTCGAACATGACTTATTACTCACAGCATTCAGAACTTC
>JBHHZP010000021.1:0-35141 GCA_046758085.1 Acidiferrobacterales bacterium
CTCGAGCGCAGCCCATTCCTAAGGCATCTCGGTCTTGGTGTGTTTAAGCGTTTCGAGCCGGGGCTTGTGGAGCATAGCAATGATAGTCAGTGCGAAAAAAACCAACAACAAGGGAGAATCGAAATTTCGATCGCAATTCCTTGAAGCCCTCGCTACTGGAAACTCGCTGCCCGCTACGTCGTTAATACTGCGGCAAGTCCGAGTCGGTCCGGCACGTACACAAGATCTCGCAGTGAACCAGATCCTCTATCACCGCGGCGTGCTTACCTGTCGCCGGCTGACGTTCGTCAAAACGGGACAGGCCATTTGCATCGATATGGAAAAACCGATATCCCAATTCGCGCAACGTGCCCAGCGTAACGGTCACCTGGGGATTGCGAAAAGTAACTTCCAAAACGACGTCGGGTCGAAATCGCTCGAGCGTGTGTATGCCGCTCGTTACAACCTCGTACTCGGTTTCCTCGGTATCGATCTTTACAAGGTCCACATAAGGAATACCGATATTTTCAATCAGCGTATCGAGGGGCGCCGTTTCGATCAGGACCGTTTGCGCGTCGAGATCATCGAACCTTTCGCCGGGCAAAAAACGGTTCCTTAGCGACCCCGTCGCTGGCAGCGCACTGCGCCTTTGCTCGGGTATGTATAACGGCGCCTTACCCCGGCTCTGTGCAATCGCAACAGGATGGATCACGACCTGAGTGCAGTGGTTCAATGCGAGCAAGTGATTCAACAACCTGAGATTTTGCGGTAGTGGCTCAAACGCGTGAATCACGGCCTGCGGATTTGCTTTCGCCGCTATAATGGCGTACAGGCCAAAATAGGCCCCGATATCAAGCACCCCTCGCGCGTCCTTGGCCAATACTTGAAACAGTCGTATGGTGTCCGGCTCATATCCGTATATCCCTTTCCACGCAAAACGCCTCAGGATCTTGGAGCACTCCAGATGGTCCAATGTTATAGCCTGCCCATCCGGAAGCACTAGAGGAAACCGATCGACACCCAATGGCGCCGAGTCTTTGAGCCGGTTGCGCAGAGATGCCGGTGAGAGCCGGTAAACCAGACGATGCAAACCGATGGGCAACACGTTATGCTCCACGCAGCTGACAGGTTTGCTGGAGATTCCTGATTATCCAGTAAAATAGCCCGGGATAGGAAACGGATTTTACTTTCCCTGGATCACGCTGGCACCGGCGGAGCCATGTTTTCCGGTCCGACATGACGATCGCCCGATAGAAGTAACATACCATGAAGATACTCGGCGTCACCGGCCCTGCGCTGCACGACAATTCCGCCGCGCTTTTTGTCGACGGGAAGTTGGTGGCAGCGGCCGAGGAAGAGCGCTTTATTCGTATCAAACATGCCAAGCGGCGACAACCCGTCGAAGCTATCAAGTTCTGCCTCGACTATGCCGGCATCAAGCCGTCAGAAATCGATATTGTGGCCTATCCGTATGTCGAGGTCGGTCTTGCGAGCAAGGCACGCTGGTACTATGCCAGGCGCCATTGGTACGCGCCGGCGAGGGCGCTGCGGGCGGTATTCGATGGCAACCGGCATGTGCGTCGCACTTCCGCAGCGGTCTTACAACTGCTGGATGAGCTCGGGATTGGGGCGCGGCGCGTGCGCTTCGTGCCGGTCGAGCATCACCTGGCGCACGCCAGCAGCGCCTATGATCTGAGCGGCTTCAAAGAAAAAACGGCAATCGTCAGCATCGATGGCAAGGGGGAGTACGCAACTACATTCTTCGGTTATGGCGAGAACGGACAGATTCACAAGATCAAGGAGTTCTACGATCCGGACTCGCTCGGCTGGTTTTACGGTGCGATTACCGAGTACCTCGGCTTCGAGATGCAGGATGGTGAATACAAGGTCATGGGTATGGCGCCGTACGGTGATTCGGAGAAATATGATTTCTCGTCTTTGATCCGGTACGATCGTCAAAACTTCAAGGTAAACACCAATCTTATCAACGTCGTCGGTCGGCGACGCTACCAGCACAATGGCAGGGCTTATTATTTCAGCCCGCGGTTCGTGGACTGGTTGGGACCGGTGCGCAACGGCGACGATATTGATGATCCCTACATCCATTACGCCGCAGCCACACAGAAGTTGCTCGAGAACGCTGCGCTCGCTCTCATCGACTATTATGTCGGCGACATCATTCGGGAAACCGGCCGATTGTGCTTCGCCGGCGGTGTGGCTCTGAACGTAAAGCTCAACCAGCGCATCCTCGAGTGGCCGCAGGTACGGGAGCTGTTCGTCCAGCCGGCTGCCGGCGATGCCGGAACCTCGCTCGGTGCGGCATCGTACGTCGCCACGCGCCTCGGCGAACCCGTGCACAAGATGGAGGACGTTTACCTGGGCCCTGCGTTCACGAACGCAGAATGCATTTGTGCTTGCAAGGCGCATGAATGTAGGCCCGCGTGGAAATTACTCGATGACGCACCGTCAAGGGCGGCGGCAATTATCGCCGAGGGAAATCCGTTGGCATGGTTCCAGGGCCGCATGGAGTTCGGTCCCAGAGCGCTGGGCAATCGCAGCATACTCGGTAACCCGAGTCACGCGGGTATGGCCGATCGCATCAATGCCCAAATCAAATACCGCGAGCGCTGGCGCCCGTTTTGCCCGAGCCTGCTCGATACAGCGGCCACCGAAATCATTCAATCGGACCATCCGGCCCAATATATGACCATCACCTTCGATGTGGCCGACAAGTGGCGCTCACGCATCCCCGAAGTCGTACACAAGGACGGCACCGCCCGGGCGCAGGTAGTGAGTGAGGCCACAAACCCGCGCTACTACAGGTTGATCAAGGAAATGCAAAGACGTACCGGCAACCCTGTGGTGCTCAACACCTCGCTCAACCGCCGCGGCGAACCCATTGTTTGCACACCGACGGATGCATTGAACATGTTCTTCGGCTCGGACCTTCAGTACCTGATTATGGAAGATATTCTTATAACAAAAGACTAAGGCCTGAGGACTTAGGGTTTCTAACCTCACAATGAATATCCGGCCGTTTTCCACGTCCCGCGTGTCACGAAACAGGGCCGGAAACAAAAGTGTTATAAACGGAGCTGCGGGGGGAGCAGGCAGCCGCCTGCTGCTTAATCTCAACAAGTTCGTCGCTGCTGAGCGGATTCATTCCGGCAACCCGGCGCGCACCAGAAGATCTTTGTACCAAGCGTCTCGCTTCGAATCATGCAGCGGATAGGCCTCCTCGTATTTTCGCGCCGTGTATTTCGGTTCGAGTCGTAGTGCCTCATTGATAGCCGCTCTGGCCTCCGTCATTCGGTCGAGATCGACATAGACAGCGGCGAGACGCGCATAAGTACGGGCATTGTTTGCACCGAGATCAATCGTTTTCTTGTATGTCTGTTCTGCTTCCTCTCTACGCCCCACCAAATGCAGTGCAAGGCCGTAGCCAAAGGGAACCCACCACGGATGTTTCGGACTCAGACGCATCGCATGCTCAAACAGCTGAATGGCTTCCTGTTCCTGACCAAAGTCTTTGATTCGCATTGCCATTCCTGCGACGATGCTAAAGTCGTTTGGAGCGAGTGCGATCGCATTTCGTTGCAACTCTATCCCGCGCTCGGGCTGGTCAATCAAGAGGTACATGTTACCCAGCACATATTGGCCAAGCGAATCATTCGTATCAAGCTCAATCGCCCGTTTGGCGAAATCGATGCCCAACCGAATGGATTCGGCCCGTGAAGTACTCCATCCCTGCTTTGCCTCAAACCAATGGGTGAGGGCGACATTAGCCAACGGACGTGCCCAGGTAGGGTCTTTTTTGTAAGCGGCTTCGAACAGCACGCGGGAGCGAATCATACTTTCGCGGGTCCACTTTTGCAGCTCGCCGTATCCCTCGAGAAGTAGCAGCCAGGCGTCGAGATTACTGGTTCCGCGGCCGCGTATGCGCGCGTTGTCACCCATAGTTAGTTCGACTTGCAACTCGGTAAGCACACTTTTGGTAATCTCATCCTGCACCGCAAAGACGTCATTCGCCGGGCGATCGAAACGGTCGGCCCAGACGTGGCGACCATTCACGGCATCGACCAACTGGGCGGTGATGCGCAGCTTGTCGTCCGCCTGTTGGACGCTTCCTTCGAGCACGTATTGGACGCCCTGCTCTTCGGCCACTCGCTTGACGTTGACCGGCTTGCCTTTATAGGTGGCGGCCGAGTTCCTGGCGATCACAAAGAGGCCCGGGGCCTTCGAGAGTGCGGTAGTGAGGTCCTCCGTCAATCCGCTGGCAAAGAATTTCAATTTCGGGTCATCGGAATAGTTGTCGAAGGGCAGCACGGCGATCGAGGGTTTGTCGGGCAATGGGTAGGCCATGCGTTCGAGCGATGCCGGCTCGAAAGTCGGCCTCCACGTTTGCCACCAGGCAAATACACCGATCAGGGCCAAAGCGATGGCGGCGGTAGCGGCGATGACGCCCCTGCGCCACGTATGCCGCTCTGGCAGCGGAACCTTTGCGCCATCCTTTGCCGTCACCGCGTAGGCCCGCACGGGCTCATCAAACCCCTTGAGTTGCTGCTCGCCGAGGGCTTCGTAATCGAACGGCAGATGGCGCGGCAAGGCCTCGTAGACGGCCTGCTGAATACACACCCCGCCCGGTTTGGCCAGCTGCTCCAAGCGCTGCGCGAGGACGACGCCAGCGCCGGTGACGGTCTTGTCGGCGATAATAACCTCGCCCAAGCTGATGCCCATGCGCAACACAGGGGTCATGCTGTCGCTCTGTTGCGCGTTGTGCTTGGCGTTGGTCTTCTGAAACACCAGGGCTGCACACACCGCATCGGAGACACGGGCGAACTCCGCCACCAAGGCATCGCCACGAATCTCATGCACAACGCCACCGTAGTCCTTGATCGTCGAAGAAAATCGACGGAAGGCATCGGTGATACGACCGTGGGCCAACGTCTCGTCACGTTGGACGAGCGCGGTGGAGCCGGCCACGTCCGCATGCAGCATGACGACAAGAGTGCATGATAGTTGTTTGTTAGTCATTGTTCGAGAAAGCCCCTATCGGGGCGAGCATTATGACCGCAGTCGCTATTTGTGGCGAATCCCACAGAGGGAATTTGTCCGAGCTTTGAGTTCTAAGCCCTCCTTGAGATCCGTAGTATTGTCGCAGCAGTGACTACGCCGGCGGCTACTCCGTCGGGGGCAACGGCTCGGGCTGTATCTATACAGCCAATTGGTCGAATTGCTAGAGACCGTGAAATACGCGTCGGCAACCATAGTTTCGCAAAAACGGTTTCTCGCGTCTTTCCCACCATCGTAATTTCCGGTGTAGCCAGTCAGCTACAACTATTTGACCGAAACGATGACTTGTCGCCGCTCAGCGGCCCCAGCACGACGATGTTCAACATCATGCGTGCAACGTACGCTGTATCTCCTCCGGCAGCTGCTTGAGCGAGCGCAGAGCGTTTTGCCGCCACGTCTTGCCGCGTGCGATCAGATCGGCCCACGCGTCTAGCACTTCGTCCAGCTCGTCCTCCAGCAGCACTCGTAACAGTGCTGCGGCCTGTCCAAGATCTTTGCGCACCTTGTCTCGTGCGCTGGTGTCGCGTCGCTGAGCCACGACAAGCTTGTGCAAGGCATATCGCGCGGGCGTCGGCACGCGCACGAGCACGCCGCTGCCTGTGAGCACGGCAGCGCGAGCTGCCTCTGCCAACAGGAAGTCCAGAAAACGTAATGGCTTTGCGTACGCGCCGAGGATCGGCAGTGCCACGTTGCGCCGTGTCGGTTTGCCTACTTCCGGCGTGAGCACATCCACCCGCAGCTGTCGGTCCGGCGTCTGCCAGCCGGACGATGGCGATTTTAAATTCAGTGCCGGGATCGCGATGAATTTTTCGGCAGCGGCCAGCGCATCACCAAGAGCCGGGTCCGCCGTGTCCGTGATGGCAAGCGAAACTGACACATCTTGCGCTATGTCTACGTCCGCCGTCAGCGCTAGTTGCATCTCAAGTTTCACACCCAGTAGAGCCGCATAACACCGGAAGGCGTGGGTGCCAACCAGCACGCCGTTCAGACGAAACACACCCGCGCGCGCGAGTTCTTCGAGCACTCGACCCGTACGACGATCGGGGGTCAGGTAACCACCGGCTCGTAACTGTCGGATGAGCCCGCGTCGTGCCTTCGCGGCCTCCTTGGCCTGCCCGGCTTTGACTTTCAGGGTTTTGATGCACGCCAGCAGCTCAGGGGTTTCCGGGCCAAGGTAACGCTCGTCATACTTGTCCCCCACACGACGACGAAAGTACCAGTACTTTATTCCCTTGACGGTTTTGCTACCGAAAGAGCCCTCGTGTTGGGCAAGCTGCTCGATCTCGGCCTGGCTCAGCTGCTCGACAAGCTCGGAGTAGGCTGCCTGGAGTTGAGCACTATAGCGCTGAATAGCCATGGGAAAGAGGTTATACCACAAAAGTAACTTCTGTGGTATAACCTTATACGCCCGTTATCCCACGAATATGCTTATTGTGGGATAACTCCATGGAAGGGCTGGCTAATGTCGGTATCCAGCGAGTTTGCGCAGCCCCGCCCGCGCTAACACCACCACCCACCACGATGGCGCTCGGGGGCGTCGGCGCTCGGCGACTTGTGAAGCGCCGCCATCACCCACAAACCCCACCCACCAGAGGCTGGCCGGTGTCGGTCACCGGCGACTTTGCGGAGCCCCGCGCGCCGCTCGGAAAAAGCCCGTTAGGGTCGCAGACAGGAGTCGCGACCGCGCACAGGGGCAGGGACGCCCCTTTGCGCGGCGCCGAGCGCGGGCGGAAAAAGGCGAAGCGCAGGAGCCGGTTACCGACACCGGCCAGCCCTCTACCCCGCCTTATATGGATCCGCCGCATCCCTCAACCCATCGCCGAGAAAATTGAAGGCGAGCACGACGATAATTACGGGTACCACCGGCAGCATCAGCCACGGATACAGGGCCACCGCATTGATGTTCTGTGCCTCCGCCAACAGCACGCCCCAGCTGGTGATCGGGGGGCGCAACCCCAGCCCGAGAAAGCTCAACGCCGTCTCGCCGAGAATCATTGAGGGGATGGACAGTGTCGCCGAGGCAATGAGATGACTCATAAAATTGGGCAGCAAGTGGCGGGCGATCACGCGGCGGGGGCGCGCGCCCAGCAAGAACGCGGCGGTTGCGAAATCCTCCTCGCGCAGAGCCAGCAGCTTGGAGCGTACGGCACGCGCCAGCCCCGTCCAATCGATCAGGCCGAGGATAACGGTAATTCCGAAAAACACGCCAATCGGGCTCCAGGTGACCGGCAACGCGGCCGACAGCGCCATCCACAGCGGTAACTCGGGGAACGAACGGATGATCTCGATCACACGCTGCACAACGTTGTCCACCGAACCACCGTAATAGCCCGCCAGGCCGCCCAGCGTGACCCCGAGCATGAAGCTGATGGCGATGCCGATAAGACCCACCGTAAGCGAGATCCGCGCACCGTATACGATGCGCGAGAAAATATCGCGGCCTAAGCGGTCGGTCCCCAGCAAGAACAATGTGCCCCCTTGCGCCGGGCACACCAGATGAAAGCTCGCCGGGTACACACTCCAGAACTTGTACCCGTCTGCGCGACAGAAAAACCGCAAGCGCTGCACCTGGCGATGGTCGTCGGCATACTCGCGTCTCAAATCCTCCATGTTCAGTTGATATTTCAACCCATAAACAAAGGGTCCGACAAACTCCCCATCGTGATACAGGTGAACGCGTTGAGGGGGCGCATAGATGTGATTGGTGTTTCGGGTGTGCAGGTTGTAAGGTGCCAGCACCTCGCTGATCAGTATTGAGATATACATAACGAGCAGGATCACACCGCACACTACCGCCAAGCGGTGCCGCTTGAGACGCCACCACATCATGCGCCACTGCGACGCCATGTAATAGCGCTCCTGCTCCGATGTCAGCTCCTCGATGGTGCACGGATCAAACGGCGCGGTCGAGACGAAGTGTTCAATGCGACGCCCCGTTGCACCCGCCCGCCCACTCATCGCCGCACTCCTCCCCCGAGGCGGATCCTCGGGTCGAGAAAAGCCAGGGCAACGTCCGAGACGAACATTCCCACAACCGTCAACACTGACAGAAACATGAGAAAGGATCCCGCCAGATACATGTCCTGACTCTGCAAAGCGGATAGCAGCATGGGGCCGGTGGTAGGTAGCGATAGCACCACCGAGACGATTGCCGCCCCCGACACCACCTGCGGCAACAGGTTGCCAATATCAGCGATGAACGGATTCAGCGCCATGCGCAAAGGGTACCTGAGGAGCAGTCGCAATGGCGGCAAACCTTTTGCCCTTCCAGTGACCACGTATTGTTTTTGTAATTCATCCAGTAAGTTTGCGCGCAAACGCCGAATCATACCTGCCGTGCCAGAGGTCCCGATGACTACCACCGGAATCCACAAGTGTTCGAGCACGGAGAGAAACTTGCCCCAGCTCATGGGCTGATTCACGTAAACGGGATCCATCAGGCCTCCGACCGAGGTCCCGAACACGACGTTCGCAAGGTAAAGCAGCACCAACGCCAACAGGAAGTTCGGCGTCGCGAGCCCCAGAAAACCCAGAAACGTAAGGCCGTGATCCGTCCAGCTGTACTGATGGGTGGCCGAGTAGACACCAATGGGGAATGCCACCGCCCAGGTGAAAACGATGGTGCTGAACGACAGCAGGAAAGAAAGGAATAACCGATCGCCGACGACCTCGGACACCGGCAGGTCGTACTCGAATGAGTGACCGAAATCGCCCTGCAGCATGCCGACAAGCCATGTGAAGTACTGAACGACAAAAGGTCTGTCCAGACCGTACTGCTGTCGCAGATACTCGACCTTCTCTTTGGCCACGGTTTCACCGAGTGCTTCGAGCTCGGCGATATAAGAGGAGAGATAATCTCCTTCCGGTAGCTGGATGATGGCGAAGATCAAAACGCTGATCACCAACAACGTCGGAATCATGACCAGTACACGGCGAATGAGAAAACGAAGCATGCTGAATAATCCGCCTGTGGCCGAGTGTGCCGGTCCGGGTCAGTTTTGCGTCGCCGTGGGGGTGGCTACGATTTCAGCGAACCAGAACGTATCCGGCTTATACATGCCAAAGTATGCCCCCGGCTCCCAGTTATAAATGCCCTTCTCCGGAACATTGTTCAGCCCGCGCGCAACCACAACCGGTTGCGGCACGCCGGAAATGAGTCCGATGGTGAAGACCTGATCGGCATTGATGTCGAGCATTTGCTCCCAGACTCGTTTTCGGCTAGCCTCGTCCTGCGCGTCCACCCATTCCTGATTCAGGTGTAATAGTTCTTTGGCCTCGGGCAGATCCACCGGCTCGCCTGCCGCGCCACTGGTTTCGTAATACAACCCCCATTTCGGCCATTGCAGTTGTTGCTGGCTGGTCGGCGCCAGATTTGCGGGGCTCATGTTGGCGGTGGGTATGGCGTTTTCCAGACCTCCCCATACGGACATGAGTGTCTTGCCAGAAAAAATGCGGTTACGAAACACTTCGCGCTGCATGGGCTTGCTGTAGAGCTTGATACCGGCCTGGAGCCAGCTGTCGTGGATCAGCTCCAGCACGTCGGTCTGCTCCGTGTCCTCCCCTGCCGTCTCGACAATGATTACCAACGGCCGGCCATCGGGAAGGAGTCGTATGCCATGCTTGTTGCGATTCGTGAGCCCGAGATCGTCAAGCAACTTGTTAGCCGCCTTCAGATCAAACTCCGCCCAGCTGGTGCGATACTTCGGACGGTACATGGGGCAGTCGGCGATGACCGTGTTGTTTCCGGGTATGGCAAGGCCATAGTACAGCACCTGATTGAGCTCATGCCGATTGATGGCCAATGACAGCGCGCGGCGAAACCGAACATCCCGCATCAGCTTGCGCCACAGCGGATCATTCACATTAATATTGGGGTACAACGCAACGTTGGCACCCTTGATGGTATCCCACAGCCTGACTTCGGTATGGGCGCGCTGTTCATTTTTTTTCAGAAACGTGTAATCGCTGAACTTGAGATAACGTGCCTGCAAATCGCTTTCCCCGGCCCCGGTCTTGGCCGCTATCAGCTTGCTATCGGCGATGTTCATAATGACA
Source organism: Acidiferrobacterales bacterium (assembly GCA_046758085.1). Classification (GTDB taxonomy): domain Bacteria; phylum Pseudomonadota; class Gammaproteobacteria; order Acidiferrobacterales; family SPGG2; genus VRUB01. The sequence goes on from JBHHZP010000021.1 coordinate 10,108, forward strand.
CCGTCAATATAGGGCAGCTGTCGCCCCAACTGATCCACGCGGTGGAAGTACGGATTGCGCACGAATACAAACCGCTGCGACGGCCCGCGTGTCGTGTTGACCCATGGCTCGAGCACGGGAAACTCTGGGTTGGTGTTCTTATAGGGCGTATCCATGCGAGTGTGAAGCGCCGACCAGTTGCGAACCTTGACACCTCGAATCTTCTCGGCCAGTTTTTTTGGATCGGCGTAACGGATATGAAACTGTTTTAGATAGTGAGCAGGGCTGTAGATGAACAGCGGTCGCGGGCCCGCCAATGCCAGCAGAAAATACGGGTTGGGTCCGTGCCAACGGTAACGGACTGTCGTCTCATCGATAATCTCAAACACCGGTGGCTTGCCATCCACCAGCAACTGCTTGGGTATTCCAAAGGGTGAGAGGTCCGGATTATGCGCGATGTCCTCCCAGTAGTAACGGAAATCCTCGGTAGTAAACGGCTTCCCATCGGACCACTTGTGGCCTTGGCGCAGGTGCAACGTGAACTCGCGTTCTTCTTTAACGTCAATACGTTCGAGAATATCCGGCACGATGTTGAAATTTTCGTCGTACCCGACCAGGCGTGCATAGCCATATACCACCATCATGCGCACGTCCTTGCTCCGGCCCATCAGGATGCGAAGCTCCCCGCCGTGGCGCCCCGGCGACTTTTCCGGGCTATCCAGCGTCACCACTTTCGGGGGTTGAGGAAGCCTGTCCTCGATCGCGGGTAGTTGACCCGCGGCCACCTGCTCGGCAAGCGCGGGGACATCGATGTATGCTTGCACCCGCGCGTGTGCGGGCACTGTCGCCAGGCTCGCGAGCAGGCAACCAAACAACGACAGGCATAATGTGACTCGACTCATCAGGCTGACGCCTTTACCAGAACGGCGCTGTAAGCACGAACAAAATGACCTCCGCCCAGATCGACAAGGTCTAACGGCTCTGCGCCCTTGGCGCCGAAAGGTTTCGGCCACTCGTTCGGATCCGATACCCTGCCATCCATCAAGGCGCTCAGGTCAAGCTTGCTGCGTGGGTCCGTGCGCGGTACCGCAGCCAACAGTCCGCGGGTGTAGGGATGCACAGGATTACGAAACAGCAGCTCGCGCGGCGCGATCTCGACGAGCTGGCCCGCACACATGACAGCGATGCGATCGGCCATATAATCGATCACGGCCAGGTTGTGGGAAATGAAGAGATAAGCCAGCCCCAACTCCAACTGCAGATCCTTGAGCAGATTCAGGATTTGCGCTTGCACCGATACGTCGAGTGCCGACACCGGTTCATCGCAGATCAACAGATCCGGGTTCAACGCCAGTGCCCGGGCAATGCCTATGCGCTGGCGTTGCCCACCGGAGAAACTGTGTGGGTATCGCGATAGAAACCGTGGATCGAGCCCGACGTGGCGCATAAGCTCCTGGACGATCTCCATGCGCTGCGCGCGATCGCCGATTCCGTGGATAATCAACGGCTCACTGATAATGTCGAACACCGTCATGCGCGGATTCAGCGAGCCGAATGGGTCCTGGAATATGAACTGGATCTTCCGCCGAAACTCGATCAAATCTTTGTCGCTAAGACGGCTCACATCTACGCGCGTGCCACGATCATTGCATACCACCTCGCCGCGATCAGGCTCGATCGCCCGCATGATCACCTTGGCCAATGTGGTCTTGCCAGATCCGCTTTCACCGACCAGCCCCAAACATTCCCCGCGCTCGACGTTCAGGCTCACATCATCCAAGGCTTGAACCGTAAACGTCTTGGCACCGCCGAAGACGCCGCCTTTGCGCGACCGAAACTGCTTGCTCACATGCGCCACTTGCAGCAGCGGACCGGCTGCGCGCGTGTCCTGCGGCCAAGGCTCGCGTTCAGCCAGATACCCACCGGTCGCACGTTCGATGTCGCGGATCGGCGTCAAACGTTCCCCTGTCTTCATACCGACCCGTGGCACCGCACGCACCAACGCCTTGAGGTACGGATGCTTCGGGTCATCGAAAATATCGAGCAGCGCTCCGCGCTCCATCAGCTTGCCGTGATAAATCACGATGACATCGTCGGCCATGTTCGCGACCACGCCCAGGTCATGGGTAATCAGCAGTACCGTCATGCCAAGCTGTGCCTGCAGGTCGTTGATAAGCTTTAATATCTGCGCCTGGATTGTAACGTCGAGCGCCGTTGTCGGTTCGTCCGCGATCAGCAGCGCCGGGCGACAGACCAGCGCCATAGATATCATCGCACGCTGGCGCAACCCGCCGGAAAGTTCAAACGGATAGGTGTTCAACGCCTTGCGCGGGTTCGGAAATCCCACCATCGCCAGCATGTGTGCGACCAAATCGTGCGCCTCGCCACCGCTCACGTCACGGTGCAGCAGCAACGCCTCGATCACCTGACTGCCCACGGTGTGCAGTGGCGACAAGGAGTTCATCGGCTCCTGAAAAATCATGGCAATCCGGCCACCGCGAATACTCCGCATGGCCTGGCTGTCACGATCCAGCCTTGCAATGTCGATGGGCGTGCTGGTTGTGTCGACGCCGGGCGCGTGCGGGTCGGGATCATAGAACAAGATTTCACCACCCGTAATATGAGCCGTGTCCGGCAGAATCCCCATGATCGCTTGCGCGATGACGGACTTACCGGACCCGGATTCCCCGACGAGTGCAGCCGTGGTATTTCGTCGGATGTCGAAAGAGACACCTTGCACCGCTCGTACCACGCCCTGATCGTGCAAGCTGAAGTCGACCTCGAGGTCTCGTATGCGCAGTAACGGCTCAGCCATGCTTAGCGCTCTTTCGCGCGCGTGGTGTGGCCACGTCATCGGCCCCCAGAGCGGAAAAGTTGGCTTCCGTTGTCGGGTTCAGGGCGAGGCCGTTTGCATGGGCAGATTCCTGCGCACGTCGGACGATTTCATGGAATCCTTCGATGCGTGAGTCGATACTCAGTTTCTTGTGATTCGACCTCAGGGTCAGTTGCAACCAGCCGTTCTTGCTTTCTTTGCCTACGGAGTAGTAATCGAGACTGAGCCCGGTCAGCCCGGCCCAGCGTATACGCACCCCGCTCGGGGTAGCCGAGATCCCATCATCCGTCACATCGAGCTGCGTGCGGTGGCGCCACGCCGTCTGAACACCAAACCCGAGAAACAGCAGCGCCAGCGCCGCAAAAACAATGAGCAACACGCGCGGCAGCGGCGCGAATAACACCAGCCCCGCCATCACGGCAAAACCGATAGCGGCACGAGCATAATCGCCACGCACCCGCTCGAACGGATAGCCGTACTTCATATCACCCAACTCTCGCTAATGCTGCGGCAACGCGCAACCCCGCACTCGCGGAGAAAGGCAGCGCTGGAATCTGCCCCTGCCTCACGTGCCGAGACGCTCGACCCGACCGTTTATGGTGCGCCCGCCGATGTGCGCAGCGATCAGCTGTGCCGAGGTTTCCGCGCCGCTCACATCGATCGATGCGTGTCGTAATGAAACCCTTGTGCTCGCTATGCCCGTCGCCTGCGCCAATCGCTGCGGCGTGAGCTCGTGGTTTTCCACGATATTGACCAACCCGTGACCGGCGAGCACCCGTGCGCGGATCGCCTGCTCCTGCTCGCGCTCGTCGGAATAAGGCACGAACACCGCAGGCGCATTGCAAGCCAGGACCTCGAGCATCGTATTGTAACCAGCCTGGGATATCGACAGTGCACAGTTTTTGAGCAGGGTCGTGAAATCCGGCCGGTTGCGCTCGACAATGAGCCCGTCCGCAGCCGCAGAACGTAGGCGCTCAAAGCGCGCCTGGGGCAGATTCTGGCCGACCAGGATACGCCAGCGCAAATGCGCCAGCGCGGACAGCGCCCGGGCGTCCATAGCGGCACGCAACAAATGCTCGCCGAATGCACCGCCCCCGGCCGACACGATCACCTCGCCAGTCCCCGCCTCGCCGGTAACCGGGGCCTGCTCGCGCGCCATGACGTAGCCCGTGTAGTGCAGCTTGTGGGTGATGCAGTGGGTCAGCGGGAACGTGGCATCGAACGGGACCAGTGCCGGATCGCTGTGCACAAGCACCAGATCGAAGTAGCGCTCGAGCAGGCGCACGATCTCCTCATTGCCCCCCGGCCGGTGTCGTTGCTCCAGGATGTCGCGCACCGAGCAGACCACTAGCGGCCGCGGCCGCCGCGCGTGCGCGGCTTCGAGCAACGGCAGCAGCTCGAAGCGCAGCAGCCCCCGCCCAAACGGAAACGTCTCGACGAGCAGCACATCAGGGCGGCACTGGGCAAAGGTCTCGAGCAGCATCCCGCGCCGCTGCGCCCTCCAGGCATCGTTCACTGGCCTGCCGTGCTGGTCGGCCAGCGTCTTGTAGCGCATGTTCGGGGAGCGCGCGGGCGGGAGCTGCACGAGTCTCGCGCAACCGAGCTGCAGGCCCGGCACGGGAAACCCGCCGGTCACGTATGTCACATCCACCCCGTGCCGGCACATCGCCCGGGCGATCGCCGCAACCCGCCACTGGTGGCCACTGCCCATCAGGTGCTGGACATGACACAGCATGCGCCCGTCAATCATGGCCCTTGAGCCCGATATTGAGGCGTTCCACGGCAAGCGTGCCGTCACGGTGAATACCGAAGAGGTGGGCGCTGGCCCAGTCCAGGCGGTACGGAGGCTTCCCCGTGAGATCCCATCCGGTCGCCATCGCCAGCGCGGCCTGGATCACGCCCTTGTGGGTGACCGCCGCCACCGGGTGGCCGCGCGCGGTAATGTCCAGCGTCCACGCCCGCACGCGCGCCACCAGCCGCCTCGGGGTCTCGCCCCCCGGGGGCGAGAAGTCGAGGCCGCGGGCCTCTTGCTGCGCCACGGCCGCGCCATACTGCGCACGCAGATCGGCCCAGGTACGGCCCTCCCACTCGCCCCAGCTCATCTCGGCAAGCCGCGGATCGCATCGCACGCGGCCTACACCCAACAGACATGCGGTCTCGAGTGCCCTCGCCAGCGGGCTCGCGACCCACTCGTAGGCGTGGAACTCTGCCGGCACATGCCAGCCCACGACCTCCTGCCGGCCCGCCGGGCCTAAAGACAAGTCCGTGTGACCCTGAATCCGGCCTTCGACATTCCACGGCGTTGGCCCGTGGCGGATCAACAGCATCGGGGTCACCGTCGCCCCCGCTGCCGCGCCTGCTCGAGAATGCGGTCCAAGGCCGCCGCCGCACCCACGATGTCATGCTCGCGGCAGGCGAGATCAGCGCCGGCGGCGCCCATGGCGCTGGCCCGCGCAGGACTGTCGAGCAGCGCGAGCACGGCGCCCGCGAACGCCCCGGCATCGCCGGGCGGTGCGAGCAGCCCGGTGACCCCGTCACTGACGACGTCCGGCACCCCGCGGCTGCGGCCAGCCACCACGGCCAGGCCCGCGGCCTGCGCCTCCAGCAGTGCCATGCCGAACGGCTCATCGACCGCCGGCCACACGAACAGGTCAGCGGCTGCGTAAAACGCTCTCAATACATCCGGCGGCTGCAACCCTGCGAACACGATGTGATGGCCTCTGAGGGGCGCAAACGCCGCCTCGACCTCCGCCCGTGTCGGTCCGTCGCCTGCGATCAGGAGCGACAGCCGGCGCTCCGTGATGCCTTGCAGCGCCTGCGCCAGCACACGGTAGCAGGCCAACTTGTTCCCCTCTCGCATCATCGCCACAGTGAGCAGCCAGGGCCTTGCTGGATCCAGTCCATAGCACTGCCGCAGCACGCTACGCGCGCTTGCGCGCCCGTCGGACACTGTGTACTCGCGCGTGTCGAGGAACGGCTTCAGCGTCACCAGCCGTCGTCGATCCCCGAGCAGCGGCAGCAGGCAGGGGATATCGCAGGACTTGAGCGCAATGACCCGATCGCACCTGGTGATCGCGGCGCGCGCCGCTTCCAGGCCCATGCCCCAGGGGCTGTCGGCGTGCTTCGGCGCGTACGACGCCTCGGCGATCACGTACGGGATGTCCAGCGCCCGACTGACGGCGGGGCCCAGCCAGTCCGGGGCCTTGTAGTAGACGTGATAGCTGAACCACACCGCGGGCCGCGCCGCGGGCGGCTCGCCCCGGTACCGACGCGCCAGCCGCTCGGCGAGCCGCTGGCCAAGGCCACGCAACCGCCGCTGGCGCGCGACATCGCCGCGGCCGTCCCAGCTGCGAAAGGTCGAGGCCAACCCAACATCGTGGCCCGCCTCCTGCAACGCACGCCAGAGCAGGCGTGCGATCTTTCTGTCCCCGGACGGCACGGGTGCGGTCGGTGCCTTCATCGGCGCATAAAAGGCCACCTTCATGGGCGCGATACCTCCAGCGCCGCGCCGAAATTGGCCGCCAGCCGCTCGACCGATGTGGCGAAACAAAAGCGCTCACGCACACGCTTCTGCCCGGCCACACCCAGCCGTTCGCGGGCATCGCGGTCGACGATCAGGCGCGAGAGCGCTGCGCACAATGCCGCGCTGTCGCGCTCCGGCACCAGCAATCCGGTGACACCGTCCTCGATGAGCTCGGGGATGGCCGAGAAGCGCGTGGCGACACAGGCAAGCCCCTGGCTCTGCGCCTCCAGCAGGACGTTGGGCAGACCGTCGCGGTCACCATCTTTCGCAACTCGGCAAGCAAGCACGAACAGATCGGCCTGGCGGTACTCCCGCAAGACCGCATCGTGCGGTTGTGCGCCCAGCCATGACGCTTGCGCATTCATACCGAGTGCCCTGGCGCGCGCCTTGAGCCGCGCCAGCAAAGGGCCACCGCCGACGTGCACGAACTGCCAATGGACATCCTGCGGTAACGCAGCCAGCGCATCAAGCAAGTCCTGGTAACCTTTCTTCTCAACCGCACGGCCGACGGACAGAATCCTGATTGGATCGCTTGCCGTCCGACCGTCGCGTCGCGGGCGTACGGTAGGGGGAGGCGGGAAGCGGCTGGTGTCCAGCCCATGATAGAGCAGCTGCACACGATCTGCGGCCGGCGCCAGACGGCGCAAGTGATGGAAATTGACCGAGGTGCAGGTGACCGCCCAACGGCAATTGGCAAGCTTCTCTCGCTTCTCCCAATCGGGACTGGTCCATATGTCACGCGCATGCGCGGAGCAACTCCACGCCAGTCCCGTCAGCAAGCTCGCATAACGAGTCACCGATGCGGGTGTGTGTAAAAAATGCGCGTGCAAGTGGCCGACCTCGGAGGACAGTTCCCGCGCGAGGACCATTGCCTGCCCGAATCTGCGTACGCGGTTAGGTGTGGGATTACGCAGCAGGTCACGCAGCCATGTAACTAAAGCGTCGCGATATCCCGGGCGTGCGCGCGCGGATCGCCAAGCGCGCCACACCCGGAACGGTTCCCTATAAAGGTACTCGGGCAAATATGAAACAGGGGCCTTTACTTCCCCATGAACCGGATGAGTATGCTTGTCCGTCGGGTACCGCAAAGAAATGATCCGGATGTCGAGGCCGCGTTGCTCGAGTGCGCGGATCTCCTGGGCGATAAAGGCCTCTGACAGCCGCGGGTAGCCCTTGAGCACGAAGGCGACAGTACCAGACACAGGGGCGCGCTAAACTCCTTGCGTCGCGAGGCCGACGTCGGATTCGAAGGCCGCTGGCATCTCTGCATCTACCATGCGCTGGATGTTGTCGAGGCCGTCGAGCAGGCCCAGGACGAAGATCGCGGACGGCCGCGGCTGATGGGGCAGGCGCCGCAGCGCGGCGGCCATTAGATGGGGCGTACGGGCCTCGTCATCAGCGAGCATGGTCACCAGGCCGAGCTCGTGCGCGCGACGCGCGCGTATATATTGCTCCATGCGCGGTCGTCGCCGCGGCACAATCAGTGCCGGCTTGTCGAGCGAGAGGATTTCGCAAAACGTATTGTAGCCACCCATTGCCACGATGCCGGCCGCCCTGGCCATCAGCTGTTCCACCTTAGTATCGAAAGTAATGGCTTGCACGCGTGACAGGCGCTCGACACGCTTGCAGAATCGCTCGCGCCGCCGCGGCGCCATGAACGGGCCGAACACCAGCAAGGCCGGATGCGGTATATCCGGATCCACCTCGTACGCCCGCAACACGCGGTGAACAAGCTGCTCGCCGTCTCCCCCGCCGCCGGTCGTCACAAGCAGATAAGGCTCATCAAAGCTGCGCGCGCTCGTTACGCTTTGTCCGGTGGTTTGTGGCAGCTTGCGCCGGAGATAACCGGTATAGGTCATCTTCGCCTTGATCGCCTCCGGCAAATTAATGCCTGCCAGTGGATTGCAGATCTGCGGCAAACCGTACACCCAGATATCGTCGTAGAGCTCACGCAATGCCGGCAGTGGGTTTTTGCGGCGCCACTCGCGCGCGAGCAATACCGGATCGTCCATCACATCGCGCAGCCCCAGGACGCATCGCGTACGTGCACGCCGCAGCATAGCGAGGGTTTGGTAGATTTCGCCACGCAGGCCGAGCGGCTCTTTGTCTACCAGAAACAGATCGGGGTTGAAGACCTTGGCCGTGTGCTGAATGATGGATGCACGCAGTTCCAGCAACTCGCTGATGTCCATGTGCAGACTCAGCGAGGAGTACTCGCCGTTGCGCAGTTTGATTACGCCCGGAATTCGCACGAAGTCGACCCGGCTACGGTAGTCGAAGCTCCCGATGATGGGCGAGCCCGACAATATCAGGACCGACAGTCCCTTGCGGCGCGCCACTAGCGACTGCGCAATGGCACGACACCGGCGCAAGTGCCCCAGCCCGAAGGTGTCGTGGCTATAGATCAATATCCGGGAGTTTTTGGAGTTGTCTTTCATCCCGGCACGTTCCCGTGGTGGACAAGAGATTAAATATACCCGACGGTTGCACAAAAGTCTCCGCAATATCAGGATTTGCTTTGGGCCCCAATGGCCCCGATATTTAAGGGACTTTGCGCCGTATCCTGCGATCCGTGGAAAAACTCGGGGCGAGGCGGCTCCGCACCGGGACCACCCAGGCCCCATGCGGGCCCCGGCTTGATGGCCGCCGCCGGGGGGCAATCGCCGGCAAGCAATGTCGCGCCTAATTGCATATCATTCTCGCATACTGCGATTGGTCGCATCGGTACAGCCAGCGGTCACGCCCAAATCGCTGTGTTGTTCCGGGTTCGTGGATAAGACACGACAGGGATCAGGGACCGCCATTTATCTACTACGCGAGCAGCTGACATGCGAGCAGCCCAGATCGTGGCGCCGCGCCGCTTTGACATCGTCGACATAGCGGACCCGGAGATCGAATCCGAACCACCGGGGAGTATCCTGGTCAAAACCCAGCGCAGCGCGCTGTGCGGCAGCGATATGCCGGCCTTTGCACTCGCGCGCCCGTCATCGGACTATCCGCTGCCAGCCGGACAATCCATGCATGAATGCATTGGCGTTATTGCCGCGAGTAAATCCGACCGGTATCGAGAGGGCGATGAGGTGCTGGCGTTCCCGCGTGACAAGGACGGTCTTGCAGAGTACTTCGTGGCGCACGAAACCGCCACGGTAGCCCTTCCCGAACACGATAACAAGAACCGGATGGTGCTGGCCCAGCCACTGGGTACTGTAATATGGGCATGTCGCAAGTTGGGCAACCTGTTGAATCAGGATACCGTCGTCGTCGGTCAGGGGCCCATGGGGTTGTTGATGACACATATGTTAAGCAACCTTGGTGCGCGCACGGCCATCGCGACCGACCTGCTGGACTATCGCCTGGCCGTCTCCAACCGCATGGGCGCTACCCACACCATTAACGTCTCGAACCAGGATGCCGTGGCTGCGGTCGCAGAAATCACCCACGGCAACATGGCCGATCTTGTGGTCGAGGTGGTGGGTCACCAGACCGACACGATTAACGAGTGCCTGCGACTGGTGAAGCGCGGTGGCACGATCATGGCATTCGGTGTACCTGATCAGAAGATTTATGAATTTCGATTCAGCGAATTTTTCAGAAAAAATGCCCATTTCATCGGCGCCGTTGGGCAGGAGTTTCACAGCGACGTACCACTGGCGATAGACATGATTCATCGAGGCAGAATCGATGTCTCACCCATTATTACACACCAGCTGCACTTCACCGAGGCACAGCACGGCTTCGAGTTATCACTACACAAGCGCGATGCCGCCATCAAGATCTTCTTCAAATATGACTGAGCGGGTGCGCGCTGGCCTGTTGTCATGGCGGCGGATCTTCGGTAATGCGGGATGATGAAGTCACGATTGCTAACACCAGCACAAGCACAGGTTCCGCAACGGGTAGTGGCGGCAATGACAAAACCGTTGCCCGTACCCAGGAGCGAAGAGTTTCGGGTGCTTTTCAAAGAAGTATGTGCCGGGCTCGGGCGCTTGTTTCAAACCGAGCACCAAGTGCTTACGCTAACCACCTCCGGCACGGGCGCGATGGAAGCCGCGATCGTCAACTTTCTGCGGCAAGGAGACAAGGTAATTACGATCGAGGGGGGCAAGTTTGGCGCGCGCTGGGGAGAGATTGCGCGTGTTTATGGTTTACGAGTCGTTGCGCTTCAGGTCCCTTGGGGCGAGTCCGCGTGCCTGGAACAGTTAAAGGCGTTGCTGCCACAGCATCCGGATGCGGCTGCGGTGTTTCTCACGCACAGCGAGACCTCCACCGGAGTTGCTTTTGACATACAATCCATTGCCCAGATTGTTCGTGCAGAAAGTGAGACGCTGGTTATTGTTGATGGGATTAGCGCCGTCGGTGTCCTCCCGTTCTACAAGGATGACTGGGGCATCGACGTTTGTGTGTCCGCTTCGCAAAAAGCAACCATGCTCCCTCCCGGCCTGGCATTCCTGGCCGTTAGCGAAAAAGGTTGGCGCCAGGCGGAAACCGCGAACCTCCCGCGGCACTACTTCGATATCCTCAAGGCGCGTGAGGCATTGGCGCTGCACGATACTCCGTGGACCCCGGCAACCGCACTCATCGCGGGCCTGCGTGAAGCCCTGCGCATGATATTGGACGAAGGGCTGCAACAGCGTTGGCAAGAGTATGCGGCTCTGGCGCTGGCGGCGCGGGCGGCGGCGCAAGCTATCGGGTTAGATCTGTTCGCGAGATCCCCGAGTAACGCGGTTACTGCAATTCAGTTACCGCAAGGGATCGACGGCCGGGAGTTCGTCAAGCAGCTGCGCTCCAAGTATGGCGTGACCGTCGCGGGCGGGCAAGAGCATTTGAAAGGAAAGATCTTCCGCGTCGCCCACATGGGTGACTGCGATCTCCTTGACATCATTGCCTTTGCGTCCGCGATGGAGCTCGCATTACGCGATCTCGGCTGGCGATACGAGTGGGGAAAAGCCATAGCCGCGGCACAAGCCGCATATGCCAAACACACAAGGCCGGTGGAGTGAGAAACCGAAAAGGAGAAAGAGTTGCAAGGGATGAGCGGCAAGTGTGAAGTGGTAAGTAGCAAGTAAAAATACTTGCTACTGACTTTAGGCCTCAACACGCTACTTTCTATATATACTTCGCCCACTCAGATGCCCTTAACAATATGATCCTTAATAATACCAATCAGGCAAAGTGCAACATCTGCGGGGGGACGCAGTTCGAGCTCGGACCCAATGACCGCAAGAGCAGCACGGGCAAACCACCGCGTTGTAAGCGTTGCCAGTCGCTGGAGCGGCATCGCCAGTTGCGCCAGGTCTACGCCCAGTTGCCGGATCGTTATCTCGCTGGTCTGGAGGTTTTACAGCTAAGCCCGGATATCGGCGTCGATCCGGCGTGGTTCAATTCCTACGAAGTCTCCGTGTTCCAGGGCGACAACTCGCTCGATCTGGAGGCCATTGACCGCGAGGGCGCAAGCTACGATCTGGTGATCTGCAATCACGTGCTCGAGCATGTAGCGAATGATCGCAAGGGACTGCAGGAGCTGATGCGCATCACCCGTCCCGGAGGATTCATTCAGATCACCGTGCCTACCCCTTACACGCGCGTGGTCACGGTGGACTGGGGATATCCCCGGGAGGAGGCCCATGGTCATTATCGCGGCTACGGCAAAGATTTTTTGCAGCTCGTCTCTCAAGTGGAACCCGGCGCCATGGTGTTGCAGGTTGAGGCCATCGACGAGGTGACCGGCGCCGGTGGTTACATCTATTTATGGTCGTCCGACGCGGCGCTAATCCGCCAGCTGAGAGCGTGGATCGTTAATCCCACCGTGGCCGGTTAAGCGACGCGCACCTTCTTGTTATGCCTGAAAACATCAATCAACTCCTGCAACGCTGGTCCAGGACATCCGACGACTCTCGGTTGCCGCCGCGGGTACGCGACTCCATCCGCCACCAGCAAGAATCCAGTGAGATCCTCATAGGCTGGATCCAGTTGGGCGTGGTCCTGACATTCGCCGTGCTCTACACCATCGCGCCGAAGACCTTCACGGAACAGGCAGAGTTCGCACCGGTGCCCTGGGCACTGGGCGTCTACTTCGTCTTCACCGTGCTCAGACTGGCGCTCGCCTATAGCGGCCACCTGCCCGACTGGATGCTTTACGTTTCTGTTGTCGTCGACATGCTGCTGTTACTCGGGCTTATTTGGAGCTTCCATGTTCAATACATGCAACCCGCCTCGTTCTACCTCAAAACGCCTACGCTGCTCTATGTGTTCATTTTCATTGCGCTGCGTGCGCTGCGCTTCCAGGCCCGATTTGTACTTCTCGCCGGTACCGTCGCGGCGGTCGGCTGGCTCGTCATGGTCTGGTATGTCATCAGTGTGGATCCAACCGATCCCATGATTACGCGGGATTACGTGGAGTACCTGACCTCCAATAGCGTGCTGCTCGGGGCCGAATTCGACAAGATCATATCCATTTTAATGGTCACGGCGATTCTCGCTGTGGCGATTGCGCGCGCGCGACGACTTTTGATCCGGTCGGTCGTGGACAGCAGTACGGCGCAAGATCTCTCGCGATTCGTACCGACGGAGGTCGTCAGACGGGTCCGATCATCGCAGCAGCCGGTGCAAGCAGGCCAGGGTGAAGTACGCGAGGCGACTATCCTGTTCACAGATATCGAGGGCTTCACCTCGATTAGTGAATCAATGTCCCCACAGCAACTTATCGCAACGCTCAACGAGTACTTTTCCGTGACGGTGGAACCGATCGAGCGTTACGGTGGGGTGATCAATCAATTCCAGGGCGACGCGATTCTGGCAAGCTTCAATCTGCCCGAGGCCCATCGCGACCACGCCGCCAATGCGGTCCGCGCCGCTATAGAGATACAGGCTGCGCTCAAGAACCGGCTATTCGGCGACGGTATTACTCTCAGCTCCCGCATCGGTATTAATAGTGGCACCTGTGTCGGCGGGCTCGTCGGAACCGGCGACCGGCTCGGTTACACGGTTCATGGCGATAATGTAAACCTGGCCGCGCGTCTGGAGCAGCTCAATAAGCAGTATGGGACTCGCGTGCTGATCTCGGAAAGTACCTGCCAGCTGGCTGGTTGGACACGCTTCCCATTCAAGCGTATCTGCGAGGTGCGAGTACGAGGCCGACAAACGCCAACCATCGTCTACACCCTTCCCGCAGCATAGCGGCGATTAGCACTAATATTGCATGAACTCACACCAGAGAGCGCAGAGATCGCAGACGACTACTTGGACGTAGGAGCTAGAGTAACGCATGGAGCAGTTACCGCGGGGACAAACCGTTAAACGCCGCCCGCGGCAACCGGCCCGCGGTGCCAAGTGTGACACCGCAGCCCCTTCGAGATTAGGCCAAAATCGCTCTGCGTCGTTTCCAGAGTGCTTGCTATGACGAGAATGTAAACTACTTTATGCGCCGATCCGGACGGTCTCAGGCATAACCTTGCGCGCGTACATCAGCCATGTAGCGCGTGACATTCTCCCTGGCCGCGGTCTCGCAGCGGTCGCGAAAGAAATCCGTGAAAAAAAATGTGGGACGTCCCATCAATGCGCGCAGAAAAGCAAGGTGATTGGTAAAAAATCTCTTGTCCGGCAAATGCGCGAACTCCTTGCGTACGGCGTCGCTATCGCGCTTGAAATCCTCCCATGGCAAGGCAAAGCTGGAAAGATCGATGTCGACCATAAACTGCTCATCAAGACATTTGGGCTGCTCCGGGTGAGCCGTGACCAGGATCAAGTCATAAACACTGCGACGGAACGCGGGCTTGACAAGGTTCCCGAGGAGCCTGGTGAACAACTCGGCGCTCTCACGCTCGTTGTCAGAGGCGCGCGGGTCGTAGATTGCATCGTGGAACCATAGCCCCATCTCGACGGCATCGGCATCATCCATAAGATTGGCTGCGAGATCCAGCTGTCGTAAGCAATGATTGATATGATCCGGCGTGTGGTAGTAGCGGTGCGGTTCCTCGTATCGCCGCAACAGTTCCTCGTAAACCGGCAACGGCACGGTGCGAACTCCATCGGCCCGACAGCGATCCCACAGGGTCATGAATCTTTTACTGGTCATACTCATGCGTGGCGCTGACGTCCGGCCGCAGCGGCATGACTAGATCCCGGTCGCGCTCCCGCTACGTGAAGCTCCCCCGTTCACCTCGATATTCCAAAGTATAGATTAGGTGTCACTGGCATCACCACTCTTGGATGCTTACCGCCGGCAGAATACCCGTCGTCTTGGTGGTGCGAAAAGGTTCTGTGCCAGTTCCCGGGGACCGTCACAGCAATTGACAGCCCAAATCGCGAGTAGCAGTTTCCAGCTTCTACGCGCGTTCATCCCGGTGCAGCTCGCTCTCCAGCGCTTCGACCTGCCGGTGGGTTACAGTGAGCTTATCGCTCAGCTGGCGCATGACCTCGAGCGCTACCTCGGGGTTCTCAGTAACAAGCTTGAGGAACATCTCGTCCGCGATCCGCAGAACCTGCAGCGCGCCCTTCGCGCGCACGGTGGCGGAGCGTGGCGCATTGTTCAGTACTGCCAGCTCCCCGAGCAGTTTGTTCTCCCCCAGCGTACCATAGGCGACGACACCTTGGTCGGTCTGCGCCAGGATCTCGACCTCGCCCTGCATAATGACATAGGTGCAATCCGCAGCATCACCTTCTTCAAACAGCACCTCCCCGTCCTCGAAACTCAACAACTGACTAGTAAACGCGAGCAACTTGAGCTTGGACGAATCGAGCTTTGCAAACATCGGCACCTTGCGCAGGGCCTCGGCTTCTTTCAATAACTCCACGGCAACCCCCCAGACCGGTAATTAACCGGCCACAACAAGCTCCTTCAGGATACTACCGGGCCGGTCGAGCTCGGCGAAGCGACTTGCTCGGCCACCTTACCGCTTTCCAGTACCACGGCGTAGTCAAATTCACTGCCCAGCTCTGCGCGGTGCAGCACCCAAACCAGGCCACGGCCATCGAACTCGCTAAAGAGGTTCTTCATTATCTTATCTTGTGTGGCGCGATCTAGCGCTGCAGTCGCCTGGTCGATGACCAACAGGTCCGGACGTTTCAGCACGCCTCGCGCGATTGCGAGCTTTTGACGCTGCACGGCACTGAGGCGAGCAGCTGCGATTCCGACAGGGTATTCCAGACCCACCTCCATGATCGCGCGCCGCAGCCCCAGCTTTTGTACCACCTCGCGGATGAGTGATCCTACCTGGGCCTCGCTCCGCGCCTTACCGTAGGCCAGCCGCCCGAACAGGATATTGTCCTGAATCGAAACCGCTGGGTTGTACTTCTCCGCGTCGAAGAACTCGACCGCACCCGCCTTTAGATCCTTGGCCAGTGCGTGGCGCGCCGCGAGCACGCGCTCGATAAAGGACTCGTCGGCAAGACCGAGACGATGACGCGCCGGGATGACCTTGAACGGAAGCGACAGCAGCATGTTACGGTCATCTTCGGTCAGCTGCTCGGCCTCCAGACCCTCCGTGCGTGCCAAGATGCTCTGGAACGCCGGCAGATCATCCGCGCGGATGAAACTGAAGCGCTCGAACACCTCACTGCCTGGCTCCACATCGGCAAACAGATCTACCATGATCTCGGCGATCTGGCGACCCGCGATAATGAACTCTTGTAATAAACCTGTCTGGCGCAGCACATCGCGCACATAGCTGTTCTCCGACAGGTGCTCCAGGTTAAAGCTCTCATCGCACGGCGTGCCGAACAGCAGGTTCTCGGCGATCGTCATGTTTTCGTTCCACCTGTTCCAGTCAAACGGCTCCACCAACGGGGCGATATGCGGATCTTTGAGCCGGTCGCGCAGTTGCCTGCGTGCCTCCAGGACCCGCTGCGCGAGCTCGGGTTCTTGTGCAGGATCCAGAGTCCCGCGTAACCCGAACTCGAAGATGTCCTGATCAAGGTCGACGGTCTTGAGAACTTCGACGATCTTGTCGGTCAGCTCCTGCGGGCCGGAGACACCCGCGGCCGCGTAGTCGATCCAATCGGCATTGACATCATAAGTGGAGTTGCCGCAAACAGCGGCCTCCGCCAGCGCCCGCGCGCGCTCCTTTTGAGCAAGCCCATCGTACACGGCGGGGCGCAAGGGGCGATGCTTGAGGCCGTAGAGCAGATTGTCGCGCAAGCTGCCGAAGCGCAGCCGCGGCTCCTGACCGACGTAGGCGATCCTGCGTCCGGTCACCGACTCCGGCAAATCGTTCAGCCGCAGCTCACCGATCGTGATCGACCCGGATGCCGGGCGATCCACGGCGGCGAGAAGGGTCGCCAGTCGTTCCGTACCGCTGCCCGTCCTGCCCAGTACGGCTACCCGGCCCGGAAGATCGAGCCGGAAGCTGGCGCCACCCGCGTAGGCGCCGGCGCTGTCCTCTTCCTCTCTGAGGTCCAGATTCGTGGCGATCAACGCGCCCGACAGCGATGGCAACTTCTCCGGCTCCTCCGTCTGTAGACGTTCCGCAAGCATACCTGAAGGCTCGAAGCTTTCGGCTATCAGATTGTACTTGATGCGTACATCTTCTGTGGTCTGGTAATACTTCAACAGCTCCTTCCACGGTGCCGATATATCCTTGTAGGCGGCAAGCACCGCTACCAAAGCACCGAACGAGAGGCTGCCCTTTATCACGAGATATCCGCCGATCGAGTAGAAGAAAAACGGCGTGAGCTTGTCGATGAAGTTATTGAGAAACTTGATCAGAAACTTCAGAATGTAAATGCTCAGACGCACGTCGTAAATTTTTCCCATACGTTCGGAGAAGTCCGCGAGTTCCAACTGCGAGGTGTCGTGCGCGTGTACCTCGGGGATGCCTGTCGCAACCTCGTTGATGCGGTCCGAGAGATCGCGTACCTGGATGACGCGCCGCTTGTTGAGAGCGTTGACACGCCGCTGCAGCTTTGGGATCAGATAGGCCTGCGCCGGATAGAGCGCAACCGCCGCAATACCGAGCATTGGATCCTGCACAAACATAAATACCAAGATCGTAAGAAGCGTTCCGCCCTGGAAGGCGGGCAGAGCAAAGGCGCTGCCGACGAAGCCGCCGATTGGCTCAGTCTCGGCCGTGACCATAGAGATCAGCTCGCCCTGCGAATGTTTGCGAAAGTGCCGCAAGGGAAATCGCATGATTCGCTCGACCAACTGGTAGCGTAGACGGCGTAGCATGCGTTCGCCGACCACGCCACGATACACGTTAAGGAAATACTTGAAGCCGCCGTTGATGAAAACCAGGGCCAGAAACGCTATGCACAGTAACAGCAGATACGGGATCTGCTCGAACTCATAGCCGAAAACCGTTTTGGGAAAACCACGACCACCGATGGCCTCGTTGATGATGATCTTAGGAAGGTCCAACGAGACGTATAGAAAAGGCAGCGACACGACCGTCGCGAGCAAGAGCAGAATCTGTTCGCGCTTGCTGTATCGGATTACGAACTTGAAGATACCCGGTTCCATAATTTTAGCCTTTCTACGGGACGCAGACGTTTTCGGACTTTACCCCTTTAAGGTTTCACAGGACAGCGTGGGCGCCCTGTAGCGGCGCATGCACTCCGGGCATTTCCGACGACATCGCCATCCGTGATGCGCAACCAGACACGCGCAAGACGCGGGAAAACAGCTGTGGGTCGCGCCGGGGTGTGGGTGGCGGGTGAGTGCCGTAACGGGATTTTGTCATATTCGCCCGTTTTTTTTGACAACCTGAGCGAGACCGAGTTTCGCCACACCCCACGGGTGTTGCGACATCGCCATCAGCCGGCAAGGCACCACTGAACGCTCGGTCCTGGCTAGTTGGCCGCGCTCACACCCGCACCCGCTTGCTCCCCGGGTCGTAGAAAGGGCGCATCGATACCAGCGCCGGCATGCGCTTGCAGGCAATCTCGATCTCGTAGGAACCCGACTCGATAAACTCCCTGCTCACACCCGCGTCGTTCCCTACATACCCCATGCCGATGGCGCGGCCAAGGGTGTGACCGAACATTCCTGACGTCGTGCGCCCGACTAGCTTGCCGTCACGCCAGATCGGCTCGTCGTGATAGAGCATATGCGCCGGGTCTTCAAGCGCGAACATCACCATTCTGCGCGTGAGTCCGCATTCCATCTGACGCACGAGCGCCTCGCGCCCTATAAATCCCCCGTCCTTGCCGAAAGCGACGGCAAACTCGAGGCCGGCCTCCAGCGGCGTGTCCTCGTCACTGATGTCGTGCCCCCAATGCCGATAGCCCTTTTCGATACGCAACGAGTTCATCGCATGCATACCTGCGTGCCTTAGCTCGAATGCGCAGCCTTCGGCGACAAGGGCATCATAAACGCTCAGTGCAAATTCTGTGGGAATGTAAAGCTCCCAGCCGAGTTCGCCAACATAGGTTATGCGCGACGCGCGTACCTTCGCATAGCCGAGTTCGATCTCTTGCGACGTAGCAAAAGGAAAGGCACCATTCGAAAGATCGGCGTTGGTGATCTGTGTGAGTAAATCGCGCGACCGCGGCCCCATGATGCCAAGCACGGCGAGACCCGACGTGATATCGGTCAACACCGCATGCGCTCCTTCGGGGATGTGGCGCTCGAGCCAGACAAAATCCCGGATTTGCGAGCCGGCCGAAGTGACAATGAGAAAGCAATCTTCATCTATGCGTGTCACCGTGACGTCCGCTTCGATGCCACCGCGCGCGTTGAGCCACTGCGTATAGACCAGCTTACCCACAGGCACCGACACGTCGTTGGCGCACACGCGATTCAACACTCGCTCGGCATCGTGTCCCTGCAGCAGGAACTTGGCGAATGAGGACTGATCGAACAGCCCCACACCCTCGCGCACCGCTCGGTGCTCGGCCGCCGCGCAGTCGAACCAGTTCTGGCGACCATAGGAGTAATGATACTTCGGCTCGCTGCCGGATGGCGCAAACCAGTTCGCCCGCTCCCATCCGCAAGTCTCGCCGAAGCAGGCACCACGCGCTGCCAGGCGATCGTGAAACGGGCTAGTACGAACGGGGCGTGCGGTTTCGAACTGGCGAAACGGCCAGTGCATCGCGTAAAGCAGGCCGAGTCCTTCGACAGTGCGATCGTGAAGGTAGCGGGAATTGCCTTGAAAGGGCATCCAGCGGCGCGTATCCACGTCCCACAGATCCATTGGTGGGTAACCCTTGACGATCCATTCAGCCAGTACCCTCCCCACGCCACCCGCGGATTGGATGCCGATTGAGTTGAAGCCGGCGGCAACAAAGAAATTTCTAAGCCCGGGCGCCTCGCCGAGTATGTAACGGTCATCCGGTGTGAAGCTCTCGGGCCCACAGAAGAATAGCTGGATGCCGGCTTGCTCCAGTGCCGGGACCCGAGCCAGCGCCTTCTCCAGCACGGGCTCGAAATGGTCCCAATCGTCCGGCAACTGGTCAAAGGCGAAATCCGCCGGGATGCCGTCCATGCCCCACGGCTTGGCAACAGGCTCGAACGCACCCACCAGCAGCTTACCGGCGTCTTCCTTGTAATACGCATAGCCATCGGGATCGCGCAGGACCGGGAGGTCAGGCGTTACGCCATGTATCGGCTCGGTGACGATGTAAAAATGCTCGGCGGCATGCAGCGGCACGTTGACGCCGCACATGGCTCCGATCTCCCGGCCCCACATCCCGCCGCAGTTGACCACATACTCGGCGGCGATATCGCCTTTCTTGGTGACGACACCCGTGACCCGGCCACCGCTTCGACGGATCGCCGTGACTTTGGTGTTCTCGAATATCGAGGCGCCGCCCATCTTCGCACCTTTAGCAATCGCCTGAGTCACGTCGCTCGGGTTTACCTGACCGTCACGCGGGAGGAACACGGCGCCGACCAGATCCTCGATATTGAGCAACGGCCACTTCTCGCCCGCCTCATCGGGAGTGATGACCATGACGTCGAGGCCGAAGCAGCGGGCCATCGACGCACCGCGCTTGAGCTCGTCAAAGCGCTCCTCGTTGGTCGCAATGGAAAGCGAGCCATTCTGTTTGAATCCGGTGGCCTGTCCGGTCTCCTGCTCCAAGGTGCGGAACAGCTCGCAGGTGTACTGTGCCAGCCGGGAGAGGTTGTGGGTGGCACGAAGCTGGCCGACAAGTCCCGCTGCATGCCAGGTCGTGCCGCAAGTGAGCGATTTACGCTCCAGCAACACCACATCGGTCCAGCCGAGTTTGGTCAGGTGATAGGCCACACTGCAGCCGACGATACCGCCGCCAATAATAACGACCTGTGCATGGGGTGGAAGCGGCTGTGGCATTGTTCTCAGTCCTGAGCGCTGAGTCCTATCATTGATAACACCTCGCCCCATGAACGGCAAAGCGCTACGCCCGCCGGCACATAGAGCTCGCCCTGCAGGCCTGGCTTGAGAAGAATAGGCATGATCCGCTCAGGCGGCAGGCCTTCCAGATGGCGCGCATCGTCATCGATGAGCACTTGCAGACCATACTGCATGCACAGCGCTTCCTTGTCGCTGCCAGCGGACGAAAGAAAGCCGCTCACGAGGCGGACGACGCCGCGTTGTTCGAGCCACTTCCGCGCAAAGGCCATCCGGTGGGGCAGGCGCGCGGAAACGACGTAGACTTTGCCGCGCGTGCTTAACGCCTTCACCGCATCCAGCGCGCCGGCGACGGCTGGTGCCTGCATTGACCATTCTTGCTCGTACACCACATTGGCCATGGCCTTGTAGTGTTCGGCGCCGATGATGGGCACGCAGCTGGTACGGTCGCATTGCCACGCTGGCATGTCACGCCCGAGGTGTTCCCGAATCCAGCGGGCCTTCATCAAGCTCGTATCGGCAAGGGTCCCATCATAGTCGATACCGAAACAGTGTGACATTGCAGCCATGTGCATTTTCACCCGGAATTGAATGCAAATAAGTGTTGATTGCTCGGTATTAACGTCAGGCTACGGGTCATGCCTTGCATCATCGGCTGGTCATAAATCGGGCGTCAACAGACTGACAAATATTAGCCGCTAGCCATTCGAGGTGAACGTGCGGTAGATATATTCCAGTTTTTTCTTGATCTCGCCGTTGTATAGCTTGTTTAACTTCGAGTCGGGCTTCAGTTTCCAGTCGTCGCTTCGCCGAGCGAGCGCGCTGGCCAGCCGCCATTTATACCGGAACGTACGCCCCGATAACTCCCGCAGCGCGGTGATCTGTGACGACGTTAACCAATCGGCATCGAGCGCGTCTATTTTTTCAGGCTCGATGACGAAGTCTTCGACCTCGGCGTAATACAAGGCCCTTTGCTCCTGTACTTCAGTGAGCGACGCTTTTTGCTCAAGCGCCTCCAGGAACCTTACGCTCGACTCAAATTCCTTGCCCTGCAGCTCATCGAGCCTCTCCGTGGCAATATCTAGTTGCGCCAGCCTTTCCAATACCGGGGACGATAGCTCATAGTGCACCTGCCGGTATACCTGCTGGTTGAATACGTTTTGCAGAAAGAACAACGCCACGAAACACATGACAGCCGAGATGACGGGGGTCGTGATCCAGCCGACACTGATATTCCCCAGCACATGCCAGCGTAACTCCCGACCGCCGCGCAAAAGCCCGATCCCGACGACGGCGCCGATGACGGCCTGCGAGCTGGAGACCGGCACCAGCGGAATGGTGGGAAGCCCGGCGCTGGCGAGCATATGCTCCAGGCCTTGGGAGGCAAACAAGAACAACACGATCGAATGAGCGATGACGACGACCCAGGCCGCAATCGGGGTCAATGGTAACAGCTCCTGTCCCACCGTGAGCATCACACGCTTGGAATAGGTGAATACACCCACTGCGATCGCAATCGCGCCAAACAGAAAGAGCTGTTGTACGGAGCTCAGCGTGAACAGATTAGCGACCTCAAAATCGGTGAATGGCGATACCGGCACAAACACGCCCATGACATTGGCGATGTTGTTGGCTCCCAGGCTGTATGCACCGAAGGCACCCGCAAATATCAATGCCAGGCGTGAGTAGGCGTCGAGACGTAGCAGATGAAGCTTTACCCGCTTTTGGAACTGTTGCGCAAGCTTGAATATCGAAACCGCAATCGCGCCGGCCAGCACCGGGCACGCGACCCAGGTCGCGAAGATCTTGATCATCGTGCTCGTGTCAGTGACGGAGTCGCTGAACAGGTTCCAACCGATGATTCCGCCGACGATGGCCTGGCTGGTGGAAACGGGGAGCCGCCACTTGGTCATGATGTACACCGTGACGGCCGAGGACAGCGCAACCATGAAAGCGCCGGGCAGGGCGTTGACGGAGCCAAGCTTCCCAAGGGTGTGGCTGGCGCCGGCGCCACTGATAACGGCACCGAGAATCACGAACACGCTGCATATCAGCGCTGCCGTCGTGAAATGGACCATGCGCGTACCCACCGCGGTGCCAAAGACGTTCGCGGCGTCGTTGGCACCCAGGGACCAACCGAGAAACAGCCCGCTGGTGAGGAAAAAAAGAACAGTGAGATCCATTGCCGGGTATTGTGGACGTCTAGCTAAAGCAGCGAAAAAACAGGCGGCAGCACGGTACCCGCACGCACTGTTTTCTAATCATAAACAGTGATTGAAAATGAAAAAACGCAAAATTGTATTTTGCGTTTTCGAGCCGAAAAAGTCCATGAAAGGACTTTTTCAGTTCCTAAATCTTGCGCTTGATGGTGTAGATGGCCAAGTAATCGGCGATGTCCTCGGCCTCATTGGCCAGCTCGTCGATGCGCTCCACGAAATAACGCAGCTGGGTCTTGTGGGCCAAATCGAGATCGGAGGCAAACACCGCTCGTTTTAGCTTGGTGCTGATTTTGTCGGCCTGTGTCTCGTAGAACATAACCTTGCTGTTATGGTCGCGCACTACCTCGATGTCCCGGAAAAATGCGCGTGCCGCCAATACCACGGACTCCACGCAGGTGACGACGGTCTCGGTAAGGTCCCAGAAGTCCTTGCGAAACTCGGCCGGAATCTCGGGTCCCTCGATCGAGAAACGATAGAGGTTAGCCTCATAGATATTGACCAGATTATCCATGTCCTCAAGCAAGCTCAGGACATCACCACGAAAATCCGGAATCAGGGTTTGCGCGTACAGCTCGGTTTCGATGCCGCGGCGCAAATCATCGCCCCGATGCTCCACGGTTGTTCCATGCTCCAGAAAGGCCTCGTAATCCTTGCACTTGCCCTGCTCGAGGTAAACTTTCATGGCGCGACTGAATACCAGCCCGGCTTCGGAAACCTTGTCCAGGAACTCGTCGATCTGCGCCTCGAGCGCCCGTGTCCGGCCGAAAAAAGCAGTCGTCTTAAGAGAAAAGTTCAAGCTCATACTCCGTCGTGTGCAGCTTCTTAGCTACCCCGCTACTCGCAAGCGCCGGTCGCATCGCCACAACCACACACGTGCGCCGCGGACCGGAATTCTATCCTATCATGTGCACGCCTGCCTCGGCGGCCTGCACGCTTGGGCCCTCAACGCTTTGTTGAGGGTATACCCCGCCTGGGGTGAGTACCCTGACACATAGCCTGGACTCGATCGGGGTGTGCCATTAACACCGTTGCCGCGACATGCGGCCCGGACAGAGAATACCCTAGAAACTATAGGGTTCCTATCCGCAGACACGACTGAGGCACCGCCATGTCCCGTATGAGCAGGGCGTTTCTGTTGTTGTTGCTCGCGCCGGTACCCACGTTAAGCCTGGCGCAGGCATGCCCCGATGGCCAGACGCTGGGCCCGGGCGAGCGCCGCGATGTCCTCATCAAGTTCGGCCACGACCACTGGATCAAAGCCGATTTTCCCGCGACCCTGGCCATTACGTGGAGATCGCTCATGTAGCCGGTCGTTGTAACATCGCGCTGTTCAGCACGGCAGGCGGTGTGGAGGGCGCTCGGCTGGGTCCCGGCGAGAAGCCGTTTCGTAGCCCGATCCCGGGCGAATATCACCTCTTTACCCGCGCGATCACCGTCACCCGTCAGAAATGTCGCTACCGCGTCAGCATAAACTAATCGTGCCAGTGCCCGTACGTCTCGACGGCCACGGAGCATCTGGGTTCAATTTTGGGCGGCTATCGCTGATCCGACCCGCAAAGCGAGAATCACCCCAGCGACTACCAAGTACCTACGACGCATCATAAGCGCGCTTATGGCCATCACACCTTTGCTGGGTCGGTCCGCACAACCTGGCGCACGATCTCCAAGAATGCACGCACGATCCGAAGACGCCGTCGCTCCTGCAAGCAGACTACGTGTTCCGTGATCTCCATCTGCGCATCGTGCACGCGCACCGCCGTTAGCCGTTTGTCGTAATCGAATTCCGCCTGCGACACGACTCCGATACCGAGCCCGGCCGCGACGGCTTCGCGCACCGCCTCGCGGCTCTCGATTTGCATAACGGCTTGCGGCCGGACCCCGGCCTCGGCAAGCGCCGACTGAAAGGTCTGGCGCGTCACCGAGGCTGCCTCGCGCAGAATCATGCGCTGATCGGCGATTTCCTTGAGTCGTATCGATGTGCGCTTGGCCCAGGGATGGTTGCGCGGTACAAACAGCACCAGCGGACTGCGCCGGTAGGGAATGGCGAACAGCCTCGGATCCTCATCCACCTTGGCCAGCACTGCCACGTCGATACGGTAGTTGCGCAGATCGTTCAGTACCGTGTCGGCATTGCCCATGGACAACGACACATCGAGCCCGGGGTAACGGCGATTGAACGCCGCCACAATGGGGATCACGTGATGAGGCCCGTCGGC